>CAZAKX010000061.1:0-17493 GCA_964485915.1 uncultured Nitrospira sp. | reverse complement strand
GATGGCGGTCTCCGGCTGGTTTCACGATTTTTGAGATGCTGATCGTCCTATTTCTTCTCGGAGGAATTTTGGCCATCATGATTCCTCGGATCAGCTTCGAAGAGGATCTGCGCTCCACAGGAAGAACGCTGATCGGTCTTCTCCGAACGCTACAAGGAGACGCAGCCTCAAAGCAGACACCCTTAAGACTCTATCTTGACCTGGATCGAGGACTCTACTGGTTGATGCTCGTGGAGGGCAAAGAAGAGCGCCTCCCTCTTGATCCGGCCTGGAAAACCCCTCGTTCGTTACCCGAATCCATCCGTCTGACTGAGATATCCATCGGGCCGGACAAGCATATGTCAGGACGAGTCGGTCTATCATTCTTCACGAATGGGCGTATCGAGCCGGTCACGTTGTACCTCATGGACTCACAAAACAATCTGTTGGGGCTGGCGGTCGATTCATTAACCGGCGGAATTCGAGTGAGTGATGAACGGTTCGACCTTCCACGACACCGCTTTATCCCCGATCGTGTGAGAACCCTGCTGAAAGCCAGGCCGCAGACAGGAGCGGCGGGGCCTGGGATCGGCAGGATTCCCAACCTCCAATAGGACGACACTGTGCAACGCAGACAACGAACCGAAACCGACGACGCAGGATTCACGCTTCTTGAAGTGCTGCTGGCGATCGCCCTACTGGCGATTGCCCTGCCGGTGCTCCTTGGCCTGAGAAATTTCGATCTGGATCTCCAAGACAGAGCCTCGGAATTGAGAATCGCGACATTGTTGGCCCAAGAGAAGTTGGTGGAGGTGGAGCTGTTGGGGCAGTATGCTATCGGCGAAACCGTCGGCGAGTTTCGGCATGTGCCCCTCGGAGCCCAACCCGTGACCCACACCGACCCGAGAGCGGTCGGGTATAGATGGAAACAGACGATCGCACCGACTCCATTGGAGTTGATTCGTGAAATTCGCATCAAAGTCACCTGGCCCCGTAGTGAACGTGAGGAAAGCCTGGAGGTGAGCACGTATGTCTTCGCGGGCCGTCTCACCTTTTAAAGGCGATGCGGGTTTTACGCTGGTCGAAGTATTGGTCGCCGTCGCACTGCTCGGCACCATCGCCGCCATGGTCTTCGGCTCGCTCATCACGACCACGCAGGCCGTCGAGGCCGGAAGAGACCATGAATCGAGAGAACAAACCGTCAGAAAGATTTTACGCCTCATGGCCGAAGAGATTGCCCTCAGCAAACGGAACCTCGCTTACCCCTGGGTGGGAATGAACGGAACACTGGAAGGGCAACCGGCCGATACGCTCGCGTTTCTGGCGATGGGTCAGAGCATGAGTTCCGGGACGACGAAGGAGAGCGAAACCATTCGTGTTGTCTATACGCGGGAACGCGATCGGTTGATACGATTTGTTCGCAGGAACCTCTACACCCTCACCGACACCGATGAGACGCTGGAGCAAATGGAACTGGCCGATCGCGTCCAGGCCTTCAATGTTCGGTATTACGACGACCAGAACCGGATTTGGCTCGACGAATGGCCGACGGCCAGCAAGCTCCCGAAAGCCGTGTTAATTGAAGTGACGTTTCACTATCCCGATGCCACACCGTGGACCGTGCGCGAGTGGATCACGATCGGCACATCATGACCATCAAATGGCCTGACGCATGGGGCGCGATCCTGGCATGGGTTGCAGCTGGAATCGGTATCTTGGCGATCTGCATCCTTGCGACCTTTCCATACGGGATGCTGCAGGCACGGGTGGTGGAGGAACTCAAACGAGCCACTGCGATGGACGTTCGGGTCGCCGATTGGACCATGGGGCTGCCCCTAAGCCTGGAATGGCGACACGTGACCCTCTCGAAGCCGAATATCACGCCGATCGAAATGGCTGGGCTGCAAGCCAAACTCGGAGTCTTGAAAGCGTTCAGCGGAACGCTCGGCCTTGATATCATCGTGCAACTGGACGGAAACTCCTCACGTACGAATCTCGCCAAGGGTACGCTCACGGCTTCATCGTTTTCCCTCGCCGGCCCCGTAGCCATCACAGGACAGCTTCAGCAGGTGGATCTCTCAAAGATCCTTCGCCGCTACGTCACCCGAGGGACATTGACCGGGGATTTCTCCCATCGCATCGAGTCCGGACGGTCCGGCACGACGGTCATGAAGGGTGAAGGGACATGGACGGCCGAAGCGACCGATCTCGTGATCGATCAAATTCCCGTCGGCAACGGACGAACCTTATCGCTGACCTTCAGCTCGGTTTCGGCAGGCCTTTCCTGCCGTGACCTCCGCTGCGACGTCACGCAACTGAACGGGGAAGGGATCGACGGCTCCTTCACGGGAGAGGGGCAGATCACCATTCAGCAGCCGTTACCAAATAGCCAACTCGCGCTCACTGTCACGGTCGTTCCAGGTCCTGGCTTTGCCTCCAAAGCTGGAACGCTGGGCCTCCCCGCTCCACCTCCTGGAACACCGATGACCGTCAAGATCATCGGAACCTTGGCACAAGCAAGGATCGCATTGTAAAGTAGCTTGGACGTTTCAAGTATTCCGATGCCATGATACTCGAAACGAGCAACATGACACGAATGAGGACGCTGAATTCATGGCCATTGTAGATGAATGTGTCGGGCTGGATGTCGGACAAACCGGCTTGAAAGCCGTCCGGTTTCGCCGCCGCCTCAGCGGGCGGGAAACGGTCGATTATTTCCAGCACCCTATGCCGTTTTCCAGGCCGGAAGATCTCGAACCGGCTCGACGCGTGCAATCGTTGCGAAGCTTCATCTGGCGACATGGTCTCTATGTCACAGACCGCTTAGTGACGGCGATCCCTTGTCAGGACCTCTTCGTGAGAACGCTCTCCTTTCCCTTTAAGGACTCAGCCAAGCTGGCGCAAGTGGTGCCTTTTGAAGTCGAAAATCTTGTGCCCATGCCGCTTGAAGATCTGGCGGTCGGAAGCCTGATCCTTCCGCCTGAGCAACCGATCGAAGGATCAGGACGTGAAAGCAAGGGCTCAGATGTTCTTGTCACCGCTGCGCCTCGAGACAAGGTCGCCGAGCATCTCCGGTTTTTGGCGCAAGCCGATGTGGAGCCGTCGGCCATCAATGTCGATGCCATGGCCCTCTTTTCCGTCACGCAATATTTACAAGAAGAAGGCGCAGCCGTGCCGTCGGATTTGGCCATCATCGATGTCGGCGCGTCGAAGACCACGCTGTGTCTCGTCCAAGGGGGGCGTCCCGTCGTGCTTCGGACCATTCTGTGGGGCGGCAACCACCTCACGCACGCCCTGGCTGTCCGACAGGCCTGCAGCTTCGCTGACGCTGAACGTCACAAGCGCACGGTAGCCGTTGATCAAGTGCATGGGTTACTGGAGCCTGTTCTGCGAGAACTTCGAATCACGCTGCAAGCCTATCAAGGAAGCGAGCGTGGCCGTTTGACCCACTGCTGGATATGCGGAGGCGGGTCGAAGCTTCAGGAAATCGGGAGCTACGTGTCTCGACAATTGGGACTCTACCCGGTGGGCCCCCGCCAGGGGTTCGGACCGGATGCCCCACGAGCATTCTCCATCGCGTTTGGTTTAGCGATTCATCCCAAGATCATCCGGCCACGCTGGCGATTTAAATCGTCTCCGATCGGGCTTGCCCTTGATCTGAAGGGTGTGACAGAAGCCGCTTCACAGGACGCCGTGACAACCACACGCGACCGGCGTATGGCCATCGCCGCTGTGCTGGTCATCGCGGTCCTGGCACTCGTGGATTTCTCGGTGCACTTCATGTTGCAAGACCAACGAGCGACGCGGCTGAAAACGGCCTTGCAGAGCCAGTATGAACAATTCTTTGGAGCCGGGTCCGCACCGGGAGAGGAACTTGATCAAGCCCGGTACCGTATCGGAGTGCTTGATAAATCCCTGAGTCTGATCGACGCCACCGACCACAAAGTCTTACGCACACTGTCCATCTTCATCAAGCAATTGCCACCCGGAACAACCGTCAAGGTTCGGGAACTGACCGTCGATGGCGCCGTGATTCTCCTGGAGGGCGAGACTACCTCGTTCGACGCGGTTGAACGGGTGAAGCAAACCCTGACTGCCAGCGCGCACCTCACGGAAGTCGCGGTGACGGAAACTCGTGTGGGCGCAGCACCCAATCAAGTCGTGTTTCGGATGACCGCCACGGTGAAACCATCATGATGCAGAACGTCCAGGAACGATGGCACCAGATGTCCAAGCGGGAGCGGACGCTCGTGATGGCCGGAGGCATCGTGCTTGGACTGAGTCTGATCTTTCTGCTCATCGTGGATCCCTTGCTCGACAAGCTGGATCGCCTTGAGCGTCAGACCGTGCGGAAACAGAAAGACCTCACCGAGTTGGCGGCGCTGAGCCAAGCCTATCTCGCCAAGCGAGACCGTTTGGCGAAAGTGGAAAGTCGCATGCCCGCACTCGACAGTCATTTCTCGCTGCTCACGTTTATGGAAGAAGCGGCCACGACTGCACAGGTGCGTGAACGCATTACGAGCATGCAGCCGCAGGTCCAAACGCTGGCACAAGGCTACGAAGAAACCGCCGTCGATCTCCGGTTGGAAGGCGTGCAACTGCCGGAAATCCTTGCCTTCTTGGTCGCCATCGATCAAGCTCCCTACGATCTTCATGTCCGCCATCTCCAAATGCGCCCCAAGTTCGACAATCCGGTGAGCATGGACGCAACCATTCGGGTCTTAAGCTATGCCAAAAGCTGACGAACGAGGCGTCGCACTGCTGTTGGCGCTCCTCGTGTTGACCCTCCTCACCGCCCTCATTCTTGAATTTGATGCGGAAGCGCGCCGGGAATACCGCGCGGCGGCGACCTTTCGAGACGACTATAAAGCCAGCATGCTGACGCGAGCGGCAGTCCAGGCGACACGCGCGGTGCTGGCGCAGGATCTCTTGCGGGAAAAAATGACGGGGCAAAAATACGACGGTCCGACCGACATCTGGGCCATGCCGATCAAAAATTATGCGATCGGCGACGGGTTCTTGACGGCCCAAATCAAAGATGAGACGGGAAAAGTGAATCTGAACGACCTGGCCTCAACGTCCGGTGGGGAACTGGAGCAGAAGAAAAAGGTGTTCCGGGTCCGACGATTGTTTGAACTGCTCAAGGTGAATCCAAACCTCGTGGATGCCCTCATCGACTGGATCGATCAGGATGATGCCCCCCAACCGGCCGGAGCAGAGAGCCTCTACTATCAGTCTTTGAGGCCCCCCTATCGAGCCGCAAATTCGCCGTTGCCCGGACTCGGCGATCTTCGGCTCATCAAGGGATTTACACCGGACATTATCGAACGACTCGAGCCCTATGTCACGGTCTATCCCTTGGAAGGCGGTGCGCCGATGAACCTCAACACCGCAGATCCCATCGTCATTCAGACGCTCGACGCCAGCATTACCCAATCAATCGCACTGGAGATCGTCCAAGGACGTCCATACAAAACCAAGGTCGAACTCGATCGAGTCAGCAGTTTTCAAGAAATCGGCCGGACGTTGCGCAACGACTACGACGTCAAGTCGGACTATTTCTCAGCACGGCTGGCCATTACCGTCAACGAAACGACGAAGTCCTCGTTCGCGGTCCTGAAACGAGATGCGAGCAAAGGCGAGAGCACGGTGGAATATTTGCGGATTCTTTAAATGGAACAGGAGGCGTTTCAGGTTTCAAGTTGCAAGTTTTCCGACAACATGAAACGAGAAACCTGGAACTTAATGGAGCGGTACCGTGATCGTCACTTCATTACCGCGTTCGTTGTAGGCTAAACTAGGAAAGAACGAACGAGTCAAAAAGATCCCTCTCCCGTTGGCGTCTTCCGACTCACACACTTCCTGCGAGCGCATGAGCAAACTCCTCCATTTGAACCCCTTGCCTTCATCGGTGATGCGATAGAGCAAACTGTCACCGCTCTTCTCGTAGAGCGCGTGAATGGTCACGCGCCGATCTTTCAGCCGAGCTTGGGCCAAGCGTTGGGCGAGCAACTGTTCATACTGTCCGTCCGCCAGAGCCTCTTGCTTCTCTTGGTAGAAGATTTCAAGATTCCCATGTTCGATGGCATTGAAGAGCAATTCTTGAAGGGCGCCTTGGAGATGGAGCCGCCGCATCGGCGGCAAGACCGATGCCGTGGTCTTCATCAACCAGGAAATGATTCCTGGGATATGAGCGGGATCCGAATCCACCGTCAAGCGATACTCTGATCGGCATACGCCCGGAAGATCAGCCAGGTCTCCTGGCAGCAGTCCGCGAGCACGCTGGATTGCGTGGGCCAATTCTTCTTCGGCAATAGGTTTATGAAGATAGTCGGCGGCTCCGACACGAAGCGCCTCAAGAATCATCGGTTCCGGCGCGTCTTGGGCCATCACAATCACGGGACAGGGATCATGTCTGGCTTTAAGCTCTTTCACCAATTTAAGTCCGCCCGCGTCAGGGAGAAATATGTCGGTGAGCACGATGTCCGGCGCTGCTGCCTCGATGGTGGCCAGTGCCGCCATCGGATCATGCGTTACAACGATCGAAAACCCTCGACCTTGCAAATGCTGAGCGATCCGCGCCTGAGTCTCCGGGCACGAGTCGACCACTAACAGCTGATCCGACATGTCCGGTGTGGTCATGCGGCAAGTCCTTTGTCCCGTTCATGGCGCAGTGCGTTCAGGAGACGCAGGAGTTCCTGTTCCAAGGTAGTATAGAGCGCTTCGGCATGCTGAAGATTCCCGGCCTTGACGGTTTCCTCCAATGTTTTGCATGCGTGAAGGGCAGCCGGAGCACAAAACTGAAGGATCGCTCCCTTCAGTCGATGACTGGATCGGGCCAAGCCGGCAGCATCCTGTACGCCGAGTGCTGCTTTCGCGTCGGCTAAGTCTTTCGGCCCGTGTTCGATGAATAGTTCCACCATCATATCAAACGTCTCTCGGTCGTGATCGACTCGAGAAAGCGCCTCATCAAGGCTGAAGACGGAATCATGATTCATAAGATCCGCTCTCTACACCACTGCCGCTGTCACCTCGACACCCATCAGAGCCACATCATCGGGAAATTGTTCATGCCCCTGCCATCGGATCGCCTCCTGGATGGATCCCGCCACGACGTCCGTCAGAGATCGTCGGCCGAATCCACGAATCGTCTCTTCCAGCCGATCTTGTCCCCACAATTCTCCGCTCGCACCTGGAACTTCATACAGGCCGTCGCTCAACAGGTATAATCGATCACCCGGCGCGATCGTGAGATCGGTCGTCACATACGTCATCGAGGCATCAAAGCCGAGCGGTAAATTCGGTCGAGCCATCCAGCAGAATTCTCCGGACGATCGTTGGAGAAACCCCCCATTGTGACCGGCCGTGGCATAGGACAGGGTGCGGGCGCGCATGTCGAGTCTGGCAAAGATGATCGTAAAGTAGTTCCCATCTTCCGTCAGCGGAAACTGTTTGTTGGCTTCCGTGAGAATGGCCCCCGGATCAGTCGACCCGACATGCCGGAGCAAATTGCCTCGTCGCAGAAATGTTGCAAGAGCTGCGGAGCGTAAGGCCGACGACACACCATGACCGGACGCATCCAGCAAGTAGAGCCCCAATACGCCATCGCCCCACGAAACAATGTTAAACAGATCGCCGCCCAAGCCGAGGGATGGTCGATACGCATGCACCATCTGAACACCGGGTAAGAGGATGCCCGGCGCCGGGAGCAGCGATTCCACATAACGCGCGGCGGATTGGAGCTCTCGCTCGAGCACCTCCTGCTTCCGCCGAATCTCCTCGGTCGCGTCTTCTAATCGCCGGATCAAGGTCGCGGCGCGTATCCCGGACTGAACGCGCGCCGTGATTTCATACTTGCTGGCGGCTTTGCTGAGAAAATCATCGGCCCCACGGGCCAATCCTTCGGCGATCTGCTCAGGCTGATCGTGGCTCGTCATCATCAAGATCTGACTCGTCTGGAGTTCCGGATCTTGCCGCACATACTCGCAGAAAGATGGCCCGTCGATTTCAGGCATCATCCAATCCAAGATGGTCAGATCCGGTCGTTCACGACGCAGCGCATCTAGTCCGGATTTGCCATCGACCGCCTCGATCACGCGGTACCCCATCCGCTTGAGTCGAGCCGCCAGCGCAATGCGCGCGGTCGGCTCATCGTCCACAACAAGAACCGTTGGAACCCCGTTTGCCCTGGAATTGGAGGGTGTTGTCGGAGATGGTGATGTCGACATCGCGTTACGCTCGAACAGCGGGACATGACGGTTTGGATTTGGCGCTCATCGCCTCACGGTGACTGAATCCCAGTCGGTTTATGCCGCCCGTTGTTGTCCGACCAAAGCCTCTTGCTCGTTGTCGTAGACAGGAATGAGTTTTTGAATATTCGCCAGACTCATGATTTCTCGCACATAACTTTGCGGCTTCAACATACTCACTTTCCCTTGGCCCAATTTAAAATTCTGCGATACCAGCGCAAGCAGGCCTAATCCGGAACTATCGACAAATCGCACATCAGCCATATTCAAGATGAGGTGCCGACAGCCCTTCTGTCGGACCGCCTCTACCGCCGTTTTGAATTGTTCGCGATTCGCGTAGGTGAGATCTCCGGTCAACTCCAGAACCACACCGTTCGGCACAGGACGTTCCTTCACTTGCATGGCCATGACTTCCTCCTTCGTTCAAATCGGTCAAGATCGGATTGTATCTTCCTCTCATGCGGATCGAGCTTCAGCGGCCGCCTCCTCTGTTGGAAACACAGGAATCATCCTATCAATATTTGCCATCTCGAGAATCGTTTTCACCGTGCCTTGTGGCCCGACCAAACTGAACATCCGCTCGTCTGCCGCAAGTTGTTGAGACGTCAGTGCCAGCAAGCCGACAGCGGCACTATCGACATAGGTGGCATCGCGCAAATTGACGATCAAATGTTTGCTCGTGGACTCTATAAATGTCTTCACCGCAGACGAGAAGTCTTTCCGGTTACGGTGCGTAAAGACATCGTCGATGTGCACCACGGTGGTCGTATGTGAAGTTCGTTGAGTAATCGACATATGGTCTCCCAGACAAATAGAGACTCAGTTGGATATGTTACTCGTACTTGACTGCTTACTATTGTCGGTTGGTTTTCCTCAAGACTTGAGAGACGAGTGGTCGAGCAGCGGGGGCGAAGGTTTAGGGTGTCTTGGGGCGATCTATTCCGGATAATGCTGGAACCAGCTGCGATGCGCCTGCCGGCACATCGTCTGTTGATGGCTGAGAACCATCCGTCTCATTCTCTGCCTGGAGAAGTAAAGCGGGTGGCGCTTGCTCAAGAATGATAACTTCAACGCGACGATTTTTGGCCCTTTGCTCGGGATCTAGATTCCCCGTCACTGGCCTCGTGTCGGCATGTCCGACCGCAGCAAGGTGGTCGGACGGCACGCCGTACAGTTCCGACAGCACCCTGACAACCATCACCGCTCGCCCAGCCGATAATTCCCAGTTGGAAGGAAAGTGTGGGGTACGGATCGGAACATTATCCGTATGCCCCTCAACTTTGGTATGACGATTAAGCTCGACAATGGCCCCTCCCAACCCCTCAAGAAACGGCAAGGCTTCCGAACGCACTGCTGCCTCTCCGCTGTTGAACAACAGCTGATCTGGGATCGTGATGACGATATCGCCGTTGATTTTTTCGGTGATTCGCACCGTCGACATCTGGGGAATCGCCTTGATGCTTTTTACCAGATTCCTTAGTTTTCGGATCACCACTTCCTTACTCCCAGGCGCGTCTGGAGCCGTGAGTGCCGCTTTGCTGGCACTCAACGCAATGGGCGTAGGAGAGGACGGGGGACTCACGACTGGATTGAGAGCCGCCCTGATCGATTCACTGACGGTGCGATACTTTCCGACATTGACGGAGGAGATCGAGTACATCACGACGAAAAACGCAAAGAGTAAGGTAATGAAGTCGGCATATGAGACCAACCACCGCTCATGGTTTTCGTGTTCCTCATGTTTGCGCTTAGCCATAATGCGCGTAACCCGTTAGACGTGAAAGGTGAGACCCGTTGCTCCGGACTTGGAGCATGATGCTTCACGTTTCACTTCTTTGCTTCCTTCGTCCGCTCGCTGTGGGGCAGCACCCCTTCTAACTTTTCCTGCAGCAACCGAGGATTTTCGCCTTGCGCAAGTCCAACGAGCCCCATAATGACCAGGTTACGAGCACCCGCTTCTTCCTTCAGCTTCAGTTTGATCTTATTGGCAAGTGGGAGAAAAAACAGGTTCGCTGCGCCGACGCCGTAGACGGTGGCAACGAACGCCACCGCGATACCGCCGCCTAGTTTTGAGGGATCAGCCAGATTTTCCATCACGTGAATCAGCCCGAGGACCGCGCCGATAATGCCGACGGTCGGCGCATACCCGCCGGCCGCTTCCCAGACTTTGGCCGCGATCACGCCTTGCTCCTCATGATGCTCCACCTCGATCTCAAGAATCTCGTGCACGGCTTTCGGTTCGGTTCCGTCGACGATGAGCTGGATTCCTTTTTTCATGAATGGATCTTTAATGTCCTTTAGTTTTCCTTCCAGCGCCAGCAACCCTTGTTTCCGCGAGATAGTGGCGAGATCCAAGATGAGTTTAATCGTCCCTTTGTTGTCGATATGCGGGCCTGCGATCGCGATGGACAGCGCACCGAACGCCTTGATGACCACCGACAGAGGATTCTGGATACAAATAGCGCCAAAGGTGCCGCCGATCACGATGATGAAGGCGGTGAGCTGCATGATCGAGCCAACGTGTCCACCCTCCAGTATTTGGCCCCCGATAATGGAGCCCAACGCGATCACTATTCCGAGAATTGTGGCAATATCCATTATTCCGGCGCCTCATTTGAATCCGAATTGAACCAGGATATCGTCGGCCACTTGCTGTTTCATGGCCGTCTTGTTGGATTCATCGAGTTGTTTCAGCAAGTGCCCGGCTGTTCCTTTGACACCCGTGCTCTCTCCGTTCTGCTGAATCTCGAAGATCACGACAAGTTCCACCAACTTGCTCTGCACGTCATCGAGTACGGTCACCAGCTTTGGCCTACTTGAAAATTGTTCCGAGCTTTTCCTGCATGGTCTCTGCCGTGAACGGCTTCACGATGTAGTTACTGACGCCGGCCTGCACGGCCTCGACCAGATTGCTTTGCTGCGCTTCAGCCGTCACCATCAACACGGGAATGGCTTTGAGTTTCTCATCCCCCCGAATCGCTCGAAGCATGTCGATGCCGGTCATGACCGGCATGTTCCAGTCGGAGACGACGAACCCGTACGCATCGCCGCGTAGTTTTTGCAAAGCGTCCTGCCCGTTTTCAGCTTCCTCCACATTGGAAAACCCAAGCTGTTTCAAAATATTTTTCACGATTCGTCTCATCGTGACCATGTCATCCACGACAAGAATTTTCATGTTCGGATCGGCTGGCATGATGCCCCCTATTCTCATTCGACGGTCTCAACACAGGGACGCACTGCTCACAATACCGTGGTGGTTGGGGGTCTGTGCGCCACCCCAGCGCTTCACTCCATATCGGCACATGTGTCGAATGACCTAAGCCGGAAAGAATCGAGAGGGGCTTCGAGTTGTGGGCTAAAAAAGAAACGATCAACTCGCGTGAAAGAAGGTCGGTTTGAGAGACGACAGTCACGGCAGAAATATGCCGTCCGTTCATCTTCCGGGCACCGTGCGGGTCGAAGAATGAAAGAATCCCCCATTCTGTCCGCCAACGGGAGAACGACTCATGCCGCTCTCGTCTTGCCCGATCGACTGTGCATCCATTCATGAATGTCGCGGCGGAGAAAGCGCCAATGCTTTCCAATCTTCGAAGCCGGCAGTTCGCCGACCCGCGCGAGTTTGTAGACGGTAGATTTCGGCACCCGGAGGAACTTTGCAACCTCCATCACGGTCAAGATTTCTCCGTCCCGTGGAGAGGCACCATCCGACTGGTTCGCTGTTATTGTAGATCCATCACTATTCATGGCACTTGAGGTATCGGTGGAGCGGTTTCAAAACTTGAGTCGGTGCTATACTCATATTGCAGACGTGGAGGCCGGTTCCCTCCCACTGTATATGAATGGGTTATGTCCGTTCAGGTTTTTCAGAGGCGAACCGAAGAAGACGTACCACTCGGCTCAAACCGGTAGGAACTGATCCTAATGGCACATATCATCTCCATCGCATCGGGAAAAGGCGGAGTGGGGAAAAGTGTGGTCGCAGCCAACCTGGCACTCGTCCTGGCAAGGAATGGCAAGCAGGTCGTGCTCGCAGATCTCGATATCGGGGGGGCAGACGCTCATGTGCTGTTCGGCCTTCTCCATCCGACGCACACCTTGACCGATTTTCTCACCCATCGCGTCGAACGGCTTGATGATGTGGCTCAACCCCTGCCGATCCACAGCTCCTTGCGCCTGATTCCTGGAACGGGGAATACATTGGCAACGGCTAACATGTCCTACTCGCAGAAGAAGCGTCTCATCCGAAGTTTTCAAGACATCCATGCGGATGTGATCATTGTCGATATCGGAGCCGGCACAAGTTATCATGCACTCGATTTTTTTCTGATGGCTGACCATCATGTGGTCGTGGCTACCCCAGACCCGACCTCCGTCCTGGATCTGTATCGCTTTATTAAGCTGGCCGCCATTCGGCGCGTCTTATCGATGTTCTTGATGCGGGAGGTCATGGCGGAGGGGCTTGCCAATCGGGATTACAGCAGCGTAGAGGAAGTCTTGGAAGTGGCTGGGAAGACCGACGAATCCGGGCGGACACTTGCCGCATCGACCCTGGGAGCGTTTCAACCGGCCCTCGTCCTTAATCGCATCTCAGGACGCGCGCGTGTCAACGTGCCGCAGCTGAGAAAACTGCTGAAGGAGTATGTCGGCGGTGATTTACTCTTGCTGGGACAGATTCCTGACGATCCGGCCATGGAACAAGCTGTTCGCGCCTACGTTCCGGTGGTACAACACGCTCCCTCATCCCCCGGCGCCGCGGCACTGACAAAAACGGCGGAAGCGCTGATCCAGCTCCTTTCCACCTCTACCACTCAAGCAGCCTAGTTGACCGCTTAGGGAAGCGGATCCGAAGCAGCCGCCGCCTTGCGGCGAGCTCTCAACTGTTCAGCTTGTGCTTGAAGAATGTGGCGGATGAGGTGTTCCTGATCATCCGGCTTGAGATCGACGAACTCGGTGGCAATGGCATATCCTTGACCGCCGGCCTGGGCTATCGCTCGAATGACTTTGACGGTCGCCTTAATCAGGATAAACGGAGGAAGAATCAGCTTCAGCCCAAGCTGATCACCGGTGGATAATTCCCGATCCGATACGAACCCCACGCCCCCGCCGCTTAGATTGATATCCATCGGCCGTGCCATAGCGACGCTATCTGGTCGACTGGTTGCCAAGGCATTCAAAATCACTTCGAGCAGGTAATCCACCTTCATAATCCACGGCAGGATCGGAGACCCAACCAATGAATCGCCTGAACGGGCAAGTAGGTCCGCTGTCGGTTTACCCACAGCAGTAGAAATCATGTCGGCAGTTGGAGCACCTGCCTCGACAGGACGTGTGTGGCCAGACTCCGTCAACAATCGATACTCCATCAGTATGCGATCGTCGATTCTGATCCATTCGCGCCGTTCGTCCTGGGTGGTCGTGGATGGAGCTTCCATTGGGGTCGTCATGTGCGACGTCATGATCGTCTCGCGTCTGACATTACGCGGCCAGGCTCAACGCCATGGCACAGGCTAAAGCCGGTGGTCGCGGGGTATGGACCGCGACGCAGTTCCTTTCTTGAGCTTTCGCCTCCTTCAATGCTGAACTCGCAATGGTCATCCAATCCGCAGTGGAAGCGACGGCGATGTCCGGAATGGCCGCCAGACCGATGCTGACCGTCGTGCGGACCTGTCCCGTGTCATTCACAAACAGATGTCGCTCTATACACTCGCGTAATCGCTCCGCAAGCACTTGAGCCCTCCGCCGATCGGTATGAGGAAGCACCACTGAGAATTTGTCGCCGTCGCATCGCCCCACGATATCGAGGTCGCGTACCGTGGTTCGGATGAGATCCGCTGCCGCCTTGAGGACATGATCGCCGGCTGACCGGCCAAGTCGGTCGTTGACCACTTCAAAATAGTCCAGCCCGAGCAGCAAGAGGCACGCTGGAACCTTATAGCGAAGCCCGACCCTTAACTCACGAGTCAATGCGCCTTCGAATGCCTGTGTACATAATACCTCAGTGAGCGGGTCCCGTAGGGAGATGTCTTGCGTGCGCCGACAGGCATCAAGATTCTTCAAGCAGAGCGTCAGAACCGTACCGACCGTATCAATCAATTGGCGTTCCCACGCTGTATAAGGCTGCATACCTGTACGTTGAACAACGAGAACACCTTTCTCTTCCTCACTGATCATCAAGGGTATTTCATAACCATTTCGTGGACTCCCATCACGCTCACCTGGCTGAACGGTCGAAATGAGTGCATGCGAAGCCTGCCGAGGGGGAACAAGTCGAAGCGGAATCGGTCGTCGAACACTGTCAGCAGGCAGATGACCAAGCCGTCGAAGGAGGTAACGACGGAGACATGCCTCCTGTTCTCGGCTCTGGTCGTTGGACCAGATCCTTACGTGCTCATGGCTTGACCGAGCGATCCCAATGACATCAGTAGGGACCGTTCCGGGCAACCCTTTCGCAAGAGTCCGGATGATGTCATTTTCATCCGAACATTGGACGAGTTCGGCAAGGAGCTGATGGAGCGCTGCAAGTTGTTGAGTTGACGGCAGTGTGTCGTGATCTTGTGATCGTTGCAGGTCAACTGGGGATCGCTCTTCGCTTGCCATTGCCCGTTCCTGGTACGACTAGGCTTCCACGGACATCGCCTCGGGTGCTGAAGCCGGCACACCGAGCCGTTGACGTAGTCCTTGTAGTCGGTGTCTTGTTGCCGTCGCCTGGCCTAACAACGACGTCAGCACGGCTTGTGTGGTCTGTACCTGGTCGCGGACCTGGCTATCCAACTTGAGGACTTCTTGCGCCTCAGAGACCGGCATCCCCGCCGATTCCAGTAGAACCCCCCTCTCCCGATAACATTGGATGACCACATCCCACTGCCCTAATCGAGCGGCCTCAACAGCCGTCTGCGTAAGTCGCACGATCTCAGCCTGATGGGTACCGCTCATCGAATTCATCGCACTCCTGCCAATCGAGGTTGCTGCTGAGCAGCGACTTCGCGCCAGGCTTCACGCAAGGTGGTGAGACAGCGCAGAGGTGCATCGAGCTTCTTTTCATTATTTCTGGCATTGGCTTCGACAAGCTCCGCCAACATGTAGTCATACAATCTCCGCAGTGACCTTGCGATGTCTCCACCTTGCTCGTAATCGAGTACGCTGTTCAGCTCTCCGATGATCGCGATGGCACGCCCCAGATGCCGAGCCTTCTCTCGGACATTCTTCGCCTGGATCTCACGTCTGGCAATCTCAATCGATTGGATCGCGCCGTCGTATAACAACACGATCAACTGGACGCCGGAAGACGTGACGACCTGGGTCTGTTCATACTGTCGAGCGTACTGAGTGAGCATGGCCGATCTTCCTCGTTTGGTTATTGATTCGATGAAGACTGTGATTGGAGGAAACTACTTTGCCCCTGGAGCTGCCGCAAGAGCCCATCCAACGCCGCGAATTGGCGCCTCAGCCGTTCTTCGTATCGACTCAGGGCATCCTCTTGCCTGACGATGTCGTTGCCGACCCGGGAAATCTCGCTGGTTAAGCCGTTTTTCCGAAGCGTGAGAGCCCCGCCTACGACATCATTCAACGCGTCTACAGCCGACACGAGAGACTGGGCCAAGCCGGTCGCTGCTCCCTGGTTGGCAAAGAGTGTCTTCACTGCGCTGTAATTGGTGCTTAAGGCGGTGGTCAGCTGTCCATCGTCGACTGTCAGAGTTCCATCCCGTTCAGTCTTGAATCCGATTTCCCCGACACTGCTGTAGGTGGTAGCTCCGCTGACAGGGGATGAGAGGGCCGTTCTGAGTTGAGCAATCACGGTTCGGACGGACGACTCGTTGAAAAATACCCCTCCCTGCTTCGTTGTCACGTCGTAGGTGGTCCGTTCATTGATGAATTTGACTACCTCGTTGTACGCCGTTGCCAAGGCTTTGATGTTCGTTTTGACGGCATTCAGGTCTTGGGATAGGCTCACCTGGACCGTCTCCGTTCCCGTCGTCTTGGTAAGCGTGAGCGACAGCCCCGGGATTGCGTCGGAGATCGTATTCGAACTCCGTTGGATCGTCAGCGGACTGAGCGCCTGATCCCCGATCTGAATCTCCGCATTCTGAGCCGCGGACAGGGTATCGCTTCCGCCGGTGCCGCTGCCGTTCAGAAGGTCCAAATCCGTCCCGTCGGCCACAATAGTAATCGCATGGTCGTTGCCAGTGCTGTTGGACGAAAGGGCCAAGCGATACGACGGGGCGGCCTCCGTTCCGGTATTGATCAACGAGGCCGTCACGCCGGCTCCAAGATCATTAATCTGATCCCGTAAGTCTGTCAGAGTGGCGGTGGCTCCCAAATTCACGGTTTGGTTCGCTCCGGACCCCACCTTGAAGGTGAATGTGGCTGATCCTCCGCCGACGATGTCCGTGGTCTCGGATGAGACGGCTTTGGCTGCCTTGCTGACGATTTGATGGGATTGTGCAAGTTGAACGACCCGAATGCTGTACGTTCCCGATGTTCCTGAAGAGGAGGCCGAGACGGAGAGGACCGTCGAATCCGTCACCGAAGCCGTCGTCTTGTCAAACGACGTCGAAAGCCGCAGCGCCTCAGCGGCACTCTGAAATGCTGCCACCTTGGTGCTGACCGTAGTCAGGTCCGTGAACTTCGTACTAAGATCAGTCTTCTTTTTGGTCAGTCGATCAACCGGCAGCTGTGCGACCTTCACCAGTTGATCGACAACTTGACCAAAATCCAGCCCGTTCCCAAGGCCTCCAAAACTTATCGTCGGCATGTCACATCCTTGTGTGTCAGATCAAACATGTTCCTCAAAGAGCAGCCCCTTGTGATTCGCCAAGTCCTTGGCGAGATCGATCACCTCCTGAGGAGGGATCTGCCGAATCACGTCTCCGGTGTCTCTGTTTAAGATCTTGACGACGACCCGGTGAAGGTCTTGATCCACTTCGATCTGCAACTGTGATCCCGACTGTTGCAGAGCTTCTCTCACCTTGCCCACGGCTTGTTCAAGCGCCACACGGTGCGTCGGAGACGCAGGACTGAAGTCGGAACCGTGCGTACGCTCGGCCACGCGCGAGTTCGTTGGAAGCGCATCAGCCTGGCTTCTACGGTTGGCAGTGGTCGGGAGATCCACCTTAGATGTAACATTGGTGATCATAACGTCCCCCTATGTATCACTCCGTTCACCGGGCCCCTCTCCGGTTTAGGAGAGGGGCGGTGGACGATGTGCTGCCTTTATCCTCTGAGTAAGGCCAGCGCCTGTTGCGGGAGCGTGTTGGCTTGTGCCAAC
>CAZAKX010000060.1:0-17638 GCA_964485915.1 uncultured Nitrospira sp. | reverse complement strand
ACACGGTGCCGGGTTTTCGGCGTGACGCAGTAGAACTGGTAGCCTTTCTCCCACAGGGGGTTGCTGTGACGAGTAATCTCTGTCCACGAAAGTTTAATATTCCTAATCGTCTTGTCGTCATGATGCTGGGCGGTGATCGGAATGCCGAAGTCATCTGGACGAACATAGGGGTTGGTTGTGAAAATGGCGTTTGGCAGGTAGGGTGTGGCTTCAGGACCTTCGCGGTGCACGACGAAGTTCTCACCGTACTCAATGGCTTCCGGTTCAATGCGATAGGTCTCGATCCGCCCAGACCTTGTCCACATGGGTTTCGACTCGTTGGTCTCTTCCCAAAAGGGATGTCGCGGGTACGTGCGGGTCATGACCATCCAACCTTTTTCGGACTTGAGCATGACGTCGGCCGAATACCCATAGAAGGAGCTTGATGCGTCAAGAAGCCGTTGCGCATACACGTCAACTCGATTCTGATAGACAAAATGGAACACGTCTCGCATGCGGGCGTCACCCGTCATTTCCGCCAATTTGGCAGCCACTCCGGCAAACGTGTCGAGATCGTTTCGGGTGTCGTACAATGGCCGGATGCCGCCTTTCCAGATCTGCACCCAGGGATTCGACACTGAGGCCGTCATTTCCGGGTAGGTGAATTCCATCCAGGAGTTGACCGCAAAGGCGATGTCGTTGTGATTGACATCGGAGGTCATTTCGATGTCCTGCGTGATGAGACATTCAATATTCGGATCCACATTCCGTACCATGTCGTAATGATGCTTGGAGTTATTCAAGATGTTGACATTCACGACCCAACGCAGCTTGCTTGGGGTTGGCATGTGGGTTTTTCCGGTAAACACTTTCCGCCCGTACTTGGGCGTATTGACGATCAACGCGGTGTCGCCGTGATTCCAGTACCCGGGTTCCTCGCCATAGTAGTAGTTGCGATACTTAATTTCCTTCCCATGCGCATTTGGATCTAGATTGATCTGCCAGGGATCTTCCGAGAGATGCACGCCGGAGCCGACGCCCGACCAAGGAGTGGCATTCCAGATTCCCACTTTGTAGTTGCCGGACCAGGTATGACAACCGGTGCCGAACTTGCCGATATTGCCAGTCAAGGTCTGGACGAGAGCCGCGGCTCGTCCCATTTCCGTCATGTGGAAATAGTGACAGACCCCTTCGCCATTGTGAATGGCAGACGGCTTGATTGTGCCGGAGTCCCGAGCCCATCGGACAATCAAATCTTTTGGTGATCGAGTAATTTGATGCACCGTATCCAGGTCGTAGTCCTGAAGATGCACCAGGTACATCTGGTAGATCGGCATCGCGTCGATTTCCCGCCCATTGAGCAATCTGACGCGATAGGTGCCTGTCAAGGCCGGATCAATGCCGCTTTTTTCGAAATGCCAGCCGACCTGCTCACGATGGAGAGGCGCCGCCTGTTTCTTGGCCAAGTCCCATACCATGAATCCGCCTAACCGTTCGATCTGATTCGATTTCAGTGATTGGACCCGGCCTGAATAGCTATGTGAAAAGTCAGGAAACGTGTAGTTCGGAACGACATCCCGGGGGTCCAAATACTGCAGGGTGTCTGTTCGGACTAACAGAGGCATGTCCGTGAATCCCTTGATGTAGTCGATATCCTGCATGTTCTCATCGAGAATGATCTTGCAGGCGCCTAGAAACAACGCAGCGTCCGCATTCGGTCGAACGGGAATCCAATAGTCGGCTCGTTGGGCTGTTGGATTGTACTCCGGAGTGATGACCACGATGCGGGCGCCGCGCTCGATACACTCCAACTTCCAGTGGGCTTCCGGCATCTTGTTTTCAACGAAGTTCTTGCCCCAGCTCGTGTTTAATTTGGTGAATCGCATATCACTTAAATCGACATCACAGTTTTGCGTCCCGTTCCACCAGGGCTGTGAGGGATCTTGGTCGCCATGCCAGGTGTAATTGTTCCAGTATCGACCTCCTTGTGCCCGGTCGGGGCCGACCTTCCGAATCCAAGTGTCCAGTATGGGCAGGACGCTGTTGTTGAAACGGGTATTGCCGTGCTTTCCGATGAGGCCAAGCACGGGCATACCTGCGCGGTGTTTGAAACAGCGCACGCCCGCTCCCTTCATCATCTCAATCATCTCGGGCGCATAGCCCTGCTCCCTAAGACGTCGCGCGCCGGATTCACCGCTGTATCGTGTGGCGATCATGATCATCGCCTTGGCTGCGTAGGTGAAAGCCGTGTCCCAGGAAACGCGCAGCATGTCGTCCAGATAGCGACTGTCAAATTT
The DNA here is from genome assembly GCA_964485915.1 of uncultured Nitrospira sp. Lineage (GTDB taxonomy): Bacteria > Nitrospirota > Nitrospiria > Nitrospirales > Nitrospiraceae > Nitrospira_D. Next base: position 15,362 of record CAZAKX010000060.1, on the reverse strand, counting down.
ATACTTATGCTTGGTTTCCGAGGAAAGTTCAGGTGAACCATCATCCATCCACTGTTTCCATCCCTTTCTCATTAACGGGCCCTTCATGCGATAGGGGCCATAGACGCGTCGATGGAAGGTATAGCCCTTCAAGCACATACGAGGATTATGCGCGAACGTGCCGCGGTTGCCGTACAGGTCTTCATAGGTTTGGTGGTCATAGTTTTGTTCCACGCGCATGACCACTCCGTTCCGCACAAAGGCTCTAATGCGGCAACCGTGCGTGTCATTGGGGGAACATACCCACGTAAAAGAAGAATCGTACCGATATTGGTCATGATAGACACGTTCCCACGACCGATCGGGATACTCGCCGAGAGGGTTTCCCACCTCGATAACCGGTTGGAGGGCCGTCAACGCCAAGACTTTGTCTGCCACCGCTGCGGCGGCAATGGTCCCCGCAGTGGTTTTCATAAATTGTCTACGTGAGACAAACATATGATGATCCTTCCTGTAATATGAGGACACCCAGGGTTGTTGTTCTCAATGATGTGATCCCATGTACATAGCGAGATGGAAGCCTGATGAATCGATTGATACAGGGTTTCTGACATTCTGATGTGATGACTTCACGAGGATGGATATTAACGGAATGGGCTTAATCGGAGAGAGAGGAAGACTACCGGCTGTGTCTGTCGAAACTACGAGGTTTCTCGTCTGTAACTACGGACAGACCGAAAGCCGCTAGGGTATCGTCACGAGACCGTGAGCGACAGCGTACTTCACCAGATCGATGGTTGTATGAAACTGGAGTTGCTCCATAATCTTGGCTTTATGAAACTCGACTGTGCGGTGGGAGGTCTTCAGCTGACTAGCGATTTCCTTGGCCGAATAACCCTCGGCGACGAGTTGGAGGATTTCCCGTTGCCGCGCTGTCAAATCTTCTAGCTCAGGCACATGGATTTGCCTTGGATCGAGGAAACTGCTGATCACTCCTTTGGTAATCAATGGTGTCAGATAAAAATCGCCTCTCATGACGACTTGAATAGCCTGGATGAGTTCCTGCCCGGCGGAGCGTTTCAGGAGATACCCTGACGCACCAGCCTTGAAAGCTGCGTTCACGTAGGCCGCGTCGGCATGCATAGTGACAAAAATGAACTTCATATCAGGGCGTTGCTTTTTCAGCTTGCGCGCCGCCTCGATCCCGTTCAACCGGGGCATGGCAATATCGAGGAGGACAAGGTCAGGCTTTAAGCGTTCAGCAGCCTCGACAGCGGCCCGGCCGTCTTCAGCAGTTCCAACCAGCTCACAGTGGGTTTCCAGCAGTTTCTGGAATCCTTCGAGGACCAACGTATGATCGTCAGCCAACAGGACTCGTGGTTTGTTCATGGTGTGCTCCTGGTAGAGGAACTTGCACAAGAATACGCGTACCCTGTCCTGGTTCCGCCTGGATCTCCAGGCGGCCGTGAACGAATTGTACCCGTTCTCGCATGTTGACCAACCCGAGCCCGCGGTGCTCGATGCGAACGCGTTCGAGATCGAAGCCCACTCCACTATCACGAATGCACAGCGTAATGTCTTGTCCGTCGCAGGTCAACTCGAGTTCGACACGTGACGCGTTGGCGTGTTTCCTCACATTGGCCAAGCTTTCTTGCACGATTCGGTAGAGGCATGACGCAATCTCCTGCGGTAAGGACTCTCCGCAGTCCTCTTGAACGACGATGGTTTTAATGCCCGTGTTCACCGAGAACGCATGAGCCAACTGCTCAAGGGCTGCCGACAAACCGAGGTCATCCAGGATCGAGGGATGAAATTGGTAAGCTATCCGGCGAACATCGTCGGAGATTGCGGCAAGCCGCTGAGCAAAAGATTGAAAGGCTTGTCGTGCGGCGCCAAACGGAACGGGGAAATTCGTTTCCAACCGTCCCATCTCGATGGTCAGCAGCGCCAGCCGCTGATTGATATCGTCGTGTAACTCGCGGGAAATTCTGCGCCGTTCTTCTTCTTGAGCTGTCATCAACTGTGTCGTGAGAGACCGGAGTTGATGCTCGGTCTGTCGGCGTTCGGTGATATCCCTCACGATGACCGTGTATGTTGTGTCTTCGCCTACTGTCAGTTTTGAAATGCTCGCCTCCGCAGGAAACTCTGTCCCATCCCGCTTGAGGCCGAAGACCTCTCGCCGCTGTGCCAGACCACGCGTCGACTCAGGGCCGCGGGCCAAGGCCTCCAGATGGCGGGAGTATTCATCTTGATACTGTTCTGGCAGTATCAGATCAAGTGATCGCCCTAAAATGTCATCTGCATGGTAGCCAAAGAGACTCACCGCGCTTTGGTTGAAAAGCGTAACCGTGTGGTGCTTATCGGTGACAATGATTGCGTCTTCAGCGATATCGAGAATGCTTGCCAGGCGACCTTCTGAGCGCCGATGAGCTTGTTCCGTCTGCATGTGTTCCGTCATCTCCGACACCAGTGCCCGATTCACATCGGCCAGATCGTGAGTCCGCTCGAGGACCTTCGTCTCCAGATCGTCGTTGGCCGTTCGCAGTGCCGCTTCAGCCTCTCCTCGTTTCCAAGCAAACCATGCTAGGACCCATAAGATGGTGATCGTGAAGGCTCGGTTTCCGACCGGAATCCACACGGGCAAGTCAGGGAAAGGCGGGCTCAGAAATCCCCCAATTGCGGTAAGAAGCGTAGCAACAGCTGTCGTCATGGACAGCAACCACGGGAACCCTGAGGTAGCGGCGACTAAAATGACAATGGCATAGAGGATATGATTGGTGAATCCTAACGGCGTAGAGATGTCGAGGAGAAATAGTCCAGTCAGAAGCAACAGGCTGGTACCGATGATGCCTAATTCTATGAGTTGGGTCCTCATGCACCCTACCTCGGACGATCCGTCACTTGACCTATGGTCCTGTCCCGTCGATGGAGGGTATCGAGGTTCGTTGGTTTGAGTCAAATGGGTCCATGCTAACGACTGCCCACTTTCTTCACCAGGTAGTTTTTGTCTTTGAACCACGTAATAGTGCGAAACGTTCTGTCTCCCAATTTCTGTTACGCTGGTGAGCAATTGTCGTCTTAATACGTAAGATTGACCTGCATTGTCGAAGAGCCGACTAGTGATCAATGCTCACCCCAAGTGGGTGCCGATGACGTAAGGTTGTGCTTCATCAATAGAGGAGCGAGGCTTAAGTTAAAGGAGAGGAGATCGGATCGGGTGAGAGGAGCTGCATAGGCCGTTGGAACGGTGGTTCGACAGAGGCAGCATGTTTTGGAGTCGTCAGGAATGGAGTACTCGCAGGCTCCGTTTGGCTTCATGAGTTATCAAAGAGATATCCATCTTCGGATCGACGGGTGTCTTTGCATGGGAGGGAAATAGGTCATGCAGACGGTCTCATCGCTGTTTTCTGTATCTCCGCTTAGTACGTCGGGTAAAGGGATTTGGTGGCGGCTCGTAATCGGAGCTATCGCGATAGTGTTTGCCTCAACGTTGCCAGTCGTGATGCTCTCTGCTGAGCAGCCGGGGCAAATCACATGGGGATATGAAGGTGATCGTGGGCCGCTCCATTGGGGCAGTCTCGGTCCAGAATTTTCCCTCTGTGAAAAGGGCATGTCTCAATCACCGATTGATTTGTTACGTACTCGCAGGACGGCACTGGATGACATTCGGTTTTCTTATAAAGACGCTCCGTTCCATGTGGTCAACAACGGGCATACGTTGCAAGAAATCGAACCTCTTTCTGATACGGTCAAGTCCCGCTATCCCAAGCATGGCCAGACGGTACTCCACTTCGACAAGGACAGCACTATTGTGTTCGACGACGATCTCTATCTCCTTGAACAATTCCATTTCCATGTCCCGAGCGAGCATACAGTCGATCAGAAGCATTACCCGATGGAACTGCATCTGGTGCATCACAACGAGCGGCATGAGGTGGCGGTGGTTGCTGTCTTTATGGAAGAGGGTAAGCACAATCCGTTTTTCGAGACCTTCTTGGAGCATGCTCCTTCCAAGGTAGGGGAAGTCACGGATGACCATAACCACACGGTCAACCCGATGCATCTCTTACCTGAGCGACGCTCCTACTACCGGTACCCCGGATCCTTTACCACTCCACCCTGTTCTGAAGGTGTCATTTGGGCAGTGATGCACGATCCCATCGAAGTCAGCGCGGAACAGATTCGAAGGTTTCGCACCCTCTTAGGTCACGATAATGTGCGGCCGACGCAACCGCTGCATAAGCGCTTTGTGCTGGAGCCTAATGCTATCTACACCACTGAGATAAAGAACTGACTATAATAATTGGTCTTTAACCGTGTTGTGGTTGAAGTAATTGTAAATCTCGATACATTCGATCGACCAAGCAGATAACGGGTATGTCTTCAAGGCGATACATCACGTGGCCTGGGCCTCTCGACCTTCAGCCATCTCAAAGATTTGGAAGTGCTGCTGGTCGAGAAGCTCATAGTCGTTCATCAGCCGATAGCCGGCAGCTTCCATTTCGAGACGAACTTGTTCCTTAGCGATTCGATTTCCGAACATGCCGGAGAAGAACCCGCGAGGCTGGATATCGAGGATCGCGACACGTCCGCCTGGTCTCAAGGATGACGCCAGGGAGCGAAAATAGGTTTCTCGATCGATCATCTGATGGTAGGTGTTACAGCTGAACACGAGGTCGACCGGCTCCGGAAGTTGCGGATCGTTCGGCTGGGCTCGGACGGGTCGCACATTCGGCGTCCCTCGCGCGACCATTTCTTTAAAAATCATGTCCAGCGCCGCCTTATTGATATCAACCGCATAGACTGTTCCTCGTGGGCCGACCGCCTTGGCCAGATGCCAGGTAAAATAGCCTCCACCGGAACCTAAGTCTGCCACGCGCGCCCCTGGCGTGATCGACAATTTTTCGATGACCCCTTGTGGCTTCTGCCAGGTATCTCGTGAGGGATCATTCAGGCGCTCATAGGCAACCTCCGCACAACCGGCGAGGCCTAGACTCACAATCAGCGCGAGAATCTTGCCTGTACGTAGGGTCTTGTGGATCACGGAGCCTTCCTTTCTGCTAAAGACTGCTGTTTCAGTTCGGTATACATCAGCACGATGGCTCGATGTTGCACTAATACTTGTTCTGATGATTCGTCAACGTCGCCTAGGTTCTCGCTCCCGTCAAGGTCAGCGCTTCGGACTCCACGGCCTCCGGTGTCATGTCTGATTCGAGCGGCTGATGCTGAGCCGCGATCATCGCATAAAACACCGGCACGACGAATAGAGTGAACAGGGTTCCGACCGTCATACCCGTCACCAGGACCATGCCGATGCTGTTTCGCGCAGCCGCTCCGGGACCCGTCGCGAGGACCAGCGGGAGATGTCCAAAGACAGTCGCCGCTGTGGTCATCAGTACAGGCCGCAGGCGAGTCATGGCGGCCTCGCGGACTGCCGTCACGCGAGAATAGCCCCGAGTCTGCAGTTGGTTGGCGAATTCCACGATGAGAATGCCGTTCTTGGCAATCAGCCCGACCAGTGTGATCAGCCCGACTTGGGAGTAGATGTTAATCGTCGTGAGGTCCAGAAAACTGACCACCAACGCGCCTGTGATTGCAAGCGGAACCGACCCAACCAGAACGATGAACGGATCACGGAAGCTCTTGAACTGAGCAGCCAGCACCAAATAGATCAGGATCACCGCGAAACCGAGTGTGACAGTGAGCGCTTCTCCCTCTTGTCGGAGTTGTCGTGACTCACCGGCATAGTCGAGGACGACACGGGGGCCGACCGAAGCGGCTGCCGTCTCCAACACGCGCAGGCCTTCTTCCTTCGTGACCCCGGGTTTGAGGCCTCCGAAGATGCGGACCGCATTGCGTTGTTGGAAGCGGTTCAAGCTGCGAGGCGCGGTACTGGTCTCGATGTGAGTGAATGTCGACACCGGGATCAACTGGCCGCCTGGTGTTTTGATTTTGAGGTCGAGCAGCGGATCAAGCGTCGCGCGATCCTTATCGCCGAGTTGAGGGATGACTTTGTAACTGCGATCGAAGTAATTGAACCGATTGACGTATCCACCGCCGAGCAACGTACCCAGCTCGCGCCCGACTCCGGCCAAGTCAAAGCCCAAATCAGCGAGTCGCTCTCGATCCAAGATGACGCGTGCCTGGGGCAGATCGATCTTCAGATCGGTGTCTACGTACAAGAATTTGCCGCTCTGCCACCCCGCGCCCAACACGGACCCGATTGCGTCGAGCATCTGCTCGGCTGGCGCGTCGCTCTGTAGGACCAGCTCGACGTCGTATTGACCGGGGGTCGGGAGAGGCGGGTCCAATCTGGGAAAGACGCGGAGTCCCGGCACCTGCGAGACGGCGACATAGACGTCATCATACATCTCTTCGGTTGAACGGGCTCGATCGTGCCAATCTTTGGCCACCACACCACCGAAGCCTCCCCAAGCAGTGGTGAGCGACCAGGTATAGTCGGTCTCGGGGATGGCCGTGATCGCTTTGACGATCTGGAAGTGTTGGCGATTGGTGGCAGCCACAGTGGAGTCCGGCGAGGCTTCGAAAAACAGACTGATATGGTTCTGGTCTTCCACGGGAGCAAGTTCTTGACGCGAGAAATGATAGAGCGGCCAGGCTGCGATGGTGACGAGGAGTGCTGCAACCATGATTCCCCATCGCATCGTCAGCGCGCCATCAAGGAGCTGCCCATAGATCCGACGGAGCGATTCAAAACCACGGTTTACCCGTCTCGTCAGCGTCCCTTCCTTTCCCTCCGGGTGCACGAAACGCGAACTCATCATCGGTGAGAGCGTGATCGCGACGATGCCGGACAAGACCACTGCGACAGCCAGAGTCATCGCAAACTCGAGGAACAGGGAGCCGGTCAGGCCGCCTTGGAAGCCGATAGGGGCATAGACGGCGGCGAGCGTGATCGTCATGGCGACGATCGGGCCGAGCAACTCACGGACGGCGGCTTTCGCGGCCTCGATTCGGGATTGTCCCAGCCGGACATGCCGCTCCACATTCTCCACGACCACGATCGCATCGTCCACGACCAAACCGACGGAGAGGACGATAGCGAGGAGGGTGAGAAGATTCAGGCTGAAGCCGAACGCGGCCATGAACAGAGCCGTGCCGATCAACGAGACCGGCAGCGCGACCAGCGGGACAAGCGCTGTACGGATCGATCCCATGAAGAGAAAGACCACTACGCCTACGATCAAGATCGTTTCCGACAAGGTCTTCGTGATTTCCGCCAGCGCGTTTCGGATGAACATGGTGCTGTCCCAGACGAGTTTCATCTCGATATCACGCGGTAGGGTTGGACGGATCAGTTCGATTTCATCACGCAGCCGGTGTCCGACGTCGATTTCGTTCGTGCCGGGTACCGCCCAAATCCCGAGGTAGACCCCTTCGGTTGCGTCATACTTGGCGATCATGTTCGCCTCTTCCGCTTCCCGCTCGATCTGCGCCACGTCCTTCAGTCTGACGATGGCACCGCCGCGGTCGGCCACGACCAGGTCTTCAAATTCAACAGTTGAACGGAGATCGGTGTTGGCCAGCAGATTGACCTGCACCACATTGCCCTTGGTGCGGCCGACGGCGGCCAAGTAGTTGTTCCGCCTGAGGGCGGCCTGCACATCGCCAGGGGAAAGATTGAGCGATGCGAGGCGGTCTGGGTCGATCCAGATACGCATCGCGATCTGTCGGTCGCCTTCGAACGTCACTCGTTGGACGCCGGGCAATGTCGAGAGCTGCGGCTGTAAGGTCCGAAGCAGCCAGTCTGTGATGGCCGGAACCGTGCGTTCGGTCGAGTTAAAGCTGAGATAGAACGAGGCATAGGGCCGATCAGCCCGCTGGATGTCAATCGCGGCCGGCTCGGCATCCGGTGGGAGTTCCGATCTGACCTGCTGAAGTCGCGCGGTAATCTCTGCCAATGCCGCCGTGCTGTTGTGATTCAATTTCAGATGGACGGTGACGGTGCTGACACCGGCGCGGCTGGTCGATTCCACATAGTCGACGCCGCTGATGGCGGACACGACCCGTTCAATGGGTGTGGTGAGGAAGCCACGAACTGTTTCGGCGCTGGCCCCGTAGTAGATGGTTGTAATGACTACCTGCGAGTTTTCGATTTTGGGGTATTGTTGAACTGGCAATGTCGTCAGCGCTCGCCACCCAGCGAGTAGGATCACCAGGTTGACGACAATCGCCAACACCGGATGCTTGATGAACAGATCGGTGAATGGTGTCTGCGTGGTGTCCGGCCTCATGAGCATCCGTCTATGGCTTCACGGCCGTGCGATCGTCTGTGGAGTGAGCCGCGGGCGTGTCTGCGATCGCGACAAGGAGACCATCGCGGAGTTTGAAAGATCCCTGGGCCGCAATCTGCTCGCCAGGTGTCAGCCCATTATAGATGATGACCTCATCGCCCAACATCGGGCCGCTTTCGACTTGACGAGTATGTACGCGCATCCGACCGTCGTGGTCTGCTGCAAGGACGAACACCTGATCGCTTCCCGGTCCCTTGCGTAACGCACTGACCGGGATGGCGACGACGCGTCGTGTCGTGCCGACGGGAACGCGAACGCGCACCGAGGCACCCGGTACCGGTACATTTCCAGCACCCTCGATCCGAGCCCGGACCATGGCATTTCGAGTCGTCGGATCAACGCGTGCATCGAGGGCGACGATCGTGGCGGTGATGTTGGGGGCATTCCCAGCCGCAGATACCTCAACGGTTTCACCGACGCGCAAACCCGACGCCACTTGCTGCGCGACTGTGAAGTCGACATGGACCGCTTCCCCAACGCCTTGCAGTGTCGTCAAGAGTGTGCCTTCATCCAGATATTGCCCGGGATGGACGTCTGCCATACCAACCCTGGCACGGAATGGAGCACGGATTGTCTTCTTGGCAATGATCGCTTTGGTACGTGCAATCTGTGCCTGGGCGACATTCAAGTCTGCTTGCGCCCGATCCACTTCTTCCTGTGTGGTGGCGAGTTCCTGGCTGAGGTTCTGTCTGCGATTGAGAACTGTTTTGGCGAGCGCGACCTGGGCTTCCTGGGCTCGCAGGTCAGCCTCCTCGACCGAGACGTCGAGTGCGACCAACAAGGTACCGGCTTCGACGATGTGGCCTGGGATGAGCCGAACCTCGCGGACTGTCCCGGCGAGCTCGTTCTTCAGCGTAATTGATCGTAGCGCGAGGACCGTTCCGATTGAGGTCGTGGTATGGCGGTGGTCGATGGCTCGCGCGACAGCAGTGGTCACCGATTCCATCGGCTCCGGTTGATTGGCTGAGGCTGCTTGTTCCCCCTGGATGGATTCGTATTTCCACGCGGCCAGACCGATACCAATAAGGACTACCAACGCAACTAATAGAACCGATCCCACCCAATTATTGCGCTTCATGAGAACAAGCTACGTGCCTCCTAATGCCTGTCTGCTCTTCGTCCAGGCCAGGACCGCCTAGAGCTCTCCAGAAGTGACCGGGAACCGGGTAGCGTAACGGGTTATGTTACCAGATTTGTGCCCTCCCTGGCTCCTAGGCCGGATTATATCGAGTAGGAATCAGGGGAGGAATCCTTGGCGTTACTGTAATTCTGCCAAGCGCTTTTGCAGAAAACGCCGTTCAGGTTCTTGCTTGGTGAGGCTCAGGGCGTGCTCATATGCGGCGTGGGCTTCAGCGTTCTTTCCCAGTCGCCGGCAAAAGTCAGCCCGTGCGGCATGCGCCAGGTGATAGTTGGCCAATTCATCACCCTTCAGAAGCGCATCAACCAGCTCTAATCCTTTGGCTGGTCCATCACGCATGGCGACCGCCACGGCTCGATTGAGCTGTATGATTGGTGATGGGTCTGCTCGCGAGAGGAGATCATATAGGGCGACGATTTGCGACCAGTCGGTTTCGGCGGCGCTGGAAGCCTCGGCATGGACTGCGGCAATCGCTGCCTGCAACGCGTAGGGGCCAAAACGCCGTGAGGCCAATGCTTGTTCAATCAACTCCACACCTTGTCGGATGTAATCACGATTCCAGAGTGATCGGTCCTGCTGTTCCAACAGCACGAGATCACCGGTTGAGGAGATACGTGCGTTGCGTCGTGATTCGTGCAGCAGCATGAGAGCGAGGAGCCCCATCACTTCTGGTTCTGGCAAGAGTTGCAGCAACAGTCGACCAAGACGGATCGCCTCGGTGGAGAGGTCTGCGCGTGTGAGCACGGTGCCGGACGAGGCGGAGTAGCCTTCGTTGAAGACGAGATAAATGACGTGCAGTACCGTGTCCAATCGGTCGAGTAGCTCGGTGGGAGGCGGGACTTCGTACGGGATGCGTGCATCGCGGATCTTTGCTTTTGCGCGCACGATACGTTGAGCCACTGCGGATGGGGTAGAGAGAAACGCTCGCGCGATTTCTTCGGTCGTAAGGCCGCAGACCTCACGAAGAGTGAGCGCCATCTGTGCTTCGGGCTGAAGAGCAGGGTGGCAGCAGGTAAAGATGAGTCGCAGACGGTCGTCTTCGATGGACTCATCTTCCCTCTCTGTTTGAGTCTCTGTGGTCGTGTCGATCCGTGTGGCGAGCTCCGCTAAGGATGCGTTATGGCGGGCACGCCGTCTCATGCCGTCGATGGCTTTGAAGCGACCAGTTGAAACCAGCCAGGCACGGGGATTGACCGGCAGTCCGTCCCGCGACCATTGTTCCATGGCTGCTGCAAAGGCTTCATGCAGCGCTTCTTCGGCTGCGTCAAAATCACCCAACAGCCGGATCAATGTCGCCAGCACGTGCCGCGATTCGGAACGGTACACCGCGTCCACTGTTTCACGTGCCGATGTGTTTGCGTCGTCGCTCATGGACGGATGTCGTTACGCGCAGCCGAGTTCTTTCATTGGACGGACTTCGATGCTCCCGAAGCGAGCAGCTGGAAACTGAGCTGCCACGCGGATGGCATCGTTGAGATCCGGTACGTCGATCATCAGAAACCCGCCCAGTTGTTCCTTTGTCTCAGCAAAGGGCCCGTCGGTTGTTGAGGTTTTGCCGTCTCGAACACGTACCGTGGTTGCCGTGTCCACCGGATGGAGTGGAGAGGCGGCGAGCAATTGGCCCGCTTTCTGCAATTTTTCACAGTAGGCCATGGCGTCATCGGAGATGGCCGTACGCTGGTTGCTGGAAAAACTGTTGAGAACGGTTTCTTCGACGTAGACAAGGCAGAGATATTTCATAGCGTGCTCCAATGGGTCGAGAGGGTTAACATCGTGGCCTGTCCGTTGGCCGCTTCCACATAGTAGTCGTCGAGGTGGCTGGAAATCGACAAAGGCCTCTCGCAGAGGCCAGACGGGTCTCAAGATTATGAACAATGGCTATGATATCTCGTTCGTATGGGGCGAGATAGGCCGGGCTAGGACTTTACATCTGCTTCCCAGGACACACTTGCCGGACACCACTGCCAGATACCGAGGGTAATAATGCGAGTCAATCCTGCCGGGATACAGGCGGTGCGGTTGACCACTACTTTTCTATTGATCAGCTTGGTCGGATCCCCGCAGCGCTTCAAATAATCGTCAGCCTTGATGTCGTGGAGATTGGCGTGGGGCACGACGAAGGCAACCACGGGAACGGGTAGTACGGCAATAGAAGAGTCGTCGACGCCCTGAGAGCCCGAACAATGGGCGCCGGTTTTGGGGTACGTCACGTCATCGCGGACAAGTGCCGTCGTACAGCCTGCAAGGAGAAGAGACGTACTGACCAGTAGCGCGAATCCCTCTTGTACGCCTTGCTTTCGAATCATAAACACCTCCCAGTTGATCGGTCCTGTCTCTTAGACGCAGGCTACTCACAAAGGTAAACTCCGTCAAGCAAATGGAGCGTCGGTGGAATACTGCTTGACGGCGAAGCTGGAACGACGGTATCCCAATGGCCATGAGTCAGCCGTCTACCACAGTAGCTTATGGGTCTGTCGTGCTCGCGGCGGTTCTATGGGGTGGGTCGATTGTGGCGCAGAAGATGGCGCTTGGATCATTCTCTGCGGTCGAGGCGTCGGTTCTTCGCGATATCGGTGGATTGACCATTCTCCTGGCCACCTGGTGGTGGAAGGAAGGTGGAGTTCTCATGATCAATCGTGCCGACATGGGGTTGCTGGGCCTTCTTGGGCTTGGCGTCTTGGGGAACCACCTGCTCATTCTGATGGGCCTCAACTATGTCAGTGGCGCGGTCGGTGGCGTGATCATCGGATCAAGCCCTGTGGTGACGTCTCTTCTTTCAGCTCTTCTGATTCGAGACGTACCGCTACGCGCAGTGTGGACAGGCGCATTATTGTCGTTTGCGGGTGTTGGGCTGGTCTCCGTGGCAGGGTTTCGAGCGGCCGGCGAGCAACCGTTGTTGGGGAGCACGTTGGTTTTTCTCGGAGTTGTGAGTTGGGCACTCTATAGTATCGGGAGTCGCACTATCATGGATAGGGTGTCGGCGCTGACGGTGAATTGGACGACGTTGGCCGTGGCGACCGTCCTTCAAATTCCGCTGCTGTGGACTGATCAAAAAATGATGGATGCCGGGATGAGCTCGGTGACGACATCCGATTGGCTCGCGCTTGGGTATCTGGTTGTCTTTGCCACCGCGGTTGCTCAGCAGGCATGGTTATTTGGCGTCAAGGGTATCGGTCCCTCACGAGCCTCAGTCTTGGGCAATCTGACCCCCGTGGCGGCCATTGGCCTGTCCGCGTTAATCTTAGGTGAATCTGTCGGGCGGATTGAAATTATCGGGATCGGTCTCATTCTGGCTGGTGTGTGGGTCGTCAATCGTCAAACAGCAAAGTTAGGTCACTAACTGTTTTATATTCGTTTCGCTCCACTCCCTCTCGATCCTAGCCGCAGTGCTGAGGTATCATGCGGTATAAGGGGACTCGGAGGCTTTCAACGCTTTCTGGGGAACATTGTTTTCGAACGACAAGCGGTCCTGTGTCTCATGATCGTGGAGGGCCATGAACAGTACCTATGCCCGAGCACTGATTCCGTTGATCCTGGCAGGAACGTTCTTTATCGATGTGTTCATGCCGTGGGGTTATGCGGTCTGGGTCGTTGGGGATGTCTTCAGCGTGTTCTTGGCTCTCTGGATCGAGTGGCCGGTTGCTCCATACATGGTTGCGGCCATCGGGACCGTTCTCGTGCCAATGGGACACACACTGTCTCATCCTGGCATTCCGCAGGATCTGGCTATCTTCAATCGAATCTTGGGTATCGCTCTTCTGTGGGTTACGGCGTGGCTTGTGGCGCGAGCGAGAAGGGCGAAACTCGACGATGCCACGAGGCGACTGGGTGCTATCGTAGAGAGCAGCAGCGATGCCATTTTGAGCGTGACCCCCGATGGATTTGTGACCACGTGGAACGCCGGTGCGGAACGTATCTTCGGGTATACCGCCAACGAGATGATCGGTCGTTCGATCCTGACGATTATTCCACCTCATCTCTATCGAGACAAAGCCTGGCTGTTGGCCACGGTGCGAAGTGCGCATGACATTCATACCTATGATGCGATGCGGTTGACCAAGGACGGCCGATGCATCGATGTGTCAGTCACCTTGTCGCCGCTCAAGGATGCACTTGGTCAGTTTGTGGGAGTTTCGAAAGTCATCCGTGACATCAGCGAGCGGAAGCGAGCAGAGACGCTCCTGCACCAGGCGCATGAAGCACTCGAAATAAAGGTTCAAGAGCGAACCGGCGAATTGCGTCGCGCCAACAACTCCCTGCGCGAGCTTTCCGGTCGTTTGATGCAAGTGCAAGAAGAAGAGCGAAGCCGGCTAGCACGTGATCTGCATGATGAGGTCGGGCAGCTCTTGACCGCATTAAAGATCGACCTACAAGAAATCCACCATGGTGAAGTTGAGGAGACCCGTTTCGATTCTCTCACGGATAGCCTAGAACTGGTGGACCGTCTTCTGACTCAAGTGCGGACGTTAGCATTGGATCTACGACCATCTCTCCTGGATGATTTGGGCTTGGTGCCGGCGCTGCGATGGTATGCGAACCGACAGGCGACGCGTAATGGATGGACCCTTTCGCTCTCGGTCGATGAAATGACCTGGCGAGTTCCGGCCCCCATCGAGGTCGCCTGTTTTCGGGTCGTGCAGGAAGCGTTGACCAACATCGCGAAGTACGCACGGGCTAGGACGATCGATCTGACGCTGCGTCGGCAAGATGAGGAGGTCACGCTCATTCTTCAAGACGACGGTGTGGGATTCGATGTGCTGTCAGCCCGACAACGTGCACAGGGAGGGGAAAGCATCGGGTTGCTCGGGATGGAAGAGCGGGTCCGGCTGGCTGGTGGCAACTTGGTGATTGTGTCGGTACCAGGTCAAGGGACCAGACTTCAACTTTGTTTCTCGCTCACCGAGTACGATCGACCTCAGGTGAGTCGAACCGCTGAGGTGACGGCCTCATGAGCCACCTTCGAGTTGTGATTGTGGACGATCATGCTCTCGTCAGAGCCGGCATGCGGGCCCTTGTGCAAAAGATTGAAGGGGTTGAGGTCGTTTCGGACGTAGGGGATGGGTGGGAAGCCATCAAGGCTGTGAAAACAGATGCCCCTGATCTTGTGCTGATGGATATCGCGATGCCTGGACTAAACGGGCTCGACGCGACGTCGCGGATCGTGAAGGAATCGCCGACCACCCGGGTGATTCTGGTATCCATGCATGCCAACGAAGAATACTTCCAGCAGGCCTTACAGGCCGGCGCATCAGGCTATCTCTTGAAGGGCGCGGAACTGGCTGAACTCGAGTTGGCTATTAGGACGGTAGGGAGGGGTGAAACCTACCTGACCCCCGCTGTGGCGAAGTATGCCATCGAGGTCTACCGTGAAAAGTCTGACGCGCCATCCGGTCCGCTGGCGAGACTCAGCATGCGCCAGCGTGAAATCCTTCAGCTCATCACTGAAGGACAGACGACGAAGGATATTGCTCAACGCCTCAACTTGAGCGTCAAAACGATTGAAACACACCGAAGCCAACTCATGGAGCGGCTTGAAATTCACGATGTGCCTGGCCTCGTGCGTTTCGCGATCCGCGTCGGACTAGTCCAACCCTACTCCTAAGTTCTGTCCTTTTTGTCTCCATCCATTGATACTCAGCTCATTTCCCGAATGTCCTCAGGGATTACCGGACTCGTTTTCAGGGTTTCCCCGATAGATCTACCCGCCTGGTTGTGAGAGGCTTGCTCCCGCTAGATGGGGACGATGATTGGTCCACCATTCAAGATAAAGACAGGCCCAAGCGGGCCTTACAGCCATCTGGATGGCTGTCGGTTCTGAAGAGAAGTGGAAGAAGGCTCCCAGCAGATCTCTTGCCGGTGAGCTCAGTGGTTTTTCGCAGCAGCATCCACCGAAAGTTTGCACCTCACAGCATACGAAAAGGAGTGATGCC
>CAZAKX010000059.1:0-17893 GCA_964485915.1 uncultured Nitrospira sp. | reverse complement strand
CCCGCCAATGCCAGTAGGAGTAGTGGGGAGACGGGATTCGACTCGTCACCTGTGCTGCAAAGATAAAGAAGAACTGATAGGTCGTGAAGGCCGCCACATCCTGCAGGAACACCTGCCGGTAACGGAGTGGACGCGAAGGCCACCAATACTCGAATGCGAAAAAGAGCAGGCCGATTCCCCAATAAATAGCCAGCCACTCAAGCGATATGAAACTAGCCAGCCAGTCGACCATTGCTACCACTTGCGAAACATGACTTAGTGTGATTACCGAGCAGTGTCGAGGTAGGAGGATCACCCATCTTGAAGGCGCTGGTCAACTCGGCATAAGACTTCCTCCACCCTTCCTACGGGGGGAACAGCTGTTTATCAAGATACTACATGTAGAGGAGGTGGGCACCAGTTCAACGCAGGCTCTTGGAGGTCGGAGATAAGGACGACCACACGTTGAACCTAAAATACACAATATCCGCTTCTTTGATGACGTCATCCTTACCTTCCAGCCGGAACAACCCCTTCTCCTTCACCTTCGTCTCCGACCCACAGGCCAGTGAGTCGTCATAGTGATAGACCTCGGCGCGGATGAAGCCCCGCTCCATGTCAGAGTGAATCTTTCCGGCCGCTCGTGGCGCTTTCATGCCTTTTTGGGATAGGCCAAGCGCGAGATTCGATCTCCTCAGTGGTGAAGAAGGTAATGGGGGCCAATGCGTATTGGCTTATTACCCTCTCACTTCGCGTTTTTTCAATTTCCTGAGAGACTACGCCGCCATGGCCTGAGGGTCTACGAGTTCCACGGTGCGCTGGAGTTGGGCATGGACCTCTGTGAGCAGCGCCGGGAGATGATCGGCTGTAAACTTCGTGGTGCTGATTGCGGAGGGGTGGAAGGGCAAGACCTCACGACGCCGGTTGGGCTCCAGTTCTTCGTTGTCTGCGACGACACCAGCCAAATGAACAATAGACGCATGCAGGGCGAATTCCCCGGCATCCTTGGGGCTCAGTTGACAGCGGACGGCCTGCTCAATGTGAACCGGCATGTTCCATGACCAGATCAGTTCAGCACCAACTTCGGCGAAGTCGCAGCCGATGTTGGACTGCTCCACCTCGGCCAGCGAAACTTCCAGGTACCCTGCTTCAATGAGAGCGGACTGGGCCCGCTGCGGGACGGTCTGGTAGAGCACGAAGTGGCCGATGTCGCGTAACAGACCTTCGACGAAAAATCGCTCGCTGTCGTCGATGCCACACGACTTCGCGATCTTTTCGGCGACCAACGCGCAGAATACGCTCTTGCGCCAGAACTTGAGCGCATCCATGAGATGAACCGGCATCCCGGCAAAGGTCCGGCCGACGGTGGTGGCCGTGAGGAGATCCTTGACGGCCTGGACGCCGATCAGATTGATGCCATGGGTAATGGTGTCGATCTGTTTGGAGGCTCCATACTGCGGGCTGTTGGCGATACGGAGCAGCTTCGCCGAGATGGCCGGATCCAGCTTGAAGGCATTGGCGAGGTCCTCCATGGTTGAATTGGAGTCATCCACCACATCCCGCACATGGGAGTAAATCTCGGGCAACGTAAAGACCGAACTGCAGGACTGAACCAGTTCGCTGGCCAATGGCATGATGCAGCATCCTCCCGGTGATACAGGGGACTGGACATCCACCAATAAGTCACACGGTCCACGTCTTCCCCCTCGTTTCAGTGTAACGCATCAGCGATATCCTGCAAGGACAGGATAGATATTCACCAGACGGACATGACAACACGAAAGCGATAATCCTTGCAGTAACACATATCGCCGTGAAGAAAGTCTTCGCTTGATCTGAGCACGTGGGCAACAGAGAGATTGGGGATGTCTTCTTGAGAACCAGCTGCTAGTTGACGTTCTAGGCCGCCATGGCGAGGGGGTAGATAAGCGCCAGTGTCTCTTGAAGCTGAGCATGAGCATCCATAAGCAAGGGCTGAAGATTAGCCTGATCGAACTGTGTGGCGGTCAAGGCGTGGGAGTGAAACGGCAAGACCTCACGGCGTCGGTTGGATTCAAGTTCTTCATTGTCGGCTACGACACCGGCCAGATGGACGATCGAGGCATGGAGAACACATTCGCCCGCTTCGTTCGGGGTCAGTTGGTGTCGGACGGCCTGCTCAATCTGGACGGGCATGCCCCAGGACTTGATGAGTTCTGCACCGACTTCGGTGAAATCGCACCCGATGTTGGACTGCTCTACTTCGGCGAGAGCGCTGTCGAGGTAGTCTGCTTCGACAAGCGCCGATTGAGCCCGTTGCGGAACAGTTTGGTAGAGGACGAGATGGCCAATGTCACGCAGCAGACCTTCGATGAAGAAACGCTCGCTGTCGTCGACGCCGCAGGATTTGGCAATTTTCCCCGAGAGCAGGGCGCAGAGCACGCTTTTTCGCCAAAACTTGGGGCCATCCATGAGTTGAATCGTCATCCCGGAGAACGTCCGGCCGACGGTCGTTGCCGTCACAAGGTCGTTAATGGCCTGCGTCCCAAGAAGGCTGACGGCGCGTGTGATCGTGTCGATCTGTTTAGGTAACCCATAGAGGGGACTGTTGACGATGCGGAGGACTCTGGCCGAGATGGCTGGATCCAGCTTGAGAGCATCGGCAAGGTCGTCCATGGTTGAACCGGGATCGTCCACCACATCCCGCACACGGAAGTAGATCTCCGGCAACGTGAAGACGCTGGTGCAGGACTCGACCAGTTCGGTCGCCGATGGCATGACGGGGACTCCTCCCGGTTGTATCGATAGAGACAGGCTTCCGCCTTCTCTATCGGCTAGCAACGGACAGAACTGTAGTACGGAGTGGACCGGATAAGACAGGGAAAAGGCAGGCAGATTCTAGACAGACAACTTAGGGCTTGCGGTCTACTGCCACATTGAGCGTTCCATCACTCATCGCTCGCACATGCAGCGCATCGACATCGGCGAACACGGCGACGCCTTGCATCGAGGTCACGGTCCCCTGCATTGAGACGGTGGGACTCAGCGTTCGATTCAGCCCGGTCTTCAGAAGATCACGTACTCGGTCGGTCATTGGTGTCACTCCGAGCACGATTTCAGGGCTAATGGCCTCTCGGAGCGGCGCATGATAGAACCAATCGGGGACCGCCGTCTGTAGCAAATGAGTGGTCTTGGGATCATAGCGAAGCCCACTGAGATAGACCGTCTGTGTCATCGCATTGATCTCCGGTTTCCCAATCAAATATACGTGACCACGCGCGTCTCCTGTAAAATCAACACGTAGCAGCACGTGGTTGGCACCCAAGCCGGAAATCGTCGCGCCTGTCATCTGAATGAAATTACCTTTATTGACGACGCGTTTCCCTTTGAGCCGGCTCGAAAGCGACTTCGAGAGCGTGCTGTAATCGACCTGGGTATCGACGAGAACGTGAAACCCCTTGGAGCTTGGCCGACCCCCGGGATAGTCTTCTTGGACATCAGCGACGCCGCGAAATTCCGGGGAAGCCGGTTCTGTTTCGATCTGGGGAAGTGTGATGGGTGTCGCAGCTGGTTCAGCACCATAGACTATGACCGGATTCGCAGTAATCTGAAGGGTGTCCTTCACCACGTGGCCATCCCCCGAAAATCCCCCATGTTTCACCTTGTCGATATTGAGCAGGAGCCAGACATCCGGTTCCAACTGGATAGGATTGCGCAGCGCGCTCCAGACATCCTCCGCGGGAGACCTGACGGTCAGTGCATTAAGCTGTGAGACAGCCTTACTCAGCCCTCCTTTGACAGCATCCGAGAGTCTGGCATTGACGACCGAATACAGGTCCAGATCCGCGATACGTACCCGGCACAAATCAATAGGATTCACCGTCACATCGCGCAGGGATGCCGACACGCCATAATTCGGCAGCATCGCCATCGCAATGCTGCCCTTGAGCGTGGCTTGTTTAGGCCATTCACTGCCGTCTCCACATTGGGTAGGTGCCTCACCGATCTGAAAATGGGGGTGCAAATCGATCTTATAGCGAAGGGGGGCGCTCACTGAGAGCGATGACCCAGAGAGATCAATGCCTTTCCACCAATCTCTGAGCGTCAGATCTCCGCTCGACACACCGGGATCGGCAGTACCCATTTGTTGAGAGCCAGATCGCTCAATGGAAAAGTCATCCCGTTCTGCATAGTATTTGTACTCCACGCCTTTAGGATGCTTGATAAAGCTCCCCCAATGATCGAACTTCTTTGGGATCATTTTCTGATCGTTGATAGCTTGGAGAAAAGGCGACAGATCCAGCTGCACCGGCACGCTGATGACGGAATCCGTGGTTCCGACGATTGGGCTTTCTATTGTCGAGAGTTTCTCCGGTGCCGGGGGCCGAACGACAAAATCGGTATCGGAACAACTCGTCAACGACAGCAGGAACGACAAGGCGATAACGACACGGTGTCTTGAATTAGGAAGCATGGGGTTTCCTTTCCCATTCATTCAAAACCGTAGGTACACCTGAGGGAAAGTTACTCGACTGGGGATACCATACCAGAATCGAGCGTTGCAAAAACAGGAGTGTTTGCTCTTAAAGAGTAGCCACATGCTCCACCGTTGCTCGCTAGAGTTGCGCGCCGCCGATTAATTGCGCTCGTTTCTCGTCCAACTCTGCCCAGCGCCTATAGAGCCGCTCAACCTCGGCCTGCGCGGCGTGCAACGCGGCGTATCGTTCTTGAAGCACTTCGGCGGATGAGACAATCGTCGGATCGTTCACCCCCGCGTGGCAAGCCGCGGCCATCTTCTCCGCCGCTAGGATCTTCGCCTCAATCTGGTCCCAGTCCTTCTGTTCGTCGTACGAGAAGCCTTTCCGTTTCTTAGCACTCGTCCTCGCCCGGTCTCGTGGAGACGATGGCCGGCTCTCCTCCAAAGCCTTTTTCGCTTGTACCGCTTCCCATTGAGCATAATCAGCAAACCACTCGGCACGGCCCATCCCATCCAGCGCCAGGAGCCTGGTAGAGACACGGTCCAAGAGCCAGCGGTCGTGTGTCACGAGGACAAGGGCTCCGGCAAATTCTAACAAGCTGTCTTCCAGCACATCGAGCGTCGGAATATCCAGGTCGTTCGTTGGCTCGTCAAGGATCAAGAGATCAGCCGGTTGCAGCATCAGTTGTGCGATCAGTAACCGGGCCTGTTCTCCACCGGAGAGGCGCGAGACGGGTAGATCCAGTTGCTCAGGCGCAAAGAGAAAGCGCTTGGCCCAAGAAACAAGATGGACGGACCGATCCTGATAGACGACAGCATCGCCGCCGGCCGGAGCCAGGGCGCGGCGCAAGGTCGCTTGTTGATCCAACGATTCGCGGTGTTGCTCGAAGGTCACGACTCGCAGACGGTCGGCGCGCGTGATGGACCCACGATCCGGCTCTAACGTACCGGCCAAGAGTTTCAGAAGCGTTGTTTTGCCACTGCCGTTGGGCCCAAGCAGGCCGATCCGTTCGCCCGGACCTAACAATATATCGAGATCGGATAGGATCGCTTTGCCGCCGAGTGATTTCTCAAGCCCCTTCGCCACCAACAATTGCTTGGATTTTCGTCCGGAGGCCGTGAAGTCAATCCCCGCCGATCCCTGTGGTCGTCGCGACTCCATATCCTGGAGCTCTTCGATGAGCCGCCCTGCCGAATCGATTCGCGCCTTGGCTTTGGTCGTGCGGGCTTTGGGCCCTCGCCTAAGCCATTCCACCTCACGCCGCACTCGATTGGCCAACGACGACTGATAATCGGCCTGCGCCTGTAACGCCGCGTCGCGCTGCTCCAGAAACTCGCTATACCGGCCGTTCGCCTGAAAGACCCCATCGGCGTATCGGCGGTTCAATTCCCAAACCCTGGTGGTCACCGATTCCAAGAACTGCCGGTCGTGGCTGATGACAATGAATGCATGAGGTTCGGCCTTCAACAGGCCCTCAAGCCAAAGAATGCCCTCGACATCCAGGTGGTTCGTCGGCTCATCCAAGAGCAGCACGTCCGGTTCCAGCATCAGCGACCGCGCGATCGCGAGCCGCTTTCTCCATCCTCCCGACAACGTCGAGACCGCCTGGTCTGAACCGACAAATCCGCCGAGGCTCAGGGCCTTGGCTATTCGACCACCCTGCTCATGCGGATCAAACCCCTCATCGAGGAGAACCTGGGTCAATACGTCTTCGACCGAATGCTGCTCGCCGAATGAAGGCTCTTGGGGAACGTAGCCGATGCGAACTTGCCGCCGCACCGATCGCGTGCCACTGTCCGGCTCTTCGAGGCCGGCCAAGATCTTGAGCAACGTGGACTTCCCAGAGCCGTTGGGTCCGATCAACCCGACATGATCGCCGTCGCAGAGTCCGATCGACAGACCGGTGAACAACGGTTTGATCCCGTAACTCTTCTCAAGCAACTCACAACTGAGCAACATAGTCGGTGGCATAATCGGTGAGAGGTAGTGTACTCGATCTTGGGCGCGAGCGGCGCTTTTTCTTCTGTTTTCTTCTGTTAGGTTGACACATTCCCATGGGAACAGTAGCCTGGCATCGTCGATGACTTCACCACACACCGAGACAACAGAAAGGGGAATGCTGCCATGAAATCGTTTTGGAGCATCCTAAGCCTGTGTCTGCTCATCGCAGCCGCAGGCTGCGGCGGCAACAAGGCCGAAATCAAGGAAGACCGCCTCACCGTCGGCAAGGTGCAGGGTGAAATCAAGGTCGGGATGCCTGCCTCCCAGGTAGCCGAACTCCTCGGGAGTCCCAATATCGTGACCACGGACGAGAAGCGGCGCGAGGTCTGGATCTACGACAAGATCTCCACTGATCGCGTGGATACGGCCAGCTCAACCTTTGCCGGCATCATCATTCTCGGCGCCACCTCGCGCGACAGTTCGAGCTCACAGCGCCAACGGACCCTCACCATCATTATCAAGTACGACGAAGAGAAGAAGGTCCGGGACTTTGCCTACAACTATACCCAGTTCTGACCCGCCGGTGAGCTGGATCAGCGCCATGGGTGGAAAGGGCAGACCTTTCGCCCCGATTCTAGCCCTTGCGTTTCTGAGCGGCTGTGTCACCCACACCGAACCGGCCGAGCTCTTCGCGTTAACGCCGGATATCCCGAAGAATCGGGCGATGCAGACCCGGACGTTCGAAACGCCGAATGAACGGGAACTCCTCTCGGCCTCGGCCGCCGTGCTCCAAGACTTGGGTTTTCAGGTCGAAGAAAGCCAGCGACAGGTTGGCTTCCTGCGTGCGACAAAGGAACGCAGCGCTCGCGAATATGGCCAATATCTCAGACAAGTGCTCGTGCTGATTCTCTCCCTTGGAAAGCTCATGCAGCCGGTGGACCTCCATCAAAAGATCGCTGCATCCCTCATCTCCCGTCCGCTCAATCCCGAAGCCACCCACCGGGAAGTCCGCATTATGTTTTACCGAGTCGTCTGGAAGGGGGACGGACAAGTCGACAATCAATACATCCCGCCCGGTGAACAATATATGGAAATGATCCGGGATCCGGAAATCTATCAGCAATTTTTCGCCAAGCTCTCTAAGGCCGTGTTCCTGGAGGCCCATCGAATTTGAGGACGTAGCATGAATAAATCTACGATGCACATCACCCTGCTCGGCACAGGCCTTCTGCTCGCCGGAACCCTCTTCCTACAGGGCTGCGTGGCACCGCAGCCCACACCGGACTTGCTGGCCCCAACCGAGGCGCAGATGAAGATCCGGAGCCTTCAGACCAGAGCCTTTGACCTCACAGACCGGAACGCGGCTATCCGTGGCGTCATCGCCTCTCTGCAGGACCTGGGTTTCATCATCGAGCGCGCCAACGAAGGACTTGGTCTTGTGACCGCGGCGAGATTCGCCGAACCCAACTACTACGACGTCGTCACCATCACCGTGACAGTGCGGCAGGAGACGACAGAGAAGATGAGCTTCCGTGCCAACGCAATCTATAACAACAAGCCCATCGAAGACCCGAAGGTGTATCAGAACTTCTTCGCCGCGCTGCAACGGGCTCTGTTTCTCTCACAGGAGTCGACAGCCTCGCCATGATCGCCGACCGATCGCTGATTACACGAACGCCTTTTCGAATGCTGCTACCAACAGTGCTCACTGTGGTTTCGCTGCTCACCGCCTGCACACCCTACGAAATGCGGCACGAGAATCAATCGGATGCACGGACGCAGATCTGGTTGTCCGAGGAGAGTCAAGTCAAGGTCCGGGCTGCGCAGACGCGTGTGTTCGATACCAAAGACCGGCGAAAGATGCTCCAGGCGATCGTCGTGACCTTGCAGGACCTGAACTGTAAGATCGACGTGCTCGACGAGGAGTTAGGGATCGTATCTGCCAAGAAATACATCGACCTCGAGCAACCAACCTTCCTCGATCCGTCCTATATCCTGTACCGTCCCGACACGCTCTTGTTTCTCACCAGAACCTACCGAGCCTGGGGACCCTTCTATCACCGCAGCGACCTTGTGCGACTAACCGTCACCGTTCGTGACCGTAACGAGTCACAGCTCATCGTCCGCGCCAGCGCGCAATTCTACCTCCGCGCCGTCGAAGACCCTGTGCCCTATCAGCAGTTCTTTCGGACTCTGGAGCAAGCAATCTTCCTGGAAGGGCACACCATCGAGTAACGAGTGGGAGGTGGGCCTACGAAAGTCTTGTTTCATGTTTTGCAATTCGCGCATCGACTTTCTTCTCTCAACCTCCTATCATTTCCACTGAGTCCAGATCTCAGACCTCTGATTTGAATACGCCAACGACATGCTGCCAAACACGACAGCTCACTCCAACGATGGGAGGACGCCATGACTTTTACCCCTTCAACCTACGCGAATTTCGTCTCGGAAGACACGGCCGCCCGGGAGCGTCTGTTTTTGGAGTACATCGGCTGGCGCGAGGATTTCGACATTATCATCGTCGGTTCAGGGATCGGAGGCGGGGTCCTCGCGGATGACTTGGCTGACCGGTTTGGTTCGCAAAAACGAATTCTCGTGCTGGAGGCCGGATCGTTCCTCTACCCCACCCATGTCTATAACATCTCTCGCATCCCCAACAGCAGCCTGGCAAGACACTTCGGGTGCGATACGTTCTGGCAGGCTGGGCACAACGGCGCGCAGAACTACATTGGCGAAAAGCCGCAGCTGAACTTCGGTGGCCGATCGATCTTTTGGTCCGGGTTGATCCCGAGCATCCAAGGCTGGGAGCTGGACTACTTTCCGTCACGGGTGCGGCAAGACTTAGCGGGCGGTCTGCTGAACCAAGCTGGGCAGACGATGAACGAGTCCACGTCGATGGGAGCGACGGCCCAAGCCGTGGTCCGCCGGTTGCGGGAGTCCTCGCTCAACGACGACTTTGTGATTGAGGAAACTCCACGCGCCCTGCACCAGCCCTATTTGAAACCCGACGGCACACCGAAGGATGAGTTTTTCACCGAAGGCACCGGTGTGTTCAATACAGCCGAGCTACTGGTGAACCAAGTCGGCCTCACGCCAGGCGTGAGCCACGGAGACGGGCCAGGCCTCCACTTACTTCTGAACCATTACGTTGAGGATGTGCAGAATCACGGCGGCCATCTGACGCTCGTTGCCCGCAATACTCGTACTGGGCAGGCCCGGTTTTTCACGGCGGGGAGGGTCGTGCTTGCCGCCGGATCGATCGAAAGTCCGAAACTGCTCCGTCGCTCCAGCATGTTCCCATGGTTGCCGCAGGATGTGAAGGATCTGGTGGGCCGTGGGCTCACGGATCACCCGACGTCGAACGAGATTACGACGTTCGTGACGAATATCGGTAGTATCCCGCTGGGACAGGATGATCACGCCAAGATCGTCTTCTACTCTCGCGGCCTGCGCGATGCAAACAACGAGATCCGCTTCCCCTTCAACATCGAGATGAACCTCAACCACGAGTACTGGCACCTTCGGGAGAACGACCCCGAAGCGGCACCTCCGCCTCCGACCGGCGGAGCGGCCAGGATCGACATCAAATTCAGCTTCGGCAACTGCCTTGACGAGAACAACGAGGTCAAACCGGCCCCGCCGTTTGGGTATGTGCCGGAGATTGCGTTCAGGAACCAGAGCTGGGCCGACTATCTGGCCGAGTCACGATTTCCCGCGCTGGCCGGGTGGCAGAAGAATCCGCAGCAGATCTGGGACGTGCTCAACCAGGTGACCTTGCGAATTTTCTCGCAATTTCAAGTCAATGGCCAACCGGCTCAGCCGGCCGACAACACTCGGTATGGGCAAGGAGGCAAAGGGTTTGGCTGGGGTACGGTACATCACGCCGTCGGCAGCTTGCGGATGCCTTACCGGCCACAGCTCGATGCGCCGTTTGCAGGCCACTCCGTGGTAGATGAAGACTTGCGCGTGATCGGGACGGACCGTCTCTACGTGTGCGACATGTCGGTGATGCCGCTCAGCTCCGCGGCCAACCCGGTGCGCACCCTAGCCGGGCTCGCCTTGCGGCTCTCGCGACATCTTGGCTAAATCGGCTCGCGGCGGCGTGATGGGCTTTATGACGATTTCTGCTCTTCCAAAGCACGGAGGAGATCGGAGACGGAGAGGACTCCAATAATCGTGGCATCAGCGGTCACCGGCAAATGGCGAATGCCCTGCTTCTTCATCAGCGACCTGGCATCGGCCAGGGATTCATCTTCTTCAATGGTGACAATCGACCGACTCATACAGGTGGCAACAGTGGTGGTGTTGGGATCAAGGCCCTTGGCGACGGCCTTGCGTGTGAGATCTGAATCAGTGATGATGCCGATATAGCGAGATCCGTCATCGACGATCAATGAGCCGACCTTGTGCTTCTGTAGCAATTGTCCGGCTTGTTTGATCGTCGCTTCCTTATGGATGCTCCGCACATCGTGCGACATGTAGTCTGAGACGAGTGTTTGCTCCGCCCCTTTGCCCTGCCTGGTTGCCTGCAGTCTGCGACGCAATTCGAGATCAGCCAGGCAACTTTCCAGTACTTGCCGTCGCTGTTGGAGACTCTCACGCTCGATATTATGGGTTCCACTTTCCTGCGCTTCTTCTGGTAGAAGGACCGATTCCCCGGTCTTTGCAAAGAAGTAAGCCTCCGATTCATCGGACGCACCACCGAACACCTGGCTGATCAGCTCTTCGGCGGCCTCATCGAAATCTTCGAGCGAAGACGACCCACGCTTGCGTGAGAGAAATGGCTGGAATTTCACGAGCTGCTGCTTGAACCGCTCGACATACCGATCGAGAATATCACTTCGCGTCAACCCTGTTCGCACTCGCTTCGGCATAGGACCCCTCCTCGGTTGTGACCGCGAGAATACCCTAAGCCGCCACGAGGCTCAAGAGGGCCAGAGATACGCTTTTTCTGACTTACAGCATCTGAATTTTATGGCTTGATTTTTTGGCTGATGGCCCTTATTCCATTCAACCTGGGATTTTAGAACAGATTGCTCACAGGTTAGGCTACTATGACGCGCCTGTTCCTCGTCGTCTTGTTCTTGTTCAGTTATGACCCGGTCTATACGGGATGGGTCGCCCTCGAGAAATAGTATCAACCGACCGGTCTCGAAACGGTGTACTTCGATCCGAACACGATTCAGCGAGAAGGCACGCGGGCGACCCTGTGGCAGTTGACTGATATCAAGTGGAACAACACGACACGATTCTTATCTTCCAAAACACATAAGGAATTTGACTGTGAAGGATCGCCCGTTCGCGTCCTTCAGATCATAGAGTTTTCTCGACAGATGGGAACCGGTCGATCCACCGCCGGCTACATCAACAACGGAGGCTGGCAGGTGATTGAGGCGCACAGCGCCGAACCATGCCCTGTCGACAGCCGCTTGCGAGACGCGCTAGTATTTTGAATCCGTGTGCAGCGTGCCGATCGTCCCATCAATCTAGACATCGTAATATAAGAAAAACTCATAGGGATGCGGCCGAAGGCGCATCTGATCGATTTCCTTGCTCCGCTTATAGCCGATCCAAGCCTCGATTAGATCCTCGGTAAATACCTCTCCCTTGAGCAGAAATTGATGATCTTTCTCCAGACTACTGATCGCTTCATCAAGGCTCCCAGGCATCGTGGGGATGCTGGCGGCCTCTTTCGGATCAAGATCATAGAGATCCTTTTCCGCCGGTTCACCGGGATTGATCTTATTCTGGATGCCGTCCAGGCCCGCCATGAGCATCGCGGAGAACGCCAAGTACGGATTGCATGAGGGGTCAGGAAACCGCACTTCGATGCGCTTGGCCTTCGGACTGGGAGAATACATCGGAATACGGACGCCGGCCGATCGATTCCGGCTGGAATAGGCGAGGAGAACCGGCGCTTCGAATCCCGGCGTAATGCGCTTGTAGGAATTCGTCGTCGGATTCGTAAATGCGGCCAGCGCCGGCGCATGTTTGAGAATGCCTCCGATATAATACAAACACATCTGTGAGATGCCGGCATAGTCCTTCCCGGCAAAGAGCGGTTTCCCATCCTTCCAAATGCTCTGATGCGTGTGCATGCCGGATCCGGCATCGCTGAACAGGGGCTTCGGCATGAACGTCGCGGTCTTCCCGTGCCGACGAGCCACGTTTTTCACGATGTATTTGTACATCATCATCTTGTCGGCGGTTCGCACGAGAGAATCAAAACGAATATCGATCTCGGCCTGTCCGGCCGAAGCCGTCTCGTGATGATGCTTTTCCACCACGATGCCGACCTTTTCCATTTCAAGGACCATTTCACTCCTGATATCCTGTTGTGTGTCGGTCGGAGCGACGGGGAAATAGCCTTGTTTATGGCGGATCTTACCGCCCAAGTTGATGCCTTCTTGGCCCATGTTCCATGCGCCTTCTTCGGAATCCACATAATAAAAACCACTATGGCTGGTTTGGTCGTAACGGGCATGATCAAAGATGAAAAACTCCGCCTCCGGTCCCCAGAACGAGCTGTCCCCAATTTTTGTATTCTGGAGATATTTCTCCGCCTTCTGCGCGATAAATCGAGGATCGCGCTCGTAATTTTCTCGTGAGATCGGATCCACAACATTGCCGCTCATGCTGAGCGTCGGGACTGCCGTGAAGGGATCCAAGCAAGCCGTCTCGGGATCGGGAACCACCAACAAGTCGCTGTTGTTAATGGCTTTCCAGCCACGAATTGATGATCCATCGATGCCGGAACCGTCCTTGAATAGGGTTTCTGTCAATTCACTTAGAGGGATGGTCATGTGTTGCCACACACCCGGCAAGTCGACGAATTTCAAGTCGACCATCCGCACCCTCTGCTTCTTGGCGAACTCCAACACCTCGCGCACGTTCATTCCCGTCCTCCTTTGAGAGATCCTCCACAATGATCTGCCATCGTGTGAATCCTTCGCGTCACAGCGCCGTTTCTCCGGTTTCCCCCGTCCGAATCCGCACGACCTCGCTCAATTCTCGAATGAATATTTTTCCATCCCCGATACTCCCGGTCTTCGCCGTCCGGGTGATGGCCTCGATCACTCGAGGAACCTGCGCGTCAGTTACCGCGACTTCGATTTTGACCTTGGGAACAAATTCAATCGTATACTCTTGTCCGCGATAGGTCTCCTTGTGGCCTTTCTGACGTCCAAACCCTTTCACTTCCGATACCGTCATGCCGTGCACACCGATTTCCAGGAGGGCATCCTTGATTTCCTCCAGTTTGAACGGCTTGACGACGGCCTCAACAAGCTTCATGGAGATGTCCTCCCAGATAGACCATTGCAGAACTCGATACGACGACCCACGACCCAATGGCTTTCGGAACACCATATGCTTTCATCATGCGCCTATACGCCTTAGGTTAAGTGGGGGGTCATCATAGCCCATCCTCTTCCGTCTCTCAATGGCCGAAATAGCGAGAAGTCCGCAAAATTCAGCAAATTTTGGGCTGATCAGGATCTGTCGCTTTCGGTGCTTACGCCTACGAAGGAGGAAGGGAGGGAGGGTCCTATCCTGATTCCCACTAACAGTTACTCTTCGAGGCTGCGGTACCCATTCGTGATCGGCATGCGGCGATCTTTTCCAAAGGCACGAGGCGTGATCTTGACACCGATGGGTGCCTGGCGGCGCTTAAACTCATTGGTATCGACCATCCGCATCACCTGAGCGACGGTTGCTCGATCGAATCCTGCCGCGACAATCTCGTCCAACGAACGATCTTCTTCCACATACGCCTGAAGGATAGGATCGAGCACCCTGTATGGCGGCAAGGTGTCTTCGTCTTTTTGATCGGGTTTGAGTTCGGCGGTCGGCGGTCGGTCCAATGTACCTGTTGGAATGACTGGAGATGGGCCTTGAGCATTGCGGAACCTTGCCAACTCATACACCATCGTCTTCGACACATCTTTGATGACGGCAAACCCGCCGGCCATATCGCCGTACAAAGTCGAGTACCCCACACTCAGCTCGCTCTTATTCCCGGTGGTCAACACCAGATGTCCAAACTTATTAGACATCGCCATAAGGATATTGCCGCGAATGCGCGCCTGAAGGTTCTCCTCCGTCAGATCCGTGGAGCGCTCACCGAAGGCTGGAGCCAACGACTGCCGATAGGCTTCAAACGTTGGGGCGATGGGAATGACGTTCAGCTCGATGCCGAGGTTCTGCACGAGCTGCCTCGCATCTGCGTCGCTTTCATGGGACGTATAGGGAGACGGCATGAAAATCCCAAGTACGTTTGATGCCCCAAGTGCATCCGCGGCAATCACTGCCGTCAATGCGGAATCGACTCCGCCGCTCACCCCAATCACCACTCGCGTGAACCCATTCTTCCGAACATAATCTTTCACCGCAAGAACCAGGGCCTGATAGATTTCTTCGACCTCCTCCAAAGGCTCAGTCATTCTCGACATAATGTGAGCCCGTTTTCCCTTCGTCGTCGGCAGCTTCACCAGAAGACGATCAACGGTCGAAATGGTTTTTTTCGGCAATCCCGATGTCCGCCCACTGGCTGCACCTCTGGGTCGGACGGCATCAAGACTCAGATCAACCATCAGCAACTCCTCCTTGAAAGCGCGACCACGCGCAATCACGTGGCCCGACTGATCGAGGATGAGGCTATTCCCATCGAAGACCAGCTCATCGTGGCCTCCGATCATATTCACAACGGAGGCAATAACTCCGTTCTTACGTGTCCAGTCCCTCAGAAATCGCTCTCGTGAACGACTTTTGCCGATCTGGAATGGAGAAGCATTGAGGTTGATCATCACTTCAGCCCCAGCCGCCAGTTGCCCTCGAGTAGACTCTTCTGAATGCCACAGGTCTTCACCGATCGATACACCGATCGTCATGCCATTGATCACGAGTAGTGGAGACTGTTGGCCGGATCGAAAATATCGGTGTTCATCGCTATCGCTCGGCACATACCCTTTGTGACAGGTTCCGACTATTTTGCAATTGGCGATCAGCGCCGCGGCATTATAGAGCGGCTGCCGACCGCTTGCGTCACTCGACAGCTGCAAGACTTTCGACTGGGTTTGACCCCTTCGTGCCACATACCCTACTACAGCAACCAAACCGCGACAGGCTCGGACAACCTCCTTCAACGCGCGTAAATTATCGTTCACAAACTGCCGCTTGAAGAGAAGATCTTCAGGAAGGTAGCCGGTAATGGCGAGCTCGGGAAAGGCAATCACGTCTGCTTGGGCTTTTCTCGCTTCGCCGATCCATTCCACGATACGATGGACATTCCCGTTCAGATCCCCGACGGTCGGGTTCATCTGTGCCATGGCGATTCGTAACACTCTCATTGCGCGCTAGCCTAACTGGGTCACCACACAGGAAGCCAACCATGACGGAAGCGAAAAACCCACTTTTCTCGACTTGATGCCTCGCCGAGAAACCCTACAGAGCGATCCAGGCGTGAGTCATGCTGACTGCGACGCGACATACCATCGATCGAACACCTGCTTCTCTAACGAGGCTATGTGCACCTCCCCGATACGCGTGGGCCATACTCCGATTACCCGCCCCTCTGAAACCTTTTTGTCATGAAGCATCGCCTTCCATATCTTTGAAGGTGTCCACCGAGGCATTGTGTCCTTTAGACCAGCAGCGTTCACAATACGTCGAATTCCTTCAACGACTTCATGGCTACACCACCCCTGAAAACAGGCAAGATCAGCTTCCTGCACCAACCCAATTCCAACCGCTTCTCCGTGGACCAGTGACTGGTAGCCGCCCAATGCTTCAAGCGCATGCCCAATCGTATGGCCATAGTTGAGAATTCGTCTCCGATCGGACTCGCGCTCATCCGCTGACACAACCTCGGCTTTGATCTCGCACGATCGTTTCACCACCGTCGAGATAACTTTGGGTGCTTGATTCAGAAGATCAGGCATGTAGCGCTGCAGATAGGAAAAGAATGAGGCGTCTGCGATGATGCCGTACTTAATCACTTCTGCCAGGCCGGCAACCCATTCACGCGTGGGCAAGGTTCGAAGGACCAATGGATCTATCAATACAGCACGCGGTTGAAAAAATGATCCAATCAGATTCTTGCCCAGCCGATGGTCAACCCCTGTCTTTCCTCCGACACTGGAATCTACTTGAGCGACCAGCGTCGTCGGCACTTGGATATAGGACATACCGCGCTGGTAGATCGACGCCGCAAACCCTGCGACATCGCCGACGACTCCTCCTCCCAGCGCGAGCAACACAGAGGAGCGCTCAAATCGATGACGCGCCAAGACATCAAGCACGGACTCCACTGTCCTCAATGTTTTGGAACGTTCACCCGGAGCCAGAATGATCGGAACCGGCTCAATTCCATGCCTCTTGATTGTTTCTGACACAGTTCTCAGGTAATGCCGCGCCACTTGCCGATCGGTCACGACTGCGACCTTTCCTTTGACGGCGTGGTGCTTCAGCTCGCTCCCCAGCTTCTCTAACAGCCCCGCACGGATGGTAATTTCGTAACTTCGTTCAGCTAGTGATACCGGAACCGTGAAGATCGGAGTCATCTCATAACCATGCGGAAAACGAAGAGATATGAGTTCATATCACTTCTGTGCTGTCACTGTACAAGTGATGCTCAAGGCGCTGCATCGTAACACAGCCTCGACAAAACTAAAATGACGGCCATCGTCATTGGAGGATACGCCACTCTAGACGAGTGCTGACAGGATCGCCACGAAATAGAGAAGCCTGGTGACACCGCTCGGTGTCGCCAGGCTTCTCGTCGATCACACCACTGGGTAGTGGTTACGTCTTGACGATGCTGGGCGTGAGGAAAATCAGCAACTCCTGTTTGCCGACCGATTCAGACTTGTTCTTGAATAGCCAACCGAGGACGGGCATGCGAGACAGATACGGGACACCTTGCACGTTGTTGGATTGCGTATCGACAAAGACTCCGCCGATTACCATGGTTTCTCCGTCTCTCACAATCACTTGAGTCGTCGCTTCTCGTCGATCGATACTCGGCCCAGCCGGGTTGCTCCGTGCGCCGACGGCATTGCGGGTCGCCCGCACACGCAACATGATTCTTTTAAACTCTTCCCTAGGATCACGCGAGGTAATCTGTGGCGTGACATTCAACTCCAAGTTCGCATCGACGAATGTTGTTTGCGTACCCTGCAACGATGTCGTTTGAAATGGAATGGATTCGCCCTGAGAGATCTTCGCTTCCCGCTTGTCCAACGTGGTAATCTTGGGCGCGGCGATCACCTTGCTCAAACCTAGTAATTCACCGGCTGATAGCCTCATGTCTAAGGCAAATCCATCGGCCAGCTTTCCAAAAGTCCAGCCGATTCCTGGCACAGCTGGCAGTCCTCCCACCTGAGCAGGCAAATTCACCAAGAAGGTTCTCTCTATCGTCGTGGCCCCAGTTCCGCCAGCTTGCGCGAACCCCCCGGTTGGGTTTCCAATCAAATGGAAATCGCTCGGATTAAACTGTGAGGTCTTAAACCCCCACTGAA
>CAZAKX010000058.1:0-18064 GCA_964485915.1 uncultured Nitrospira sp. | reverse complement strand
AGGCGATCGGCTTCGCTCAATCGCCGGTTGTCGCCCTTGCCTATGTGGGCGTCGCGGCTGTTCTATTCGGATGCGCAAGGTATGCGACCGCCTCACCTCCGGTCGTCGAAGCCCATCCGCACAGCGCGGTTGGTCAAGCCGGCTGAAAAGATTCCCATCAAGAGGCGCACGGCACGAGCGAGCTCGTTTGGAATATGAAGCCAGTGGGTCGAAAACTCGATCCGGTCGCGTGAGCTACGATACGTCTCAAAAAGAGGTGACCGGCCGCACAAGAAGTGTTGTATCGAAGAAAGAAACACTGGAGGGGTTTATCCAGCGGCGACAACGAAGATAAACTTCGCTCGATGAGCCGCCGGCGCGCAAGCTTGATTTGGTCCACAATAGGAACATGAGCCTTTCCCTGCCGCATCCCGCCCACCTTGTCATCCCGTTTTCTGGAGAAATCCGGCTTGCAGCGTGAGGGGTAGAGTGGTATGCGAGGGCTTTTTAAAAGGGAAAGCGCACATTCACCGTCTACTTCTTTCCGATAACGCCAAGACTTGTCAGCAGGTGAGTTCCCAGCGTCACTAATACCGGTGCAAGGGCTAGCGCCACGCTCTGAAGAAAGTCTTTGGCTGATTTAAGATTCAAAGGCCACTCGGGAATATCTTGGACCAGTTCATGGTAACTCGCCCGTAACTTCATTAAACGCTCGGTGGGATCATTCGGTGGGGAAGCTTGGGTGGTAAGGCTTGCTGCTTCGTGTTTGATCATGTTGAGGAGTGGTTGGAGACATTTTTCTTTCGCCTTTCTCATCCTAGCGTGGGCGGCAGTCGTGGACTCTGCTAGGAGCGCAAAAACTGAGAGCGCATACATGGAAATGAACATAAAAATCGCTGTGAGATCTTTGGACTCTTTTTGCACAACAATTTTGTCGTAGAAGTACAAAGATATATACATTCCTAGGAGAAATACTGCGAAATTGGCCGCGATGATGATTTCTCTAACGTGCGCTAAACCACACACGCCATCCGGGTGAAATGGATCAGGTTCTTTCTTGTACCGATTATCATGGTAGAGAGCGTGCAGCCACTTTGCCAATGCAGTGGCACGGAACAGAAAGGTGCCAAAAATCATGGCAAGAACAATCTGAATGGATGCTGCACACCATCCAAGAACATTAAGATGGCTCAAAATTCTAGCGAAGTCTCCAATGATGCTCGTGCTGTCGCTTGACCTCGTTGTGGGGAGCTGACCATGGTCAAAGAGAGACTGTTTCCAGACCCAGGCGTTTCTATCCTCCAATTCCTGGAAATAAAGGAATTGTACGGAGATGGAAATGACGAAGACGATGAAAGGGTACCATCGTCTGTTGAGGCACTGCTCAGCAGCAATTTCGAATTTCTTGCAAACATCAAGGTCAGCGGCACCATCTAACAGCTTGTCGATGAACTCTGGAATGAGACGGTAATAATACGCTATGGCACCTACGATTAGGGGAAAGAGTACGAGCATAGAAAATGACCAAGAGATGTTCCGGAGGTATCCGATAGCCGCCCACGCTTCATATTTTTTATCATAGGCAACGATGTCATGGAGAACATTAAGTTTGTAAGCAAGTAGAATAAAAAGTCCTCCACATGTGGAAAAAATGACCATCCAAGTCAGCGGAGAAAAAAACTGCACGAGTGCATAAGTGAAGGGATCAAAGCTGCGAAGCTGAATGTACTTGTTTCGGGGCTTAAGCGCGGTGCCGAAATGTCTTAGCAACCTTGTAATGTAAGCTCTATAAACCGCGCTCATTATCATTCCGCACTAGGTGTTCATTGCGCCAGTTGCGCGCAATGCTTCTGAAGCGCCTCCGTATGTGTTTGATGAAGACTCTTGAGTCCATCATTCTATATCACTAAGCAGTTCAAGAAGTTCCCTTGGAATGAGAACTCCTTCGTTCCCTCCTAAGTCTCGAGCTTCATTTATGGCCCCTGCTCGGCTGGAATGGAGACCAACTATCGTAGTTAAGTTCTCTCCTGCGTAATTAAAGATCGGCGCTCCGCTAGATCCTGAAATGGCTTGGCAGTAATGTTCGAAGTATCCGAGATGTATTTCCCATGCAACACACGACTCCAAATCATCTACTACAGGCCCCTCTAGAGATTCTTTGGCGTCTTTATAAAGCCAAGCCACTAAGAGACGATCCCCTCTTACTAAACCTTTATCAGGCTCAATCGGGATCTGCGTACCAGTGGGGAACTTAGAGTTAACGGGAAGAAGCACTATAAAATCCAAGACCGTAGGGTGGTTCGTCTTGTTGCCTGTTCTGAGACGTTCATATAAATGGCCTTTAGTGTCTAAAGGATCAGCGGCAACAGATACGCCTGTTATCAACCAATTTTCGCCATTCTGCTTTTTCCCCTTTATCACAATTTTGGGGAGCACCTGATTCAGGATCTTGTAGTTGGGCGGACCAGTATTTGGCACACAATGGCGAGCAGTCAAAAATAAACTTTCTGTTAAAAGGATACCATTGCAGTTTCCCCACCCTTTAACCTCCATATAAGCAATGGTGTTATAATAGATGGTGTTATAGCTGGCATCAGTAGAAGGTTTTACAAGACACGCATCCAAATAATTTGGTAACGCTCGCTCTACTAACGGACCCCCTTCTCGAGGCCGCACCTGCTTTACTGCAGCACTGCATCGCCTCAATCTTTCACTCTGTGCAGCACTAGCTTCTGCAATTTGTTCTGAGCGTGTAGGATGGACAGCTGGAACAGTCTGGCCGCAATCAAGCAACGTAGCCGCTACTACAAACAAAAATAGCAGGTTGGTGGATTTCATAGCAGGTAGCCGTCTACGGATGTCGTCATTTTCCACAGCCTATTGGTCTGCATGGATCAGTAGGTTGCGGAGGAGGCACCGGATCAGGACTCAGTGCCATCGCTGATGAAAGAGACAAAACAGCAATAACAAAAACTATTGATGAAATTACTGTTAACTTCATCATTTGACCTCCTTAATTCTTAGGGCTTTAAGAAGTTCCTCACTTACCGTACCGCGGGACTTTCGTGCATCGTCAGCTGCTTTTGCGAGGACGTCACCCAGGTTGCTTGCTTCGATGACGGTAACGGTCAAATTTACCGGCATGAAATCGCCTGATGACTCACTAGGCTCAAGAGCTGGAATGGCAGTTGTCTCCGATGCTAGGTGAGCGAGCGCCTTTGCATTAAAAGACACACTTCTACTCATATCTATCGTTCCCAGAGGGATATCAGTTCTGAGTAATGTCACTTCTCCTATGCGGCCATTGTTTTGCTGACCAATAGTCGTCAAGGTAACTTGAATATCCATGTCTATTTTTCTACTTGATGAGTCGAAGTATAACCACCATGTCCATGGGTAATAAGGCCTCGGATAAGCTAGTTTCGATTTGGTTCTCTTGAGGCTAAACGCTGTTGGGATTATCTTAAGCTGTCTCTTGTCCGTGGAGACATATAGCTGTGACGGGTCATATACTTGCGCCTCGAATCGTGCCGTAAGATCACTATTATTTGTTCCCTCAAGTGGACAGCCAATCTTAGCCGTATCGCCGTGATATCTGGATAGCGTAAATCCCTGGATATTGAGTCGTACTTCTCCGCTATCTAACTTTCTTAAAAGGAATCCACTTGCTCGGCTGGTATAGCTGGCTTTGTATCGGTTGGCTTCGTATTCGATGGCTTTACCTACGTGGTCAGTAATCGCTCCTACGGCGTAGCTGACTGCAGTCGAGAGAAAGGGCACAAATATAGGAGCCACCTCCTGAGCTGCTGGGGTAAATGAGAGGCATACTACTTCAGGGCTATTGGCATCACTTTTTGGACTTGGAGGGAGTACTATGTTTGACATTTCCTCACATCCAATAATAGAAAACAGAAGAACTCCTGCGCAGTTTGTCTTGGTAACGGCACACATTTTTCTAAATATCGTTATTATCATTGTCTTAATTGTGCTGTCTCAGGAAGATACAACACTTTGGTAACATGTGGGGCATGACTATAACTTATTTATCGCCTTGCTTGACTACCATCAGCATCGGCCATCAAGTCCTACAATATTCCGGTCGTACACGATTCCCGCTCCCCTTCTCCTATATGCATTGAATGCTACGCCGTGCTGTGAGGGCTGTCAGTTCAGCGGGGGAATGAATGGAGCCGCTTAAGCTCGGAGTCAAACTGGAATAGGTCTCAGTACTCCCGATCCGGCTTCCGGTCGTGTTAGACCCATCGCTGAAGTTGTAAAAGTCTGTGTTGTTAATGGACTGCCTTGACTCGCTGAACTTGTCGAAGCTGTACAAAGTAGACTGGCCGATGTCGGTGCTGAAACCGGACTGCGCGTAGCTGAGTGGAGAAAGTAAGAACAGCGAGGCCACCGCTGCGAGAATGCTGAGGATAACCATGAAGCCCTCCAATTAGAGTGCTACCTGGTAGACCCGCTAACACTATAGCCTGCAATGAAATGGCATTCAATGATCCCAAATCAGTTCTAGCTGAGGTTCTGAAGCTGCCGTCCCTATACCAGAATAGTCTGTGTTCCGGAATACGTGAGGCACGACACGAAATATAGGAACGTCTCTTGTGCCACACGGGGAGAGGGACTATGCTTCTACCTCTCCGAACGGCATTGATATCAATCTTGGAGGTGTGCCATGCAAGGAGGGCAGATCATCATAGGAGGTCTCGCTGTTCTTGCATTGTGCAGTCAGGCACAGGTCGCATTAATCCAAGATGCTGCTGCTCAAACTCGCCAAAGCTCAGATGTAATCATTGTTGTGAATAACTCCGCCAGTATGTCGAGCGCGATCCGAAAAATTGAACATGTGCTCAATGGCTTCGCCAACACAATCAAAGGTAAGATGGACCTGCATATCATCATGATATCAGACAGCCGTGGTCATTCTAGTTCAGGCATTTGCGTTCCAGCGCCGTTGGGCAGTGGCATGTGCCCCAATGATGACAATGGGTTTCCCTATAGACACATCTCCACCAACCTCGGGCCGCAGGAATCGTTCACAAGAACTCTTTTCACGTACAATCAATGGAAAGGCGTTTTACGTCCTGAGGCTTCAAAGACAATTATCGTCGTTGACGATGGGCTAGGAAGCTCCGCTGCTGAGTTTAACGCGAGCCTTAGACGTCTCGATCCTACTTTTCAAAATTATAAATTTTACGCTGTAGCAAAGGGCCCACTCTGTGGTCCCCCCTCCACAGGAAATGAGTACACGAAGTTGGCTGCTTTGAATAAGGGTATGTCCGTCGATATCTGTGGGGATAATTTCGGTCCCGGCTTCGATGCCATGGCGGCCGCCATTATTGGAGCCAATCCCCCTCAACCCGCTGCGATTCGCCACGTGTCGCCCACCGGTACTGACAACTCTGATTGTTCAATGAACGCTTGTTTTCACATCCAGTTTGCGATCAACCAAGCGGCGGCGGGCGACACAGTGCAGGTAGCAGCCGGCACCTATCTTGAGAACATTGCGCTCAAGACCGGTGTCCATGTACTCAGTGCCCAAGGTGCAATGATTCAGGGGTCTTCAGTTCCTGCTAGTGCCTGGGCGGTTCAAGCGGTGCAAACAGGGCCCGGGACTATTTTGGAGGGGTTTGTGGTTATCTGTTCAGGATTGAACCCATGCGGGGGCGTCCTCATTAAGGATGGAACCGCAGAGGTGCGCCGGAACGACATTCGAAACAACACCAATCAATATGTCGGCGGTGGTATAGAAATTGTGAACTCTTCTGCCGTAGTTGTGAACAATCTCATCCGCAACAACAAATCAATGATTGCCGGTGGGGGAATTGCCGTTCTTGATAGCCCAAGTGCTGTGCGAATCGTTAACAATACGTTCTTTAGCAACAGTGCAGGCGGACCCATACCTAATGCCGGTCATATTTACTTGGCCCAGTCGGAAAATGTGTTACTGCAAAACAATATCTTTTCTGGTTTTGTTGGTGGTGCTCCAGCAGTTGTGGCCTCTACTATGACGTCTCCTCCGGCACTAAAAAATAACCTGTTCACAAGCGGACTCATATATCAAGACGAGGCTGGTATCGTTACTGATCCTCTAGCCCTTAATAATCGGACCTTCGCAGCAAATAACGTCGTTGCAAGCGATCTAGAGATCTTTGCCTCGCCCGGCACTAATTTCCATCTTCATCCAGCATGGGCTCACGCAAGAGATAAGGGCTTGGGAGAGAATGCCCCACCCAACGATTTCGACGGAGATGTGCGGCCCCTTGGGGTTGGGGTAGAAATAGGTTTTGATGAGACTCAGTCAAATGGAGGCGGAGTGACGCAATGCTCAGATGGTTTTGACAATGATGGGGATAATCTCATCGATCGCGCTGATTCCGGCTGTGCCGATAGCAGCGATAACGACGAAAGCAATTCGTGCGTCTCGACAGTAAGCACGGTGGCGGGGCTTCAGGTCGAGGTGAATGGCGTGAACACCAGCCCCCACTCTAGACAAACGCTGACACGCACGTTGAGAAGCGTAAGCGCGGCGCTTGCTAGGGGTGACCGTGAAAAGGCGCGTGTGCAGCTTGCCGGTTTTGTTCGTGAAGCGGTGCAGTTTTCCAATCTGAAAGGCAATTTGGCGAATCGCATACCCGTCGACCAGGCCAGTAGGTTGGTCTGCGGCGCAGCAAACGTACTCACGACAATTGCGCTTCCGTAAAGTCTCTTAAAAAGACTCAGAGTGGGGTGGTGAGCCTCAGCCTTGGACTTCGCATTGGTTTCGGTTTCACAGGGAAAAGTAGTGTAGTAGTGAACGATCCCACGAGATGTTGTAAGGCGTTCGTACGCTAGAACCTATCTCAAAATTGTTGACGACCTAACAATCCCTCTTTATAAGTCCCGTCATGCTGCGGTTACGCGATGACCAATGGGAACGGATTCGGGAACATTTCCCTGAAGAGCACATTCCGGACACCCGGCCAGGGCGCAAACCCATCTCCACACGGGCAGTCCTGGAAGCGGTGCGCTGGATCCTGAATACCGGCGCGCAATGGCATCTGTTGCCGCAGTGCTACCCCAACTACAAAACCGTCCACCGCCGATTTCAACAGTGGTGTCACCGAGAGGTGCTGAGAGACGTCCTTACCCAACTGGCGAACACGTTGCGAGAAGACGGCGTGATTGATGAACGCGAGAGTTTCATCGATGCCACGTTTGCCGCCACAAAGGGCGGTGGGAAGGCCGTGGGCCTCACGAAACGCGACAAGGGCGTGAAAATCCTGGCGATTGTCTCGGTCAGTACGCACGCAGCAAACCATCACGAAGTCACCTTGGCTCGGTATCGCCGGGTCATGCGTCATCGGGGACACAAGAAGGCGGTGGTGGCGGTCGCGCATACGATCCTGGTCATCATCTATCACCTGCTCAAGGACCAGGTCCCGTACCAGGAGCTGGGCGCCACGTATCTTGATCGGCGCAATCGGGAGCACGCCACGCGCCAGTACGTCAAGCAGTTGGAGCGCTTGGGTCACCGGGTTATTCTTGAGCCAGTCGCGTAAGAGCCAGTGGTGGCATTTTCAAAGCAGGTTCTATACAAACCCAAGAAATCGCCTTGATGCGCTGTGTCAGAGGTGGACCTGAGTGTCTCTTCATCAGACCTGTCCAGTTATCGGGCGACGTCTCGGTATTAATTTTGAGTCAAGACGGCCATGGTTCCCAGTACCCATGTACAACCTCATCCGAGGGGACGTCCGACACATCTCGTACTGAGAATTCAGGCCCTCGATTAGGGTTGCCCGCGTTATTTAGCCATACAACGTAGTCGTCATGACCTCTACATGAAATTTAAACTTTCAACATGCATAAAATATACGAACATTAATTGAAAATTGAAACTTTTTATGCCATTCTGTCATGATGATTCCGCGTCTTTTACAGGGTGATCTGATCCAGGCGTTGCACGCCATGCCAGCCGTGGCGCTCCTAGGTCCTCGACAGGTCGGCAAAACCACGCTGGCCCTTGAAATAGCCAAATCTTCGACAATAAAGCCCGCCGCTTACCTTGATCTGGAACTGGACACCGACCTTGCCAAATTGGATGACCCGGAGGGATTTTTAAGACGGTTTGAAAACCAGCTTCTGATTATAGACGAGGTGCAGCGCAAACCTGACTTGTTCCGTCTCCTGCGAGGTCTCATCGACGGCCGCAAGCGGGCAGGAGAAGACCACGCGCAATTCCTGCTATTGGGCTCAGCCTCCCGAGACCTATTGCAACAGTCCTCTGAAACCCTCGCGGGCCGCATTCGCTATCTGGAATTGAAGCCGCTTTCTATTCCTGAAATTCGCGCGACCGATCCTTTAGGATTCAACCCCGACAAGCTGTGGTTTCGGGGCGGGTTCCCACAAAGCTATCTCGCGCCGAGCGAGGAGGAAAGCTGGAGATGGCGCTCGGATTTTATTGCGTCATACGTGGAACGGGATCTGCCGCAAATGGGTTTACGGATCGCGGCGTCACGCATGCGGAACTTCTGGAAGATGCTGGCACATATGCACGGCCAGCAGGTGAATTTGTCCAATCTCGGAAGAAGCCTTGAGGTCTCGCACACCACCATTCGCAGTTATCTGGACGTGCTGACCGATCTGTACATGGTACGGCAAGTCCAGCCCTGGTCGAAAAACACGAAAAAACGGATCGTCAAGTCGCCGAAAGTGTATGTGCGCGATACGGGGCTCTTGCATCGGCTGCTGAATATTTCGGCGTATGAAGACCTGCAGGGACATCCGGTCCTCGGCTATTCATGGGAAGGGTTTGTCTCCGAAAACATTATCGGCAGCTTGTCCGACACCTGGCAATACAGCTATTATCGCAGCGGGGACCAAACGGAAGTCGATCTGATCCTGGAACCATCGAACAGGCAGGTCTGGGCAGTTGAAATCAAACGCGCCGCCGCGCCGAAAGTGGGCGCCGGGTTTCACGCAGCCTGCGCGGATATCGGCGCGACTAAGAAGTTCGTCGTGTATTCGGGGCATGAACGCTTCCCGATGGCGGGGAATACGGAGGCTATCGGCGTGATCGAATTTCTTGATTTGGTCAACAATCACCGCCCCTGAACGATGGTTTCTGCGGCCAAGGTAAGGGGTAAGTCGGTTGAGTGGTCCCCACGGGATTCAAACCCGTGTGTGAATTCGACAACGACTTCGCCATTTATTGTCGCTGGTTTCGCCAATGTTTTCCAAGTCGGGACCGGTTCTTCACCGTTTAGTCTGCAACTCCACGTTGACGAGTTTTATTTCTGAGAGATCCGCGAGCCGCGGACACCACCGTGTGCCGGCACGCCACAAAGCCGAGTCTAGTTGGTCGTAGATGGTCCCTGGATGCTCATAGTGAATGCCATAGGCCTCTGCAGCCGCACGCCGACACGGGAACACGAACGACTTCGCCGAGTCGTCTGACTCCACTTCGAATCGTGTCACGGTCAGGTCCAATGTGAGCCGGATTTTGAACCAACAATGAGCATGATGGTCGTCGACCTGCATCGAGTGCTGATAGCACTGCAACACATCTCGGACGGTTACCATGGTCAACGACGTGTTCCCCGAGAAGACCTCGGCTCGCTTGTCGAGCACCAAGGCCTTGGCGAGAGACAAGGCGTGTCCTACTTGAATCGGGTTCAAGAGGTCGAACGCCGACTCATAAATGATGATGTTGGGATCTACCTTGAATTCGCGTAGGGAGCCACGCTTGGCCAACTCGAGGTTCCAATAAAAGTCTACGGCCGAGGACTGGCGGAAGCGAAAGGTCACGAGGTTCATCATTCACTCCTCGTCACGAAGGGTCGCTCTATCTGGAACCAGCAGGAAGGTACTCGGTCGCAGCCAGCCTACACCACTTTCTGCACCATTTTCAGCTCCTTCTTTGACGGAAGCTTGAACGTCGCCAGGCCTCCAGGGATAAGGAAAGGAGGATTTTATCCGCGGCCACCAAGCTCAATAAAACTATAAAGAGGCCGCGGCACGAGCGAGCTTGGTTTGGTGGTCCCAACGGGATTCGAACCCGTGTTTAAGCCTTGAGAGGGCTCCGTCCTAGGCCAGGCTAGACGATGGGACCATCCGGTCGCTATCCGAATGTTGGACCGTAGCACAAGCGGTTTTCCGTTTGCAACGAAGCGCGACCCCCCTGGATGAGCGCACATCGGTGCGTTCCAGCTGGGCCGTTTGCAGGGGGCCATAATACTTGTCTCTCTCTGCCAGAGCGAGTCTTGACAGGAACGACCAGAAAGCATAGTTTTCAAAAAATTTTTACATCTAGCGGCCTATGCGCTGCGCCACCTCCGGACGACCCGATGGGCACTGAGGACCGAGGATGTTGAATGGATGAACCGGCGGTGTTTCGCAGGACTGGTCCATTAGGGCACGCCGCAACGGGTGGAGCCCTCACCAAGCCGGGACTCGAGCTGTGTATCGGATCCAATATCTTCCGGAGTACCAACGGCGTCGTTACGATTCAGGGAAAAGAGCAAGTCGTTATCGAGACCAACCGCGAGCAGGGGCTGTTTCTCATCACCCTTGACCTATACGACGCGCACGGTACTCGCATCGCCCATCTGCGCCGGAATGCCCTCACGTTGAACGAGAAGGAGCGATTCGCCGTCGAGGTTCATCTCGGGCAGAGCCTGTCGCCGGTCGATGGTCCATCGGTTCGCTTGATGGATCGACAGTCCGGTGGGATCGTTCTCAGCGCAGCGATGACCTCGGAGCACAAGGTCGCGCTCTTGTTCGGGAAGTTTTACTCGCATAGGGGAGTGGAGGTGGAAATCACCCCCCACTACTGTCGGATTGGATCCGGAAGAACTCTGTTTGGAGACATCGTCGAGAGTCGTGGTGGGCCAGCCATCCTCGGGTGACCGGGTTCACCCACCATCACCACGTCTCGAACCCAATCTCCCCATCGCCCTTAATATTGATTCGGCCTCAGCAGTGAGCGCTCAGATACATAGTTCTACCGCGACACAGTGGGCTGGCTTCCTGTCCACAGAGCAACAAGATCCATGTGGCCGTCGATATTCCGTACCCCTACAAAGCACGCCATGACTGACATTCCAACACCTACCGTGCAAGCCTTCCTCGTCTGCGACCAGGTCATCGAAGACAGTTTAACGAAAAAGAAAAGCTTGATCGGAATTTTCACCCATCTCCAAGCCCCTTCATTCCCTTTTCAGCATCAGCAGATGGGGCTCTACTTCTGCCTCACCGACGCAGAGGGCCTGTATCATTTCGATATCGACTTGATCTATCTCAACTCGGAGCAACTCGTCTGCCGGGCGACCCTTCCCAACATCGACATCGGCGATCGGCTCCAGATCTCGGACTTCGGGATCAACGTACCCCTGCTCATCTTTCCCGCGCCGGGGCGATATGAGT
Organism: uncultured Nitrospira sp.; assembly: GCA_964485915.1. GTDB lineage: Bacteria > Nitrospirota > Nitrospiria > Nitrospirales > Nitrospiraceae > Nitrospira_D. Next base: position 6,673 of record CAZAKX010000058.1, on the reverse strand, counting down.
TTCGGCTGCGCATGGAAGGCCATCTCATCGCGCAAAAGGATTTCAGCGTCATGCCGCCGCCGGACCCTTCCACTGCTGAACCGTCCACTTAAGCATTCCCCGTTTCTCTCATCACCCAGTCTATGATAGAACTCCCTCGTGCAATTCGCCTAGCCTCATGACCGAACGTAGATCATTACAGAAAACTTCCTGATGGCTTCCGAGTCCACCACCGCATCGAATTTCATTCGAGACATCGTCGCCGCCGATCGCGCATCCGGCAAACACGGAGGCCGTGTCGTCACACGATTTCCCCCCGAACCCAACGGGTACCTCCATATCGGACACGCCAAGTCCATCGTCCTGAATTTTGGAATTGCGAACGAGACACCGGGTGGAGTCTGTCATCTGCGATTCGACGATACGAATCCCACCACCGAGGATCCGGAGTATGTTCAAGCCATTCAGGAAGACATCCGGTGGCTGGGATTTGATTGGAACGGAAAGAGATTCTACGCCTCGGATTATTTCGAACAGCTCTATGCGTTCGCCGTTGTCTTGATTCAGAAAGGTAAGGCCTATGTCGACAGCCTCTCCTCCGACCACATTCGCGAGTACCGTGGCACACTGACGGAGCCTGGTCGCAACAGCCCCTATCGAACTCGGTCTGTGGAGGAGAACCTGGATCTCTTTGCGCGCATGCGAGCCGGAGAGTTTGCCGATGGCACTCACGTCTTACGCGCCGTCATCGACATGGGATCGCCTAACATCAATCTACGCGACCCCATCCTCTATCGGATTCGACACGCCACTCATTATCGGACAGGAGCCGCCTGGTGCATCTATCCTTCATATGATTTCGCCCATCCGCTCTCTGATGCGATCGAAGGGATCACCCATTCTCTCTGCACCCTTGAATTTGAAGACCACCGACCCTTGTACGATTGGGTTGTCGCGGAGTCCGAGGCTCCGCATCGTCCCCAGCAGATCGAGTTCGCGAGACTCAACCTCACCTCCACTGTCATGAGCAAGCGCAAGCTGCTTGAATTGGTCACCAAGAAACTGGTGGCCAGCTGGGATGACCCTCGCCTTCCCACCCTCAAGGGCCTTCGTCGCCGAGGCGTCACACCGGAAGCCATTCGCGCCTTTTGTGACCACATCGGGGTGGCCAAGCGCGACGCCATCGTTGAGATGCAGTTGCTTGAACACTTCATCCGCGAGGACTTGAACAAACGATCGCCGCGCGTCATGGCGGTCCTCCGACCGTTGAAAGTCGTGATCGACAACTATCCGGACGGCGTAGTCGAAGAACTTGACGCCGTGAATAACCCTGAAGATGCCGCCGCGGGAACTCGGAAGGTTCCATTCGCACGGACACTCTACATTGAGCAAGATGATTTCCGAGAGGATCCACCGAAACAGTTTTATCGCCTCGCGCCTGGCCGGGAGGTCCGGCTCCGCTATGGATACATCATTCAATGTGTGAGCGTGACGAAGGATCCTGAGACTGGAGCGGTCACCGAACTGCACTGTACGTACGACCCTGAGACAAAAAGCGGCTCGGCACACGAACAGCGCAAAGTGAAGGCCACCATCCACTGGGTATCGGCCTTACAGGCGCTCAAGGCCACCGTCCGCCTCTACCATCCGCTCCTGCTCCCTGACGAGGCCAAGGGCCAGACCGATCGGGACTGGACTCATTCACTCAATCCTCAGTCTCTTGAAACCCTCAGCGGGTGCCTGGTTGAGCCAACCCTTGCTTCAGCCGCGCCAGGCTCACGCTTTCAATTCGAGCGGCAAGGGTACTTTTGTGTCGATCTCGACTCATTACCCGAGGCCCTCCTCTTCAACCGAACCGTGCCTCTCAAAGATGCATGGGCCAGGGTTGAGAAAACCCAACCGACACCCCGCCGCTAATAATCGTTATGCCCTGGCGATCGGCAGTCTCTCGGCGCGCAGATTCTTCCTCAATGCGTGCCATGGAGAGCCTACCGATCTATACTATCTTTCCAGGGAGATCAGTGGCTGTCGATCGCGGAATGCTATAGACACTTCGCTCACGTGTGGAGGTCACCATGATCGAATGTCGAGAACATCCAAGAATTCCCGTTGAACTGCCTGTCCTCTTTTCCACAACCGAGCAGACCGAGATTCGCCAAGGCACGATGTTCGATATCTCTGCCGGTGGCTGTGCGGTCACCAGCACGGTGTCGGTGTCACCCGGAACAGGAGTCCAGCTGTTGATCCATGCGACTGACTTGGCCGTCCCGATTACGGTCCATTCCGCCGCCGTTCGATGGGTGAAACATGGCGAGTTCGGTGTCGAGTTCTTACGCCTCACGGACTTGGATCGAAGCCGATTACAGCGGTTGCTCCATCTCGCCAGACCGCGATCGGTCCCTCAAGACTAACCGACCTCGCCACGACTTTTCTTCATCCGGCCACCACGCTACACTACATCCATGACCTGTCCCCTTTGCTATCAACCCACGACGTGGGAAGAAAACCCCTGGCGGCCATTCTGTTCCGAGCGTTGCCAGGTCACGGATTTGGGAACTTGGGCCGCAGAGCAATACCGTATTCCGGGTGTGCCGCTCACTGCTGAAACAGGCATACGAGAGTCTCTTACTACGGACAAGCAAAACGACGACGGTGGAGAAGAAGCAGCTGACGGCTCGTCGACTAACTGAGCGACAGCACGATCGCTTAACCTTCCAGTTAAAGCCGGAATACCTCTTTCAGCCGACAATTCGTATTCTCACTGACAGACACCATGCATTTGCTGTTGGCAAGCCGGATCGAACTTGCTAATGTCTAACTTCTATCCGCTCCACAGAAGGAGACCCCCCATGCTCCCAACCAAAGGCTATGCGGCGATGGCCGCTAAGGAACAGTTACAGCCATTTTCGTTTGAACGACGCGATGTCGGTCCGCGCGATATCTTAATAGCGATTTCCCACTGCGGCATCTGTCACTCAGATATCCACCAAGCCCGCGATGAATGGGGTATTTCCCTGTTTCCGATGGTACCTGGACATGAGATCGTCGGAACCGTCGCACAGGTCGGCACAGCGGTCACGGCCTTCAAAGTCGGGGATCGTGCCGGTGTCGGCTGCTTTGTGGATTCTTGTCGAACGTGCACGGCCTGCCGTGAGGGGCTGGAACAGTATTGCGACGGTGGCACAGTCTGGACCTACAGCGGACAGGATAAAGCAGGCCAGATCACTCAAGGCGGCTACTCAACCCACATCGTCGTCGATGACCATTATGTCCTTCGGATTCCCGACACACTCTCATTAGCTGGTGCCGCGCCGTTGCTCTGTGCCGGCATCACCACCTACTCGCCTCTGCGTCAGTGGGGCGTCGGTCGCTATCACAAACTGGCGGTCGTCGGCCTCGGTGGGCTCGGCCATATGGCAGTGAAAATTGCCAAGGCCATGGGAACGGAGGTGACGGTCTTGAGTACGTCCGAGGGTAAACGAGAAGACGCGAAGCGGTTAGGGGCTGCGCACTTTGCCGTGACGTCGGATACTCAGACCTTTACGAAGCTCCAAGGGTACTTCCACTACATCCTCGACACGGTCTCCGCTCCACACGACTACAATGCCTATTTGAACCTGCTCAAGACCGACGGCACCATGATCTTGGTCGGTGCACCAGAAGCGCCGACGCCGGTCCAGGCCTTCTCGCTCATTTTTAAACGACGACGCCTTGCCGGCTCTCTCATCGGCGGGATCAAAGAAACCCAGAAAATGCTCGACTTCTGCGCTCAACATCAGATCGAGTCCGATGTTGAGGTGATTCCAATCCAACAAGTGAACGAAGCCTATGAACGGGTGCTCCAGGGCGATGTGCGGTACCGGTTTGTCATCGACATGGCGTCGTTGAAGTAATCACCGACAGCAAACCAAGTAGCGACTCGGCGGGCTATGCTCTCCTTTAGCCTGTTTTTTGAGTTTCCGTCATAGGCATTTCATCAAATTGATGGCGGCTCATCCTCCAGGGCTTCGACGGTGACCATGAAACGGACGATTTCGATAATCTTTGCCCGACGGTTCATGGCCTCAGTAGATCTCCAGACAGACAGCAGCAGGGTCATGCTCGAATGAGGCAATGACCTGGGCGTGGTTGCGGAACAGTGTTTCGATATGCGCGGTAGGCTGATTGCCGCAGCGCAACCAGATGACTTGAGGCGGAGGCCCAAACAACGCGGCCATGTCGGCAAAGTCTGAGTCCTGCGAAACCAGCGTGAAGCCATTAGCTTGGGCATAGTGCCACAGCGCGTGATCGTCGGCTTCCGCCAGATCGAGCAACCGAACCTGACTCGATCCGGGAAAGAGGTCGGCCAGTCGTTGACAGAGTTTGAAGCTGAGGTTCTGATCGAACAACAACTTCATTGGGCGGCGGTCACCAACCGACGTTCACGGTCGGCGGCGTAGGCCAGGCAGGCACGAATGTCTTCCTCAGTGAGCTCGGGGTAATCGGTTAAGATTTGTTCGTGCGTCATGCCGGACGCCAGCCAGCCGAGCACATCGGCAACGGCGATGCGCATTCGACGTATACAAGGACGTCCGCCACGCTTGCCCGATTCGATGGTGATGATGTGTTTGTAGTCCATTAGCCCTACTGTAGCATACCCGCATGTGATTTAAAGCAGTGGCTTCTCCCTTGGATCTGCACGATCCAGAGTCCGCCCCCTACGACTTCGTGTTAAGACCGGCCCCGACTAATATGTCGAGTCACTTCTCACCTGTTGGATTAGAGACTGGCGCCCAATAAAAACTAACGGGAACGCGAATCTGGTCAGCCAACACAAAGTATCTCGAGAGTATGGTCCACCATGGTCGTTTGAGCTTAATGCGATAAGCTTCACTCCCCTCAACATGCTTACGAAACAACTTGTAGTAGGTGTCAAAAATATCATCTCTTTCCGACCACACAACCCACTGAGAGTCTGGCGACCACCCAATTGGCCCAACCCACAGACTTGTATCTATACCCTGAAAAGACTTTGTGGCCAAAGTCTTAGCAGGACCTCCCAGACCTATTGTGCTGATTTCTCTGATCAAGAGATTCCATGCTGAGTTGGGCTGCTGCTTCGTGAGCTCCCAATACGCCAACTTGGAGCCATCAGGAGAAAAGGCTGGAAACGCTCCCTCGGTCTCCAGACAATCGTTTGAATGAAGACCCTGAGGAACCGTCACCAGACAAAGTTTCACATCGCCCCCTTGCTCAGTATAAGTGATATGCGAAAAAGCGATTACTTTCCCATCTGGAGAGAATGCGGGGTTTACGAGGTGTACGAGATGTTCCGTCTTCTCGGGGTCAAATAAGATTTCTTCCGTCGAGGTTACAAGATCTCTTAGGATCCACTTCCCATGGATATCACTGTGTATACCGCTATATAAGAATTTCCTGCCGTCTGGCGAAAAGGTGTAAGGATATGCCCCCAAGGGTCTAGAGTATTCATGAACGACCTCTCCTGTGAGAGTAAGCTCTACAATAATCCCTTCTCCAGCAGCATTTTTGGTGATCGTCATCACATGATTTGATCCCAGTATTCCGCTCATATAACCGACGAGTGGATACGTGACCGAAGCCAGCTTCTGCTCACACGGCGAGCCTTGAAATACATCGGGCGATTCGACAACGATTAAGACGCTCTCTTTACAATCAATCGCTCATCTGCACCAGCTACGGCAGGCAACATCACCAGGCACACTATGAGATACAGGCGGTTCATCATGGCAATTCCCATGTTACATCATGATCTCAAGCTCTCATCACATAAACTGCAGAATTAGTATTGGAAGCTTGTGGTGGAGAAAAAAAGAGAAATGGCTGGGGGACTAGGAATCGAACCTAGGTAGCCGGCTCCAAAGGCCGGCGTCCTACCGCTAGACGATCCCCCAGCGCGGTACGGGAAGCAAATCATGGAAGTGGCACGAGAGAGTTTTTGGCTGGGGGACTAGGAATCGAACCTAGGTAGTCAGATCCAGAGACTGACGTCCTACCGCTAGACGATCCCCCAACCGGAGTTCACAGTAATATATCACTCGCAATTCCGTCAAGATCGACGCGGGTTTGGCAAGAGGAACTCTCATCCTGTGGAGGCGCGCTCGATCCCTTTGCCCAGCCGAAATAAGGTCCGCTCTCGACCAAGAACCTCCATCACCTCGAAGAGTCCTGGGCTGGCCGTCCGTCCGGTCAAGGCAACGCGAACCGGCTGGGCTAACGCCCCCATCTTCACGCCCTCGTCCTCGACAAGCTTCTTGAAGCTCTCTTCCCATGCTGGCTTGGAAAAGCTTGGAAATGCCTCGAAGCGAGAGAGCAGTTTCTGCAGCAATGGAACAGTTGCGGGCGTCAGAAATTTCTTGGCTGCCTCCGCCTCGAACGGGACCTCGTGCCCGAAATAGGGCTTGACCCAATCCACCATATCGACCAACGTCTTCGCCCGCTCTTTCACCAACACCACCAGCCGTGCAAGCCATTCGTCCGAAACGACCTCGACTTCCTTCTGTAACCCCGCTTGCTTTAACAACGGCGCGAGCGCTTGCGCAACCTCGTGCGGTGGACTCGTTTTGATGTATTCGGCATTCATCCACAGCAACTTGTCCGGATTGAAGACGGCGGCCGACGTTTGCACATGATCCCAGGAAAACTTTTCAATCAGCTCCTGCCGGGTAAAGAGTTC
>CAZAKX010000057.1:0-18096 GCA_964485915.1 uncultured Nitrospira sp. | reverse complement strand
GAGGGCGACTATGGGCAGCCTATGGCCGTGGGGGAAGTGCCGCGTAGCAGTGGTATCGGTATCGCTTGCGCTCGTGTCAGCAGGAGTCATGTTCAGTACCGAGTCCGGTACGAGTTATGCTGGAGACAGTGTCTTACCGCCGGGTGTCGCGGCAGGTGACATCGAATATAACGGGCGTATTGCGGTTGGAGGGGAGTCTGTTACGGCCGCCATCAATACTGCCAAGAAAAAAGGCATCATCACCTTTGATGGCACGGCAGGCCAAAGGATCAACATCGGCTTCAATGGTGTTTCACTTACCCAGTTCAGAGTGGCGTTGTATGGGCCCGATGGCGCGGCGGTCCCAACTCAGGCGTCAGCCGTGAAGAACTATTATGCCACCATGCAGCGAGAACTCTCTTCCCAAACGAAGGTCCAAACGTCAACCTCGGCCTATAAGTTCACTGATGATACGGCGGGCAGTTTGATCTCCTCCAGTCAGTTGAACGGAGCGAGTCTTGACTTCGTCGAGTTGCCGGTGACCGGATCCTATGCGATCCTTCTCGACCCGGTCAGCGAGTACACGGGGAGTGTCACCATAACAGCTTCAAGTGAGCTGGAAGGGAACATCGTCCCCCAGGGTTCGGCGGTGTCGATTGCAATCACCCGCGCCGGGCAGAACGCTCGCTATGCCTTTTCGGGCGAAAGCGGCCAGGCAGTCAGTTTGCAATTGAGCGATGTGACGATTCGAAGTGGGTATGTCTCGATCCTTAAGCCGGATGGAATGCCCTTGGGCAAGCCGACTTCGTTCGCGCATGCAGGCATGGTAGTCGATGCCCAAGTCCTGCCGATGTCTGGGACCTATGCGGTCCTGATCGATCCGGAGTTGAGTTACACCGGGAGTGCGAAAGTCGCGCTTTACAACGCGCCGGAACTTACCGGCACGATTATAACAGATCAAGTCGCGGTGACACCGACATTGACTGTACCGGGCCAACGGGCTCTCTATACGTTCAGTGGGATGGCAGGCCAATGGGTGAATCTTGGTCTTACGGGGGTCTCGATCGCTTCGAGCACGGTGTCAATGCTAAAACCGGATGGAAGCAAGTTGGTGTCAACGACGATTGGTCCAAGCGGCGGTAGCCTCGATCCAGCCACCGCACTGCCAGAAACGGGCACCTACACGATCGTAGTGGACCCAGTGGGTAACCACACCGGCAGCATGACGCTCGCCCTCTCTTCTCCAGTCACCGGCACGATCGCGCTTGATGGAGCTCCAGTACCGGTAAGTCTCAACCAGCCAGGTAAGACGGCACGCTATACGTTCAATGGCAGTGCTGGACAGTGGGTAACGCTCGGACTGACCTCCGTGGGGCTTACGTCGAGCACCATTTCGCTCATGAGCCAGGATGGAACGACGCTTGCCACAACTGCCGTGGGTACGGCGGGTGGAGCGCTCGAAGTTCCCAACCCCTTGCCTACTACCGGTTCCTATACTATCCTGGTTAGTCCAAGCGGACCGTACACGGGCAACATGACCCTGACACTTTCAACTGAGGTGTCGGATTCCCTAAAGGTGAATGCGGCTCCTAGGCCGATCATGATCAGCCGAGCTGGCCAAAGCGGTCGCTATACGTTTTCAGGCACCGCAAACCAGCAGGTCACGATCAAGGCTACCAATAATAAGTTCGGTAACGTGACGGTGAACCTGTACACGCCGAGCGGTGTCCTGCAAGCGGGGGCAACGAGCTCCGCGTCGACGTTTAGTCTCAACCCCGTGACGCTGGCGACGACAGACACGTACACGATCACGATCAACCCGGCAATGACGGATACGGGGAGTATTCAGCTACAAGTAACCAACCCGTAGGAGTGCGTGAGTACAGGCGATTACTCGCCTGTACTCACACCGATACCACTTAAACGCGGGTGGGAAGGCAACTTCCCACCCGCGTTTTTTGTCACATAACCCGCCACTACGCCCAGTAAATTGATTATCCACCATTCCATTCGAGGGCGTGACTTCTCGCATCAAAAAGCATAAGCTTTGCCGTCGTCGTGAGTGATGAACGTGACATATTGAAATCGGTTGCCTTGCGGTTACAGGCCGCCGGGATTGCCTATATGGTGACTGGATCCATGGCGATGAACTTCTATGCCACTCCAAGGATGACTCGCGATATCGACGTGGTCGTTGAGTTGAGGGAAGCGGACATGGCGCGAGTCGTCGGTCTCTTTGAGGGGGAGTATTATATCGATCGAGACATGGTTGAGCAGGCCATTAGGAACAAGTCCATGTTCAATATGATTCACAATGATTTGGTGGTCAAAGTCGATTGTGTCGTCAGAAAAGAAAGTGAGTACCGCCGCAAGGAGTTTGCCCGGCGTCGCACGGTGAATCTCGACGGCGAGTCGATCGCTGTCGTCGCTCCTGAGGACCTCATTCTTTCAAAGTTGGAATGGGCAAAGGATAGCCGCAGTCCCACGCAACTCGATGATGTGCGGAACGTACTCAGGTCTGTGAAGACTCTCGACCATGTGTATTTGAATCGATGGGCGGATCATCTGGGGTTAGCTGCTCTGTACCAAGAGGTTCAAGAATGAATGACACTCCGCCCGAAGTGGACGAACGGTACCGGGCGATGCTCATGCAACGTACGGGAGAAGAGCGGCTGATCATGGGGTGCGCCATGCGTGACACGGCGCGCGCGCTGGTGGAAGCATCCCTGCGGGAGGAGAACCCGCTGGCTACAGAGGCAGAGATTCGGAAAGGCGTGTTTCTTCGCTTCTACGGCCACGAATTCGACGCTCCAACACGCGACAAGATCCTCGCCGCGATCGAGCAGGCGGCGAAGTCGGGCCCTCGCTGACTGGTTGCCGATCCGAGACGCGCCGCCACTCAGCATGTAGGGCTTTCGTTGATCGAGCACCCAGGAGGCCTGGTCGTCCATTGATGCAAGGCCGAGCAACGATCCATCAGTGGCTGTAAGGTGACCTGAAATGGTTCTCTGCCCCCAATTCAGAGCTGTGAGAGGCTGTCCGAACCGATCAGCTGGGCTTGCCAGGCTGCTCTCGATCTGCGAACCGTGATGAATTGCGCGGATTAAGGTGTTTCGGTAGCGGCGAGGGAGGGTAGAGTGGTGAGGACGACGTCAGTTGCTTTGTCATCCGGCTTGAGCAGCGGAATGATCTGAGGACGTTGCACCGAGCGAAACTTCGATTTTGACGCCCAAGCAACCTTCTGGCGCACAAATCCACCGATTTCCCCGAGGGTGACCTTCCCATCGTGGTTCGTGTCCGCTTCTCCTCGAAGACCTCGCAGCAGATAGTAGGTGAAGAGCCCATGTCGATGTGCGTCGTCGTCGAGGCCTTTGCCGAGGCCCTCCACCGCGATCAAGCGGATGGCCTTGTCGCCATGTAAATCCCATTGCGGTGTGACGGTTGTCTTGGGATGGTCTTGTATCTGGGAGAGTTGTCCTTCGAAGACAAGGATGGCCTGTCGCGGGTTGAGTTTCGCGAAGACTGATTCGAGCGATTTCAACCGGTACAGGGTTGTTGCGGCCTTTACTCCATCATAGGGGACCAGCAGGACCTCTCCTGACGGAGAGACCATGGCGTGACCAGAAAAATAGACAATGACGACTCCATCCTTCATGGAACGCGTCGGGAGCCATTCAAGGAGCGCCTTCTCGATCTGAGAATGGGTCGCTTTGCGATCCGTCAAGACGGAAATGTTGGATGACGGAACGCCCCCGAGGGTTTGAAAATACTTGGCGACAGTTTCCGCATCTTGCGACGCATACTTGCGGGACTGTATCTGTTGGTTGGCATAGGAACTGAGGCCGATGGAAATGACAGAGGTCTCTGGTTGTCGAACGCCTGACGCCTGTGCCGGAACGTGATCGATATCGTCATGGCTGGATCCCGTGGGGGCAACGGTAAAGGAGAGCGTTTGACTTCGGGCCGCGGCCCCACCGCGCTCCTCCACGGCAACCCGAATCTCGGCGCGCAGTGGCTCGGCGAGCAAGGGCAAACTGGCGACAAATTCCAGAGATTTCGTTTGGCCTGGCAGCAGAGGCGGGACTTTCAACTGGGTCGTGGGAAATTGATCGATGATGGCCGAAGTTCCAGTCAGTGAGGCCCACGCATTCTCAATCGGGGTCGTTCCCGTATGAACAATGTCCACTCGGATGCGGGCATGTTCGCCGCCCTCGAACATCAAATCATTGTTTTCATCGAGTAACATGGCCTTAAATCGAAGTGCAGACGAACTGAAGGCCGGACGAGACTGGTTTTCTGCAGTCGCTGAGGCCAAAGGCACCGGCAGGGTATCGGAAGGTTTGGAATTTGGCTCAGATGAACCGACCAGGCCCTGGCCGCCTGCCGCCACTCGGGCAATTAAGGCGACACGGGTGGCAAGATCGATGGCGGTGTCCTGGATGAGGGGGGCGATGTGATAATTACAGTTCTTTCCGAGCTGCTCCAGCCGTAGGCGTTCCCGCCGTGCGACTTTGATGTCCGATTGTCGAAGTAACGTTCCCGTTTGATCGTAGACGCGAGCAACCGTAGTGAGTTGTAAGCTGGCAGGAGGTCGGTCGTACAATGCCTCCTTATTTAGATCGAATGCTGAATCGACAAGATCAACCTGAATGAGATGATCGGGAGGGGCCGTGCCGACATCGCTTTCAGATAGCACTGTTTTGAATGTTCGCTGAACGCCTGCCTGCAATGCTTCATGGAGGCGATCTCCCAAGGGAACTTCCTGAATCTGTCCACAGGAGTCGCTGTAACGAATCGTGACGTCTTTCAAGGATGGGGAGGCTTCCAGCTTGGCGCTGGAAGAAAGCGGTTCTCCCAGTGGAGGAAACTCCAGGTGTTTGGCGCAGGCGGAAAGGAAAAGCAGGGCGCCTCCCAATCCTAAGCCCACAACGAAGGCCGTACGGGTGAATGGTTTTTGTGAGATCACTGGCTCGCCTAGTTTTTGCGCCCGCAACCGTACTGGAAATGATACCTGAAAGCAACACGATCAGCCGGGAGATCTCAAGGAGAGAAGCACAGCAGTGTGGTCGGAAGTGGTGCGATCGATCCTTGCGATGAGTCTCCGCCTGTATTGGCGGGGAGTTTTCCTCTTTGAAGCCTGTTGAAAGAGTGGTGTAAGATGTATTGTTGGGAGCAGTATAGAGCCCCATTTCCAATTCGGACTCTCTTGCAGAGAGCCATACCCTGGAGGAGTGCAGATATGCTCAATTGGAGTCAGCAGGCAACGAGAGTGCTTGTCGGTTGTGGATTGGTCGGATGTGCTCTTATCGGAAGTGGATGCGTGTCATCCGTCTCGGCAGCAGGTGTTCCTCCAGTCTGGGCCCAAGGCTTTGCGGAAATCGTGAAAAAGACGACCCCAGCTGTCGTCAATATCGCTGTGACCGGCGGAAAGGAAGGGAGTCGGCGCCGTGGTGGGATTCCTCAGGTGCCTCCTTTCGGGACGCCTCCCCCTGGTGATGAGCCAGGCGGTGGAGAGTCTCCGACACCACCAAGCCCGCATGGTCCACCCGTCCCACATGGTCGTCCAGATCAGAGCGCAGGTTCGGGGGTCATTTTGGATGCCAACGGCTATATCGTCACCAATAATCACGTGGTCGAAGGAGCGACACAGATTACCGTGACACTGAGCGATCGTCGTGAGTTTTCCGCCAAAGTGGTCGGCACCGATCCGAAAACTGATTTGGCGGTCATCAAGATTGAGGCCAAAGATCTACCTTCCCTCAAGTGGGCTGAGTACGAAGGACTGCAAGTCGGCGATCTTGTGCTGGCCGTTGGAAGTCCGTTCGGTCTGAGTTCGACCGTCACGCTCGGTATCATCAGCGCTCTAGGGCGGGGCAATGTGGGAATCGCCGACTATGAAGACTTTATCCAGACCGATGCGGCGATCAACCCGGGGAATTCAGGCGGCGCACTTGTCAACATGAACGGCGAGCTGATCGGGATCAATACGGCGATTTTTTCCCGAACCGGTGGCTCGGAGGGAATTGGGTTTGCGATTCCGAGCAGCATCGCACTCGATATCGTGGACAGCCTGCAGAAAACGGGAAAGGTCATCCGTGGATGGATGGGGGTCGCGATCCAAGAGATTACCCCTGCATTGGCGAAGTCGTTCAAGCTGCCGGAACAACGGAAGGGCGTCTTGATCAGCGATGTCAATGAAAATGGTCCATCTCACGCAGCAGGAATTAAGCGGGGCGATGTGGTGGTCGCATTCAACGGCAAAGAGGTGCAGAGTGTCAGTCAGCTGCGGAATCTGGTGGCGAGAACCGTGGTGGGTAAGGATGCGCAGGTCAAGGTGGTGCGCGAAGGCAAAGAACAGCTGATCGCGGTAAAGGTTGCGGAACGTCCGTCAGATGAAATGCTGGCCAAGAGAGAACCTGGTCCGCCAAAGGAGAAGGAGTCCGGTGAAATGATCAAGCCGCCGGACAATGTGTTGGCGTCGCTGCGTGTCCAAGCCTTGGACAATGCGCTGATGAGCCAACTCAATATTTCTGCGAAGACAACTGGGGTTGTCATCACGTCGGTGGAACCTGGGGGAGAGGCGGAGGCGGCCGGGCTTCAGCGCGGTGATGTCCTTCAGGAAATCAATCACGAGCCCGTCAAGTCGCTCGCTGATTATCAAAAGGCTGCGGAAAAGATCAAGAAAGATGAACCAGCGGTGGTATTCGTCAATCGCCAAGGGAACAGCTTGTACGTGGCCATCAATCCGAAGTAGGACGCGCATGGGCATCGGGTGAGCTGTCAATCTGTCGCGTGCCGGAAGCCTGATCGTCAGATCATCGGATCGACAGATTCTGAAACGTACGAGGCTGTGTGCTGAACAAGGTGAACCGGTGGCTGCAAGATTCGATCTTCAAGCCGCTGGAAGATAAAAAGATGCCGGTCATGGAGCACCTGGTGGAGTTCCAGGTGCGGCTGACCCGTGCGGTGATCGTGTTGACGGTCATTTTCATGGGGACATTCTTTTATGCGGATACCTTGGTGAAATGGCTCCGTGTGCCGCTCCAGAACATGTTTGTGCCTCGAGCTCTCTCGTGGGAGCCCACTGATCTGCCGACGGTGCCGTTTGTCTTTCTTGCCCCGGCGGAGGCGCTGTGGCAGAACGTCAAAGTGGCAGGGCTCTGTGCTGTCGTGGTGGCCATGCCGTACCTGCTGTATGAAATCTGGAAATTCGTCGTGCCTGGACTGCACGTCCAAGAGCGGCGGTTTGTCGGGCCCTTCGTGTGTGTCAGCGCGGTAGCCTTCTATGCCGGGGCAGCATTTTCATTTTTTTTCGTCTTGCCGTTCGCTTTAAATTTTCTGATTGCGTATGGTGTGAACGCCGGATTTGTGCCTCAGATTTCGATTGCACAGTACGTCGGGTTCGCCCTCTGGTTTCTGATGGTCTTTGGGCTGACCTTTGAGGTGCCGTTGGCGCTCACGCTCATGGCCAAGCTTGGGTGGGTCGACGCACCGTTCTTGATTCAGTATTGGAAGTGGGCGTTGTTGGGATCGTTTGTGATTGCAGCGATCCTGACGCCGACACCTGATCCGTTCAATCAAACGCTCATGGCCGGCCCCATGTTCCTGCTGTATTGGGTCGGTATCTTTGGTGCAAAGGTGTTTGGTAAGAAAACAGCCTCGGACACGAGTCCGTCCGGTGTTCCGACTGTGGCGATGGCCGGAGCGGGGGCTGGGGGGAGTCCGTCGAGGATGGCGATGGGGAAATCTTCGGATGATGAATATGTAGGAGTTCCCGGAGGACGACGGCACTAGTTTGATGCGGGCGTTGGACAGCCAGTTGGACGAAAAGGGCACCCATGGGACGTGAGCTTAACATCATCAGTAATGGCAGCGACGATGCCTGTACCTATCTGTGGGCTTGTGCCATCTGCGATGAAAATGAACGGTGCCAAAAGGACAAGGAAGGCCATAGCCGCTGGTTGGTCGCCAAGCGGATGGAACGGATCGAGTACAAAGTGCTCATTATGAGCAATAAAGGCGGCGTGGGAAAGAGCACCTGTACCACGAACATTGCCGTCAGTCTTGCGCTCAAGGGATGGCATGTGGGGATCTGTGACATGGATATCCATGGTCCCAATATTCCGAAAATGGTCGGCGCTGAAGGGCAGAAGCTCAAGATCAGCACATCCGGCGGGATCATTCCATTCCAAGCCTATAACTTGAAGATCGCCTCGATGTCGTTTCTGTTGCAGAACTCCGATGATCCCATCATCTGGCGGGATGCGTACAAGTATGAATTCATCAACCAATTGTTGGGCGGAGTCGACTGGCAGGATCTGAATTTTCTCCTCATCGATCTTCCGCCAGGAACCGGCAATGAATCAGTCACGACCATCGATTTGCTCGGCAATGTCAGCGGCGCGGTCATCGTCACGACTCCCCAAGAGGTGGCCCTTCTTGATTCGCGGAAGTCCGTCACCTTTTGCAAAGACAGTGAAGTGCCGATCATCGGCATTGTCGAAAATATGAGCGGATTGGACTGTCCCCACTGTCACCGCGAGATTGAGGTGTTTCGGAAGGGTGGAGGGGAGGCCTCCGCACTCGATATGGGAGTCCCGTTTTTGGGACGAATTCCCCTCGACCCCGATGTCGTCACACAATCGGACGCTGGTGAGCCGTTCGCCATGTTCAACTCGGATACGTCGACGGCGGAAGCGTACCACCGGATCGCGAATCAGGTTGAATCATTCTGCAAGAAGAGCGGATCATTGCTGAAAGTTGGACGACCCACAGCCGGGCCGGCCAAGGGAGTGAGTTTGTGAAAGCCGTCGATGCTATAACCGGATTGACCAAACTCCACGAGGCCCAGCACGTGGTGCTCCATGCCGCGACGGTATTGGGCGTGGAGAAGGTCTCGATCCTTGATGCCCTGGGGCGTGTGTTGGCTGAAGACATCGTCGCGAACCGAGACAATCCTCCATGGGACAATTCGGCGATGGATGGGTTTGCCGTCAGGTGGGAGGACATTAAGCAGGAGCATTCAATCCAGAAACCGGTGTCCCTTGCGGTGATCGAGGATGTTCCAGCCGGGATGATGCCGTCGAAGGAGGTGGGCTCTGGTCAGGCCATCCGTATTATGACGGGCGCGCCGATTCCTCGCGGGGCTGATACCGTGCTCAAGGTTGAAGACACTGAAGCGACGCCTCAGTCGGTGCGGGTCTTTAAGGCAGAACCAAAGGGGGCCAACATCAGGCCTCAGGGCGAGGATGTCAAGAAAGGGGACTGCATCATCGCCAGAGGGACTAGACTGCGTCCTGGCGAGGCTGGGATGTTGGCGATTTTGGCGAAGTCATTTGTGTTCGTGTACCAGCGGCCACGCGTGGCGATCCTTTCGACAGGGGATGAGTTGGCGGACCTGGACGAACGGTACAGTGAGGAGAAGATCATCAATTCGAACAGCTACGGAATTGCTGCGGCAGTTCAGGAAGCCGGGGGCATTCCACTGCTGCTCGGCATCGCTCGTGACACCCCCGCGGCGCTTAAGGAAAAGATCTCACATGGCTTGAACGCAGACATTCTCGTCTTGTCGGGCGGCGTCTCGATGGGTGATTATGACTTTACGAAGGCCGTCTTTCGTGAATTGGGCGCTGAGATGAATTTTTGGAAACTTGCCATTCGGCCAGGTCAGCCTCTGGCCTTCGGCAAGATTCAGGGTAAACTCGCGTTCGGTCTTCCGGGTAATCCGGTTTCGTCGATGGTGACCTTCGAGCAGTTGGTGCGGCCGGCCTTGCTGAAAATGAGCGGATGTCGCAGCTATGGACGTCCGGTCGTGCAGGCGGTGTTCCAAGAAACCTTTTCCAAGCGCAGCGATCGGCGACACTTTTTGCGCGGTATCCTCACGCGGGAAGAAGGTGTCTTCAAGGTCCGTACGACCGGGGACCAAGGGTCCGGCATTCTCACGTCGATGGTAAAAGCCAACTGTCTCATCGATGTCCCTGTCGAGGTCGAGCGCTTGAAACCTGGTGATGAGGTGTCGGTTCAGTTGTTGACCGGCGAGGCATGGCCGACCATGACCGAGCCGCCGCAGACCGGTCCACAGCGCCTCTCTTGTTGTTAGAAAGGACGATCACTAGTCCTTATTGGTGGAGTCGACGAGGCCAAGAATCTATCCTGACTTCGCGATGACTAGGTTGATCGGTAAGAATGTACTCTCATGTCTGTCCCTATCGTATCATTTATCGGTCGTTCGAACAGTGGGAAGACGACCTTGATCGAGCGCGTGATTCCTGAGCTGGTCAAGGCCGGATACCGTGTGGCGACCGTCAAGCATGCAGGACATGGCTTCGATCTTGATACCGAAGGAAAGGATAGTTGGCGTCATAAGCGTGCCGGCGCCAGCAGTGTCGTGATTGTCTCGAAGGGGAGTCTTGCCTTGTTTGCCGATGTTTCGGAACAGCTCAAGGTAGAAGAGGTTCGCGATCGTTTCTTGGATAGCTCCTACGACCTCATCATTGCCGAAGGGTGGAAGGGCGAGGGGTATCCAAAAATTATCATTGTTCGTGATCAGTTGGGTGAAATCTCCTACTCGTCCGACGGTCTTCTAGCGGTCGTCTCCGATACGGCGGTTGATCTCCCAGTGCCCGTATTCCATCTGGACAATGTGGGCGGTGTCGCGGCGCTATTGATGAAGCAGTTCCCTCTCAGACGCCGGGAGCATGAGCTGGACGTCTAAGGCCACTCTTGCATTGAGCCTCATTGTTGGAGGCCTGGCCCTCGTTGGGGTTGCAACTCCTCTCACCGATCAGCCGAAGTTCTGCGCCGGGTGCCACACCATCGCGCCTGCGTATGAGAGCTGGACTAAATCATCCCATAAAGAAGTGAGCTGTGTCGCTTGTCATGTGCGGCCTGGATTTGAAGGCTGGTTACATGACAAAGTCTTAGCGGGAGCCAAAGACACGGCCATCTATCTATTGGGAACGCCGACAGATGCGCACAATCTCAAGGCGAGTGTGAACTCAGAGGTCTGTCTCAGTTGTCATCGTCATATCCTCCGTGTTTCAGAAATCGCCGTGCGTGACCTGCCATCACCAGTTAAGGAAGTGGGACTGATCATGAACCATCGCCGACACATGCAGGCCTTTAAGGCTCGCGGACAAGGTGAAGGGTGTACAACCTGTCATTCCGGCGTGGTGCATGATGCCCCCATCAAGGGCTATCCTGTCGTCATCCCGCGTGGCCATCTGTCCGCCGACAGCAAACCGTGGTATCCGCTCTATCCCGAAGGATCGTATCTTCGTGATCGAGCCCTCCGTGACTGTTTCAGCTGTCATGATGGAAAGAGCCAGCATGACGGTCACATACTGGATCAGAAATGCGAGACCTGTCACCTCCCTGATAAGATCAGCGGCGCCTTATTATTCAATTAGTCGATCGGAGTAATGGATCGGATGATCAGTCCCGTTCTGAAAGTGTCGCAGCTGACGAAGCGGTTCGGGAGTTTCACTGCGGTCGATGCGGTCTCTTTCGAGATTCGACCGGGTGAAATCCTGGGGTTATTGGGACCGAACGGTGCCGGAAAGACCACGACAATCCAGATGCTACTCGGGGTGGTGACGCCTACCTCCGGCTCGATCGAAGCGTTTGGATTGGACCTGACCACCCACCGTGAAGCAGTGCTGCAACAGGTGAATTTTTCATCGACCTATATCGCCATGCCGCAATCGCTGACCGTCGAGGAGAATCTATGGGTCGTGGCCAGGCTGTATGGCCTGAGCGATATCGCCCGTCGGGTGGATGACGTCGTCAAGAAGCTTGAGATGGACGAATTCCGACGGAAGGTCACCCGCAAATTATCCTCAGGGCAGATGACAAGACTAACATTAGCAAAGGCCTTTCTCACGGAGCCTCGGCTTCTCTTTCTCGATGAGCCGACGGCCAGTTTGGATCCCGACATCGCCTACAAAATACGGTCTTTGCTGAAAGAAGAGCGACGATCATCGGGGTTGAGTATCTTGTACACTTCGCACAACATGCGGGAGATGGAAGAAATGTCGGATCGGATCATTTTCCTTCAACGCGGACGTCTTGTAGCCGAAGGGACGGCCCAGGCCATCGTGGCACGATTCGGTAAAGCAGACTTGGAGGAAGTGTTCTTGAATCTTGCGCGGGAATCGAGCATCCCGTTGCCATCATGACTGAGGCTTTCGTGGACTTTGGGGCTGGATTCCTTGCCGGGGGGCTGGCTGTCAGTACAGCCTGGGGGCTCTTCTGGTTTGCGATCGGGTTGATCGGCTGGAACCGGCGCACCTGTGGGTGGGGAATAGTGATGAAAGGACTTGCGGGCGGTTTTGTGCCGTTATCCCTGTTACTAGGCCTCTTGTGGTGGCGCGGCGGAAGCGGGCATGCCGGGGTATGGTTTACAAGTGGATTAGTCGGAATGCCGGCTCTTCTGTCGATCCTCTCATTGCGACCGATGCCGGATGGAAAAACAGCGGGTGCACATTTTTTTGAAGGGGTCCGATTTCTCATGGCGGATCTCCTGGGAGCTCACCGAGGCTGTGGTGGCTGCGACCATGCGCACGACCATAAGACCTGTCAATGAAACTGCATCGCGTTACAGCGCTCATCCTCAGGCATCTCTATCTGTACCGGAGAAGCTTGCCGCGGATCATGGAAATTTTTTACTGGCCATTCTTAGATCTCGTGATCTGGGGATTTATCACTCTCTACCTGGCCCGATACCAGAGCGAGGTTCCGGGGTTCGTCACCTTTTTCCTCGGAGCCCTTATTCTCTGGGATGTGTTGTTCCGCTCTCAGCAAGGCATCACCATTACTTTTCTCGAGGAACTCTGGGCGCGCAACCTGATGAATCTCTTCGCCAGCCCCTTGAAGCCGAGCGAATTTCTAGCCGCCACGATGGCGATGAGTGTGATGAAGGTGACCGTCGTCTCGATCGTCCTGGGTGGGTGTGCACTCGTCTTCTATTCCTATAATGTGCTGATCATCGGATTGTGGCTGATCCCATTCGTGCTCAATCTTGTGGTCACGGGCTGGATCATCGGCGTGTTTACAACCTCATTGATTATGCGATTCGGACAGGAGGCCGAAGTGCTGGCCTGGAGTATGGTGTTTCTCTTTCAGCCCATTTCATGTGTGTTTTATCCCATGGATGTGCTGCCTCAGTGGCTGAAGGCGATTGCCTGGGCGAATCCCGCTGCGCATATCTTTGAAGGCATGCGGGCGGTTTTGAGCTCCGGGGAGGCCCCTGTGTCGAATCTCGTGTGGGCCGTCGGACTCAATGGCGTGTTGTTGGTCGGCGTTGTCGCATGGTTTTACCGGACGATCGCATACTGCAAAGACCAAGGATTACTGGTTCGAGTGGGGGAGTAAGGTTGTAATCCCCAAACCCCTGTGCTACTCTAGCTTTGACTCGTATCGCCGGGGGCCTCTGCGGTGCAGAGTGTTTATCAGAGGAGGCCCACAATGTCGATGTTGCCTTGTCCGGGAATTTTGTCGGAAGTCAGACCTAAGTCGCTGCAGCGATCGCGTCTTCGGCCCGCTCCTTCCCCGTTCCTCGTGCTCAAGACAATGTCATTATCTTAAAGGAGGAACCCCGATGGGTTCGAAGATTTATGTCGGTGGGTTGCCCTATTCGGCGACCGAGCAGCAATTGAGTGACTTGTTCGCGGCCCATGGCGCAGTGGCCTCGGCGCGAATCATTACGGACAAGTTCACCGGCCAATCCCGAGGATTCGGCTTCGTGGAAATGTCTTCGGATTCAGAAGCTCAAGCTGCAATCACGGCCCTCAACGGTTCAGAGATGGGTGGCCGGACTCTTACAGTCAATGAAGCACGGCCGCAGGAACCGCGCACGGGTGGCGGCGGTGGAGGTCGTGGTGGATTCGGAGGCGGAGGTGGTCGCAGCGGAGGTGGCGGCAAGCGCGACCGCTGGTAGTTGACCAGTTGCATGCGTAGAATGGAGGGGGTGCCACTCGGATGGCACCCCCTCTTTTTGTGATCTGTGTAGGGAGTCATCATGATTCCCATCGTGTGATGGTGGTCAGGCATGAGTCTTGAGGAATCAACCATAGGACCCGACAATCTATCTTCAGTTTCATTGCAGCGCAGGCCGGTGCTTGTGGTGGAAAACTTTTGGTCTGCTGAAGAGCGCCAGTTTTTTCGCGCAGGGATGAACCAGGCTGCCTGGAAGAGTCTCTCCGATCTCGAGCATGTTCGAGAAGATTTTCCCAACTCAGGAAACTGGGCAAAGGCTGAAATCGGATCGACGGAAGGGAAGCATTTTCTCTCGCGGTTACAGCTGCCGTGCGTTCAAGCGTACATCGAATCCTTCCCGAATATCATCGGGCGCCATGTAGGGTTTAGCTACTATTCCTATTCCGCCGGTGATTGTCTCTTGACGCATGATGATACAGACCAGGGACGGTCCATCGCAGGCCGTCGCGCGCTGCAACGCCGAATCGCAATCGTCACGTATCTTCATGAAGAATGGCAGCCTGATTGGGGTGGTGAATTAATCATCTATACCAAGCGAACAGATCGGTCTTTGGGTTCCGGTGACCTTGTTCCGACGCATTGCATTGAACCTCGTCCAGGCACACTCGTCATGTTTACGGTGCCTCGCTATCATCGCATCTGTCGTGTCGATCTTACGGCGGGACAGCATCGTCGGTTGTCGATCGCCGGATGGTTCATGACGGAGCATGCCTAAGACGTCGGAAGGCCAAGGCTAGGTGAAGGTGGAACTGCTTTCGTTGGTCGGCCTCAACGGTGGTCTCTTCAGACGTTCAGCCGAACCAGTCGGTATCGTTGGCTGCGCGTGGTCGATCTTCTAGGCCAAGGGTCGGCGCCGGCTGTGCGAGTACGTTGCGCACGAGGGCGATCAGGCGCTCACGCTCGAACGGCTTGGCTAAAAATGGGAGTGTCCCTCGCTTGATCCCATGACTGGTCAGTTCTTTATCCGGATTCCCCGACATCAGAATAATGCGCAGACCTTTCCGGATCATGGTTGCGCGAACTGCCAGCTCATGACCGTTGACGTGCGGAAATTGATTGGAGGTCGAGGCAAGTTGAAAACCCGGCGGGGGTAACACAAGGTCTGTGAGGAGGAGATCAATCAGGCCTTCGTGGTGAGTGCAAATCTTGAGCGCTTCCGAGCTGCCGTCGGCTTCAAGCACAGTAAACCCAGCGCTTTCAAGAAGAGCTTTGCAGAGTTTGATAATAGAGAGTTCGTCGTCGACGACTAAGATAGTCGGCGAAGCCTCTGAGGATCGACTTTCCTGATGCCCCTCCATGTCTCCTCCCAGCTGCCATCATAGTGCTGAACCGGAAGCATGGCGAGCAAAACCACGATTTTTCACGTGATGCGTCTTCAGTTTAGGTCGGAGGATCAGATTGAGCTGGTTCCCATCCTCCACCCAGCGCTTTGAATAGGCTGACCATCTCTGTGAGGCGAGCCCGTTCGGTGAGGACTAGCTGGGTCTCGGCGGACAAAACTGTCCGTTGTGCATCCAACACATCCAAGTAGGTCACCATTCCATTACGGTAACGGACCTGAGCCAATCGGACGGCTTTCTGTGCCGCGGTGAGCTGCGCGCGTTGATGGGTGAGCTGCTCGCCTCGTGCGTGTAGGGAAACCAGTAGATCGGCGACTTCTCCGAAGGCCTGTAAGATGGCCTGTCGATAGCTCTCCAGCAACTGTTGGTACTGGGATTCGGCCTGATCGAGGCGAGCCAGATTGGTCCCCCCTTGAAAGATGGGCAAGGTGATCGATGGGCCGATGCTGTAGTTCAAACTGTTTCCCGTAAACCACTTGGCGAAGTCTGCGCTCTGAAGTCCTCCTTGTCCTGTAATCAAAAGAGTCGGAAAGAAGTAGGCGCGGGCTTGACCGATACGGGCATTGGAGGCCACGAGCGCCGCCTCTGCTTGGAGAATATCAGGGCGCCGTTCCAGAAGCTGAGAGGGAAGTCCTACGGGAGATGACGGCACGAAGCGGTTTTCGGGCGAGGCCGAGCGATCCTGGCGTCATGCCGGTTAAGACCTCAAGTCGATGGGATTCGATGGCCCGTAACCTTGTCAGGTCCGGAATAAGACCTGCTGCTTCCGCGACGAGTACCTCCGTTCGTTTGACATCCAATTCTGACGCTAATCCGACCGCTGCGCGTTTCCGGATGATCTCAAGAGATTCTTGGCGGACGGCAAGCGTACGCGAGGCGATATCGAGCTGCTCATCCAGCTCTCTGATACGAAAGTACGATTGTCCTACATCACTGATGAGGGAGAGGGCAACGGCGCGGGCGTCTTCTTCGATGGCTTTGGTCTCGGCCTGCGCTGCCTCGCGGCCTCGTCTGATGCACCCCCAGAAGTCCATTTCCCAGCGCAGGTCCATCGTACCGTTCCAGAGGTCGAACGTGGTTCCCGGCGTCGCGAATATCGAGGGACCCGGCCGCTGGCCAGTCGCCAATCCCAACCCTGCCAAGGTGTTCTTGGATACCGCGATGTTCGTGTAAGAGCTGGAGAGGTTGACTTGCGGAAAGAGACCGGCTGTTGCAGACATCACAGAGGCGCGGCCCTCCAAAATTCGAGCGACCGCTCGTTTCACGTCGTGATTGTATTGCAATGCCCATTCGATCAACTCTGAGAGTTCGTCATTCTGAAACGTCTTCCACCAGGTCGCCTCCGGCTGATGAGAGGTTGAGACCGTGTCAGGAATGGGAGCGACTTGAGACCAGTTACCTGGTGCCTCAGTCTTGGGGCGCTGGTAGTCGTTTCCTTGCACACAGGCGGAGAAGGTGAACGCTGCAATGATGGTTCTCAAGGCGGACATCGTGCGACTCACGATGGCTGCTCCGAGGAGACGACGGGAGACGGTTGTACCCCGTCGGATGAGCGTGAGGGATGCCGTTCAATGAATACGTCGACCTGTTGCCCGGCATAGACCGGGAAGGGCGGCCGTTCGAATCGATAGATGACTTACAGCACCCTGGTGTCGACTCGTTCAGCGTTCTCACCCGTGAGCGATTTTTTAGGGATCACATAGGGCTCGATCCGCACGAAGGTGAGAGGAATTGTCCGGTCGGCCAGCGATTTGATAGAGGCCGTCCCTCCGGCTTGCGGAACGACGAGCGGGGCGTTGACTTCGTCGATGTCGGCGCGGACTTGCAGCTGCTCAGTCTCGCCCAATAACATCAACGGTTCGGTCGATCCCAAGGTGCCATATTCTCCAGCTCGAATATTCACTTGCAATATCGTCCCACGTCGTGGAGCACGGACAGTCAGTCGGTCCAGCAGCATCGTGACTTCATCACGTTGAGCCATGGCCTGTTTGAGGGTGGCCTGCACACGCTGCGCACCTCGCTTGGCTATCTCAAGCGCGTACCAGGTGCGCTTGAGATCATCCTCGCTCACGGCTCGTTCATCGTGCACCGATTGGAGACGCTGTAATTGGGTTTCGAGGTCGCCGACCTTATATTTCTGTTCTTCGCTCTGTGCTTGGAGTGGAGGAATGGCGGCTTCACGGGTCAAGAGCTGTGCGCGCAGTTCTCGATCATCCAACTGGAATAGCGGAGCCTGTTCTGTGACCTGGTCGCCGACTTTTACAAACACCTTGGCAATCAACCCGGCAATCGGGGGAGCGATGCGGACATTCTCATTCACGGCCTCGATAATGCCGGAGGCCGCGACGGTATGTTGGTAGGGCGACCTGGGCGGTTCTGAGATCGGCTGAGGCATCGGGTCTTTCTGGTTTGCACCCATCTCGGCACGGATACGCTGGATGACGTCCGCAACTGGAACTCCGTCCCGGGCTTTTGCCAATACATAAGAAAGCGTCCGGCGTTCGCGCGGAACATAGCTGATTGCGCGCTCGTAGGTGGTATACACGACGGGGACATTCGTGAAGCTTTTTTGAGTTTTTGCAATGGCCACAACACGAGCGAGCTTGTCGTTCAACTCAAAGATGGTTCCGACTGTGACGACTGTCGGCCCGCCCATCCGTTCGACGGCCCATTGATCCAGGGCCACGGCATCGGGCTGCAAAATGTCCTCGAACCGACCCTCAAGGCCCTCAGCGGGGCGTCCGATCAGCGTCGCTGATTCGAGCCCGGTTAAGGTGATCTG
>CAZAKX010000056.1:0-18106 GCA_964485915.1 uncultured Nitrospira sp. | reverse complement strand
GCTACCGGGCTGCGCTACGCCCCGACAAGACCAAGAAAAAACGGGAGGGCGTCATTGTCTTACAAGAGAGAGGCAAAAGGCAACCCGTGAGCGTCCGCTACCCCACGACACGTCACTTTTCCATCTTTCAGATTGACCCCTCTGGCCAACCCTGGATCCGATTGAATCGCTCGGTCGACACCTTCCGATGCAAGTCGGAGCAGATATGGCACCGTCGCATTGGTGAGCGCGTAGGTAGCGGTGCGAGGAACAATACCGGGCATATTGGCCACACCATAGTGAAGGACCCCATCGACCACGTACACGGGGTTGGAATGGGTTGTCGGCCGAGTCGTTTCTACACAGCCACCCTGATCCACAGAGACATCCACGATGACCGAACCAGGCTCCATTCGTGACACCAACGACCGCGGCACCAGCTTCGGCGCCTTCATTCCAGGAACTAAGACGGCTCCGATGACAAGATCAGCCGAGGACACAGCCTCTTCTATGGCGGAAGAACTCACGGCTCGGGTGACGATGCGCCCCTGATAGTGATCGTCCAGTACGCGAAGTCGTTCAACATCCAGATTGACGACAGTGACCCGGGCCCCCAAACCCACAGCCATACGAACAGCCGAGGAGCCCACCACTCCAGCGCCAAGCACAACCACATGGCCTGGCTCAACCCCGGGAACTCCTCCCAGCAACACACCACGGCCTCCATTGACCTTTTCTAGGTATTGCGCACCAATCTGCACAGACATTCGTCCGGCTATTTCACTCATCGGCTTGAGCATTGGAAGGCTGCCGTCTCTCGCTTCCGTCGTCTCGTAGGCAATAGCCGTCACTTTGCTGTTCAAAAGCTCCCTAGTCACATCAGCCGACGCGGCGAGATGCAAATAGGTGAACAAGACTTGTCCGGGTCGGAAGAGCGGACATTCAGCAAGTAACGGTTCCTTCACTTTCACAATCATCTCGGCTCTGGCAAAGATGTCGTTCTTGGAGCGAGCGATCGTGGCCCCTCTCTTGCGGTATTCGTCATCGCTAAATCCACTGCCCTCGCCCGCGGAGGATTCCACCCAAACCTCATGCCCACTTTGACACAACGTGGCCGTAGCTTCCGGCGTGAGACTGACGCGATATTCGTGATCTTTGATCTCTTTCGGTATGCCGATAATCATTGAGCCGCTCCTCCCTCTTGCCTTCGCATCTTGTTCTCTTTCATATCCATTATACCTCGAGACCAAGCAATACTCCTTCCAGCATCCGTCCGACCCGTGGACAGTCCCGAAATTCCTGTTGTAAGATGCGCCTTCCAATGTTCTTCACGGAGGTAGATATGGACTCTCGAGAAGAAACCTGTCAGGCCTGCGGATCCTCCAGTGGCCCACTCTCAAAATTGTCGCTGGGAAAGGATTTCTTTGGCCGCCCCTACGATCGTCTGTCACCGCTGTCAGATCAGAATCCAAAATGGTACTGTGCTTCCTGCTCGATGCATAAGAACTTACAAAGAGACTTTCGCGACATCCACGCCGAATTCGACAAACTTCGAGCCGGTCAGGGCTCTGAACTTTCACAGGGTGATAACTTTCAACGCGCATCCTTGCGGCTACACGAAATCCTGACCATCTTGAGCGCACCCCAACAGCCATCGCCGTTCTTACAGCGCCCAGACGTCGCACGTCTGATGGAACAGCTTACGACGTGTACCGTGCCGGTCTAACGGATTCCCCAATGCCGGCATTTCAACGACATATTTTTATCTGCACCAACCAGCGCCCAAAGGATGATCCACGCGGTTGTTGTGCAAACCTTGGGGCGGAGAAACTTCACGCGCACTTCAAGAGTGAAACTAAGCGACTTAATCTCAAGGGCATTGTCCGTGCTAATAAGGCCGGCTGTCTCGACCATTGTGACCTCGGCCCCAGCGTGGTGGTCTATCCTGAGGGAGTGTGGTACTGGGTCGGCACTGAAGCCGATGTCACAGAGATCATGGAACGGCATGTCGTGCAAGGCGAAATTGTCACTCGGTTACTCATGCCTGAGCACCCAGTCCCGGAACAATTAGTGCCACTCAAGAGGTCATAGCGCTTTCCACGACACGCCCATGCCGACCGAAGACAAATGGAAGGCCAACATGCAAAAGGTGGCCTTCGCCCAACAGTTTCCCGGCCTGTTATTGAACTGGCCGGCCTGCGAAGGCAAGACGATTCATGCCGTCCTTCCACTCACGGGGAAACCGGGCGCAATGGTGATCGTGTTCACCGATGCGTCCTTTACGATCGTTCCTCCGCTTGCTCCTGAGCCATGGGCCATCGGACAGGCTCTCGTCGATGCTCGTACTCAGCTTGAAGCTACGCATCGAGCTGCATATGAGGAATACGACCGATTGGTACAGAGGGATAGAGAGGCCCTACGGAGTGCCCGACTCGAAAAGATTCTCGGTGCGATTCACAATAACTTGGAACAGATCCCCGAGCTCAAAGATCGGCTCAAAGCACTCGTGAAGGAGTGGCAGTGAGTAGTCTCCCGCAAAAAACCATGTTTGAGATCTTTTCACAAGGTCTCTTTGAAGGAGTGAAACCCATGTTAGTCATTCGTGATCACCTGGTCCGCCATCCTGACCGCTGCACTCACCAAGCTGTGTGCGTGCCTATTTGCCCGACCAGTGCATGGCTTTCGACACCTCCCTATAAGTTTGATCCGTCGCGCTGTCTGGAAAGCTGTCGGCTTTGCCTGGATGCTTGTCCATCACAAGCGATCTATGCGGTCTTCAAGAAGGGCGATAAGCTGCTGGAGCCGCAGAAGAAAACCGGGTAGGCTGACGACCTCCGATACTCGCGCGGCGAAGTTCACACGATTTGTTTTCGCAAGTGCCCCCAGTAGGCAGTGCCAGCATATCCGCATGCAACGGTGCCGGTCGTCATCGCTACGATCTGATAGACCTTGCTGCGCGGAATTTTGACTTTCACCCTAGGATTCAACAGATGGGGAGAATGCATGACCAGTTTGAGAGATTCTCCGGCGGAGAGGATCGGCCACATGCAAGCCAATCGCAGTCGGGTTTCACGGCGGGGAATTGCCATGGTATAGAGCCAGCCCTGATCAAGGTGTTCGACCGCCAGGCGAACGAGTGTGCTGAGCACAGGTCTGAAGCGCGGAAGGTTGCTTTCCTCCAACAGATCGCGTGGCTGTAATCCCACCTCATCAAGCAACATTTCAGGAACATAACAACGCCCATTCTGTAAATCGTGGGCGATGTCCTTAACAATGTTCGTCAATTGTAGCCCCTTGCCGAAGCGTACGCCAAGTTCCGACATCTGTTGGACATCCCAACGTGCTAACGCCTGACGATGAGCGCACATCAAGTCGGTCCAGAACTCCCCGACACACCCAGCCACATGGTAGGTGTAGCGATCCAAATCATCGAGGGTCTTAAGCGCCGTAAGATGCGCCGGAGAAGCTCCAGGGAATGCACTCAAATCCATTTCCATTCCCTGCGTCAATGTCGTCAGGACTCGCTGGATCCGACGCCTGTCCTTCGGTGAACAGGCGAGAAAAAGTTGAAAGCACTCATCCAACCGCTCAAGTAGAGTGCGTTCAGCTGAATCTTGTTGAACCGGCCCTACGGCCTGCTGAATCGCGCGGATCTGATCCCAGTCAACGTGCCCATCAACGAACTGTGTTCTAAGACGATTAAGAAAACCTACGCGCCGTGGCCGATCGATCAGTTCTGTATCGGCGATCGTGTCAGCCGCTCGAGCGAACAGATAGGCGAGCCCTACCTGATCGCGCACATCGGCGGGAACAACTGCTAAGGTCGTATAAAAGAGACGCGAGACCTGTTTGAGCAGGTCCTGCAACAGTTCATGTTTGGATGAGGTAGTCGCTGCTGAAGGATCCATCTATTTCAGTTCCACTACGCCGTCCGCCTCTTTGGCTCGCCAACTGTCCAGAAGGCACAATCATTTACAGTAGAAGATGGGTGAGTCGGATCGATTGTAACCCTCGGAAGCTACCAGAAGGGCTGTCTACCGACTTCCCTGTCACGTTTTCTAACAGGAACGCCAAGAGACGGTCAACATTATCCACATACTTTCAAAGGCTTCACACAGCTTGACTTTATAGTATGAGATCTTATTCATATACCGATGCCTCATGTGGTTGAGAGTGTATCGCAAGCAGCAGATTTGTGTATAATTGTGGCAATTCAACAACTCGCCTCAGCTGAGGCGAATGTTTGTCTTCAAGGAGGCTCACAATGAAGTGGTTCAAAGGCATAGGCCTACTACTGATCGCAAATATTCTTATCATGGTGACGCTCTCGATCACCGTACCTATCATCATCAATGTGATCTTACCGATGTTCGGAATCGATGTCCGCGGTTCCGTCGATCTCACGTCGTTGGTATGGGCCGCCATGTTCGGGTTCGGTGGAGCATTCATCAGTTTGGCATTTTCGAAGCAAATGGCGCGGGCGATGCTCAACTGTCAGCAGATTACCCAACCTCGTTCGCAGGCCGAACAGGTCATTTATGGTTCCGTGCAGGAAATCGCTCAACGTCTGCATATCACGATGCCTGAGGTGTGGATCTACGATTCTCCGGATCCCAATGCCTTCGCAACAGGACCCAGCAAGAACAATTCGATGGTGGCCGTATCAACTGGATTACTCCAGAATCTCAAAGAAGATGAGGTCAAGGCTGTTCTCGCTCATGAAATGGGTCACGTGTATAACGGCGACATGTTTGCGACGACCGTCCTGGCCGGGCTGATGAATACATTTGTCTATTACATCGCGATGTGGGTACGCCGTTTCTTCGCAGAGCGGGATCAGGCAGCCTTAGGCTTCGGCTTGTCTCTTGTGCTTCAGATTATTGTCAGTATCCTAGCCTCCATTGTTATCAGCTGGTTTTCACGTCGTCGTGAGTTTGGAGCCGACGCATTTGCCGCCAAGGTTTACGGCAAGGATTCTATGATCGGCGCACTCCGAGCTATTGATCGATGGGTCAATCGCTCTCAATTCGAATACTCCGGACAGGACGCACTCGCAACGATGAAAATTTCCGGCAAGACGGGTGGATTCATGAGTTTGTTCTCAACCCACCCACCGATTGAAGTACGGATTGCGGCGTTAGAGCAACTTTAATCCCGTTTCTTAAAAAACGAGATATGGGCGCGGTACTCATCAATGGCCGCGCCCAAGATCACATTACCCCTCGGAATGTTGGCCTCGATGGCCCGTTCGATGTCAGGATCATCGATCTCGACCTCGTAGAGGTCCTGGATGTTCGTTCTTACCGGTCCACCGATACTCTCTCGCGGCAAAAAGATTTCCTTCCAGACCTCTTTTTCCACTAAACACACATCTCGAAACCGTTCGTAAAGCAAGGTCAGCTTTTCCGGCTCCGTAATTCTGACGCGCACACCCATACGGCCCCCTTCTTTCTAAGCCTACCTCCTGAGGTTATTCCCGTGAGACATACCCGACGCCACGTCAATGACCGTAAAACGCATCGTACCGACCTGATTCACAGCATGAAACGGCTGTTGCCCTAGCGGCGTGATATAGATCTTTGCTAGGTAATTTCCCACCGCCCATCTGTCGCCCGACCTTTTCAACTCGAGATAACCATATCGTTCATGCCCGGGCACTTCCAGCACATCCTTGCCCAATGGATTCTCGTCCAGCCGGCCACCCGACTGCTCAAGATACCATTGCACTGCAAATTGTGCTGGATCTTCCAAGGGAGCCACTTCAAAAACGATGTAAATCGCTGGAACCTCCGGCGTGAATATCGAACTCGGCTCGATCGGTCTTAGCCGTGGGTCCTGGGTGTACCACCCTTTCCGTCCAAAGGTATCCCACTCCACTTCAAAGCCCTTGGCCATCTTAATCCAGGTAAACAGGGATTGTGGAATCCCTTTTTCCTGAAAGTCGAATGATGGACTTGTGGTTGAGCCAATCTCCGTAGACTCTTGCTCTTTGGGGGGCAGAAGATCCTTGGCCGTTCCTATCTGGCTCTGGCATAGAGCCAGGTATACCATGCAAGGAATTACCCATCCTTGTGCCGATCTAGCACTTCGCCAATCAACCATCGTGTTCATCGTACTGAGACCCCCTCATAGGGGTCAATGCCTACCGGATGACATTGCGTGGGGCAATCCCTCACTTTGCCTGGGTGGGAGCACTCGGCGATCACTTCGGGAACACAGCAAATGTGGGAGGAGGTGTGTCCGAACGAGAATTAGGCTTGAACTCAACGACTATGTCTTCGACCTCGTACAGCCAACAGACCTAGCAAGAGCCGTCGCCATTTCGAGCCAGATAAACGCCATCAGTTGTGAACGATTGGAGCTATTTGGAGCTATATGGTGTACTGGACTTATTCATGCCAGCAGCAGAGATCAGGAGCTTTCATGAACCCCTTCTTACGGAACCATATGCGTACTATCGACATGTCGGGAATTGCTGTTGTTGAAACCCTTGCAACCACTCTCCCCAGGCCTGGCAACACCAATCAGTAGGGACCTACCCCTGAACCGACCGCACGATTTTTCTCTTCTTGCTTCAGCTTGTCGAACGCCTTCTCGGCGTGGTCACGAACCTGTTCCTGTGTCATCGACGTTGGCTTAGGCGTTTCAGCAGCACACCCACCAATACTCACCAGCACCACCCCTATTACAGGAAGGACCCATCCATGTCTGCACCCTATTTCCCACATCGTTATGCTAAACATCTGCATCCTCCTCTGTCGTGATGGATTGATCGTTGAGCCTGCATCATACCATCCTTACGCCCAAATACCATTCTGAACCCATATCGTTGACTCAATGAGACCAGGAGGGTATGCTCCCACTCTACAGTCTTATAACTCATGAGGGCTCCCATGTCACTGAGCAATCGCCTGACCGAAGACCTGAAGCTCGCCATGAAATCACGCGATCAACTTCGCATGGACGTGATCCGGATGATCAAAGCTGCGGTCTTGAACAAGGAGGTCGAACTGAAGCGGGACCTCGATGATGCTGAAATGAGTCGGGTGATGACGACCCTTGTGAAACAACGTCGTGAGTCCGTCGAGCAGTTCGAGAAAGCCCAACGTTTGGAACTAGCCGCAAAAGAACGTAAGGAAATCGAGATTATAGAATCCTACCTTCCCAAACCGCTGACCCATCAAGAACTTGAAGCCCTCGTCGCATCCATCATCAGCGAAACCGGGTCGTCGTCCATGAAGGATATGGGACAGATCATGAAGGCTGTCATGGCTCGCGTTGCGGGACAGCCTATCGACGGCAAGCAAGTCAGCGATCTGGTCAAGAGCAAACTCTCCTAAATTCATCCCAAAATATGTTTGCTATACTGGATTCCACCGGGTGGAATCTTTAGTTTTCTTTGCGTTGAGCCGTTAAGAATAACTATGGCAATCCTCATTGTCGATGACTCCCCAGACCAACATCTTCTTCTCCGGTCGATCCTGACCAAGGCTGGTCACGACCAGATTGTGACGGCGGATTCAGCCCAGGCAACTTTTGCACTGTTGAACCTTGACGGCGGGCACTCCTCGGTCGAGATCGATTTGATTTTAATGGATGTGTTGATGCCTGATCTTGATGGCGTCGCGGCCTGCCGGCGAATCAAGCAAGAGAGGCATCTTCAGGATATCCCAATCATCATGGTGACCGCTAAGAACGATCTCGACAATCTGAAGGAGGCATTCTCAGCCGGCGCGATGGACTACATCAATAAACCCGTCAAGAGTGTAGAACTCCTCGCGCGGGTGACCTCAGCCTTGACCTTGAAAAACGAGATGGACTGTCGGAAGGAGCGGGAAGCTGAGTTGCGTCGCAGCAATGAAGAACTGCAGCAGGCCCTCAGGGAAGTCAAGGTATTGCGCGGCCTGATCCCGATCTGCGCCTCATGCAAGAAAATCCGCAATGACGGCGGGTTTTGGCAACAAATCGAAGAATATATCGGTGAACATTCGGAAGCAGAGTTCAGCCATGGGCTCTGCCAACCTTGCCTCAAAAAGCTTTATCCTGGCGTTTATCAGGACTAGCTGTTACGATTCCGCCAGTCACCCTCCTTTTCAAACCGTGTGAATGTATGAGCATTTTGATTGTTGACGACTCGGTGGATGATCGCCTTCTTCTGCAGGCCATTCTATCCACCGCTGGATACGAAAACATTCATTCGGCGGATTCTGCTGCCGCGGCATTTAAGTATCTGGGGCTTGATGGGGGTAAACATGGGGTCGCACGAGTCGATCTCATTCTCATGGATATTCTGATGCCGCAGATGAGCGGGATTGAGGCCTGCCGCCAAATCAAAGCTGTCGATCGCTTCCGTGACACACCCATCATCATGGTGACGGTTAAGACGGACCCGGTCGACCTTCAGTTGGCATTTGCCGCAGGTGCCATGGATTACGTGGCGAAACCGGTCAACAAGATCGAACTGCTGACCCGCGTGCGTTCGGTGCTCCGACTCGTTCACGAAGTCGACCGCCGCCGCGCGCGCGAGCAAGAGCTCTTGGAGGTCATGCGGCAACTCCAAGAAGCCAATCAGATGCTGCTTCGTCTCTCCTGTTTAGACGGACTGACCGGTATCACGAACAGACGTCAGTTCGATGATTTTCTGGATCAAGAATGGCGGAGAGCCATTCGCGAGTCGACTCCATTGTCCTTGATCATGTTCGACATTGACCGATTTAAGACTTATAACGACACGAAGGGTCATACGGCCGGCGACGAATGTCTGAAGCAAGTGTCCGCGGCTATTTCCAGTTCTGTGAATCGCCCTGGCGATTTGGTCGCCCGCTACGGCGGAGACGAATTTGTCACGGTACTGCCTGGCACCGGAATTGACGGCGCAGCGCAAGTGGCCGAAAGTCTACGTCGACGAGTCGAATCCTTGGGCATTAAAAACTCGGACGGAGAGCTCGTGACGATCAGCGTCGGATATGCCTGCGTTGTTCCAAGCCGGCATTCATCTCCGACCGATCTCATTAAGGCAGCTGATCAGGCTTTGTATCAAGCCAAACAAGAGGGACGCAATCGAACGAAATCGGCTAGCATTCTCTCGTTGGTCCAGGACACGCACAACGACTAGACGCTGCCACACGCTATCACTGGTCACTCACACGCCCATGTCACGTCACCCTCGTGGAGAATCGCCAGGACGAGTTGCGGCTCCGATCAAATCCTCTCAACGTTCTATCACCGGCACCAGACAGAAGGTGATTTCACGAAGGCCACAACTGTCACCTCACGGTCCTCTCTCGATTGATCCAGCTACAACCGCGTTCCTTGAGCACTATCAAGAGACGCTCCGCAAACTGGCGCAAAGCGAGGCTCTCAATAGTGGCGATCTTTCCCGTGCATTCCGAGCCATCTCGAAGGCTTCTTGTGTCTTGCTTCGAGTCGAACGTTCTAGCGCCTGGCTATTGTCTAAGGAACACGATGCGATCGCATTGGTCGACGTATACGAAACCAATCGAAGACGCTCCAGATCGAATGTAGCGTTCCCATTCACCAATTGTCGACGCTATCTTCGATCACTCTCTCGAGAGCGTCATGCCGTCGCGGTTTCTCATGCTTTGTGCGATCCACGGACTCAAGAACTCACAGGTACCTATTTCTCTCAGTTCGATATTCAAGCCATCCTCAGCGCTCCCATTAGGCAGAAAGGGAAGCTCGTCGGCGCCCTCTGCGCCGAGTCGATCGGAGCACCTCGCCGGTGGACCCGGCAGGAAGCGCATGTCGTCGGGCTATTAGCAACGATGGCCACCCTTGCGCTGGAGGCATCCGATCGACGAGATGTAGAACAGGCGCTTCGCGTTGCCAAAGAGGCGGCTGAAGTCGCCAGTCGAGCCAAGAGTGAATTCCTTGCCAGCATGAGTCATGAAATTCGGACCCCGATGAATGCCATCATCGGGATGGCTGACCTCCTCTGGGAAACTCCTCTTACACCGGATCAGCGCAAGTACCTTAGGATCTTTCGCCGCGCCGGTGGCACACTCCTGAATCTGATTAACGATATCCTGGACCTTTCCAAGGTTGAGGCCGGCCACTTGGAATTGGAAGCGATCGAGTTTGATTTGACTGAGATTGTCGATAAAGCCATCGACATATTGGCTATGCGGGCCAATGAGAAGAGCCTGGAACTCACCTCGCATGTGAACTCAAATGTGCCATGCCGCTTGATCGGTGATCCGACGCGATTGACGCAAATTTTGATCAATCTGATCGGCAATGCTCTCAAATTCACCGAAACCGGAACAGTGGAAGTGTCCGTCACGCTCGATCCCAACCGACATGTAGCCGGTGCAATTCGGTTTTCCGTCCGTGATACAGGGATTGGGATCCCTTCGGATAAACTGGGATTGATCTTCGACAGTTTCACCCAGGCACATGTCTCAACGACACGGCAGTATGGCGGAACCGGTCTCGGCCTCGCGATTACCAAACAACTTGTCGAGCGAATGAACGGCAAAATCTGGGTGGAGAGTATCGTGGGAAGCGGTAGTACGTTTCATTGCTCCCTCCCCTTTCAAGTTCAAACGACATCGATGCACCAGGCATCCACAACTCCAATCGATCTGACCGGAGTTCGTGTCCTCGCCGTAGACGATCATCCCACCAACCTCCTGATACTGCGAGAAACATTGAGCGGATGCGGCGCTGAGGTGACGGAAGCGAGTGACGGCAAGGCGGCATTGGAGAAGCTCCGCTGCGCAGCCGAACAGGACAAGAATTATCAGCTGCTCCTCCTGGACTCTCGCATGCCGGAGATGAGCGGCTTTCAAGTTGCCGAACAGGCGAAAGCGCTCTCCAATGAGCGAGGTCCGACGGTGATCATGCTGACGTCGAATCATTGGGCTGATGATATTGCTCGGACCTATGACCTCGGTCTTGGTGGCTACTTGATCAAACCGATTCGCCGGAGTGACCTTCTGCAATCAATCGGGATTGCGCTCGGCAGGACAAAAGGAACACCACCGAAGCCTACGGAGACCAGTGAGCCGACTTCAACAGCTCCGACACGAGCCTTGCGGGTTCTATTAGTCGAAGACTCTCCGGATAATCAACTGCTGGTCCGGTCTTACTTGAAACAAACAGACTATAGCCTGGAAATTGCGGAACATGGCGCTATCGCATTGGATAAATTCAAGATCGCGCATTTCGATGTAATTTTGATGGACATACAGATGCCTGTCATGGACGGGTATGCTGCCACAAAAGCGATGCGATCATGGGAGCGAGAGCACGATTTAGCACCCACACCGATTATTGCTCTCACCGCGTTGGCCCTGAAAGAAGAAGAAGCTCGTATCTTTGAAGCTGGTTGCAACACCCATCTGACGAAACCCGTGAAGAAATCCACTTTGTTGGAGATTCTCCGGGCACACAAGGAGCACATCATCTCGTGACCCACCCTTCGCACTCCGAATCCCCAGATAGAATTATGGTGGAGATTAGCCGTGACCTTGAAGATATCGTGCCTATTTTTCTGAATAACCGAGAAAAGGATCTCCAAACACTTCGAGACGCGCTAACCCGACAAGACTTCGGAACCCTTCAGACGCTCGGCCATCGCATGAAAGGCGATGGAGGCGGGTACGGATTCGATCGGATTACAGAGATCGGAGCCACGCTGGAACAAGCGGCTAAACAACAGGACGGCTCGATGATCGAACAACAAATCGTGCAACTCGAAGACTTTCTCAGACGCGTCTCTGTCGTCTATCGGTAAGCGGGTGCCGTGTGGCTAGAATGGCATTCCCTCCAACAGCTGCATGAGTTTATAGCCGGGTTGTCAACAGGGATGGATCCCTTGCACCCTACAAAATCCATCCAGCAGAAACAGATTACTCGGGATGTAGCTGTCGTACCTTAATGGCCAATGTACTGGTAGAGTCTCTGTCGCAGGTTGTGTATAATGCCTCCCACGGGCCAAGTGAACCGACGTTCCTCCCCGTTCTTCTACCGCAGCGACAAGACTGTACGCTCATGTGCAGCGAACACTGCGGGATACATGGTTCGCATTGTCCGTTTTTCTTCAGGTGGGGGGCTAGCTCAGTTGGGAGAGCACTACGTTCGCAACGTAGGGGTCGGGGGTTCAACTCCCCTGCCCTCCACCAAATACGTTGGCCGGTTCATTGACCATTTTGAGCGTTATAGTATACTGAGCACCTCAGAGGCACACCGTTCGCGCCAGTGGGTCTGTCACTCTCGCTGCGTAACCCTCTCCGGTCCGCCGGTTCCGGCCTCTGCCTCCTGTTTCCTCTGTGACCTGTGCGATGCCTCTCCTCCTCCCGTGAGAGAGTCACCTACAGTTCACACAAGGAGGAAACAAGATGGCGACCAACTACTCATCCAAACGACCGGCTGCGATGTGGCAACATCAAGACAACGATCTGGCAGAACGTCAGTGAGAAGGGTCCGTTCTTCGCAACGACCTTCTGCCGCCCTTTCAAGGATCAGTCCGGTGCCTGGCATAAGAAGAAGACGCAACTGTCCAGTAATTCTTGGACAGTACACTAGGGTTTTTGCCAGTACCGGCTCGACACATTAACGCGATAGCCTGCAAACAGGACAGGGCAGTGGAAATATTTTGGACCGGTGGCGGGAACGTCGTCAGGATCGGAATATCAAAATTGTACTGTTCTCTTAAGCTCCGTCCTTGAAAGAGGGCGGGGCTTTCTTATTGGCGTTCCGACTCTCCTCGTCAGGGAACCTGCTTCCAGCCAACAGTCCTCGGCTTCTGTCGCTGTTCATTGTGGATATCGGCAATGGGGAACGGCAACCGAATTTGTTTCTATGTTACGAACTACGGCGAAATAGGAACGATAAGCTGATGCGCGAGTCGGACATCGTGGCCTCCTCACCGCCATAGATCTGTGAAAAGATGCCATCTTGCTGAAGGTCCGATCCTTCTCATCTGGCGTGACCCTTTCCGATCAACCGTTCATATTCCCGCTGAATCACGCCATAACATTCACAGCTGGCCTCTTCGAGCCGAGCTCGATCCAACACCTGAATCTTTCCTCGACTGTAATAAATGAGACCGGCACTGGCGAGAATGCCAGCCGCGATGGTGACGCTCGAGCGGCGTGAGCCAAGCATATACGCGAGGAACTCTTGCGTGAGCGGAAACTCGTCTCGCCCCACGCGATCATGGGTCATTAAAATCCATCCGCACACCGCTCTTCGATATTGTGGGACCGATTGCACGCCGACTGCTGGGCCAGCTGAGGAAACAGGGCTTGGGTGTAGCGCAAGAGGATCGCCTGAAGCCCGTTCTGCCGATTATTGACCATATCTCGAAACTCTTCTCGTTCCATCGATAGCGCTGTGCCAGGAATTTGCGCGATGCACCGCAGAAATGTCGATTCATCTCCGAGAAAGATGGATAGCCCGACCATCCCTTCCCGTCCGATGGTCGCGACTTCGACCGTCGTCCCGTCCTCCATCTCGCTCAGCACGGACGTGACGGCGGTGATGGGAAAATAGACCTGCCTGATCGACTGCGTAGGCTCATAGAGCTGCTGGCTCATTTCAAAACTGATGAGCGTGCATGCAGGGAGCATCTGCCGCCGTGTATCCGAGCTCAATAAAGCCAGCAGGCGATTCGCTTCGAGTGTCTGCGCGACGAGGGTAGAAGAATTCATGGATGACATGCGCCATTCCTTTCAAGGAACCCGTGCGGCGCATCGTTGATCGATTCGATGGGTGGGAGAATCGCGATCAGTATGCTCGACGCAAGGGCGTTCGGAGGTGGATTCAGTGCGCCCTTGCGTCCGGAGATGGATTGACTATTCCCTAACTTAGTCCTCTGTGAGAGTCATTACAAATTTGTGTTGGCCGATGAACCGGACTGGTTCACGGCATAGTCATACGGGTCGTTGACACCGGTCGTGAGGCCCAAAAGCTCCTTGGCACACGCACGAACAATCTCTCGTTCAGTTTTATTGAGCGGCGCACCTCGCAGCACGGCTGCTTTGGATCTTTTCGTTGATCGAAATCAATTGCCGGACTTCAAATGAGATGTCTTTGAGTGCGTCCATATGGCACCTCCTCTTTGGCAAGGGAGGCAGGTTAGCAAGCGCGAACGCCGCTTGTCTGTACGGTAGCGAACAGTGAGGAACGAAAAGGCTTAGCCCATGGGAGAGAGCATTGACGGCGCCCATCGCCCGCTTCCGATGGACGCACAGCCCGTTAACTTCATAGACCAGTGGCTGCCTGTATGTCCTGACCACCTTTGTATAGAATGAATTTGCACTGCGCGGCCGCCCCGTTCACCGAGCAGGGATTGTCATGACTCTTCCAGAATTCACTGATGTCCTGCACTTTTGATTGTTTCCTCAGAAATCGTGATTTTACTATCAGAAGAGATTGGCAACTTCGTCTGGTTCAAATCAGATACTGCAACATGCGAACGGTTTCCTCGGCGCACAGTCTACGCTCGGAGTGGATGGCACGCGTTCAGCACGTCATGTAAGGCCTCTGCGGCGGCATCTTTTGACACAAATTCGGCAGCGCCAGCCTCCTTCATGGCCTTGATAATGTGAGTCGAATCATTGACCGAGAGACCGACCACAATGGCCGAGGGATGGGCATCCTTGATGCGTTTCGTCGCTTCGATCCCATCCATCTTGGGCATATTGACGTCCATGAGGATCACATCGGGCAGGCAGGCGTCAACCATGGACACGGCCTCGACGCCATTGGAGGCCTCTCCGACGATGGACACATCCTGAAATCCTTCGAGAATCGCCCGCAGGCCCTGACGAACCAGCGCGTGGTCATCGGCCAGGAGCACGCGGTGCACGTCGGATATGATCTGTGTTGAGGTGTCATGCACTCGGCCGAGCGGGAGCCCTACCGTGATCGTGGTGCCTCGGCCGGGCACACTCTCCGCTTGAAACCATCCCCCCATGGCTTCCATGCGTTCCCGGATGCTCAAGAGCCCAAAATGGTCGCTCGCGGTCTTCGTGTCGAGCACCAGCGGGTCAAAGCCTCGGCCTTGGTCGGTGACGCAAATGTGAAGCTCGTCGTTCGATCCCACCGTGAGGGCAATCACCATGTGTCGCGCACCAGTTGTTCGGTGAGCCGCTGACCGATAAAGGTAGTGAGCAACTCGAGATGATGGATCGCCAACAGTTCGACGGACGCCTCTCGAGCCACTTCCGTAGGCTGTGCCTGCAAGCACGTGCTCACGGCTGGGAGGACGCTGTTCACATGGGCATCCCGCGCGGCGGAGAAAAACGGAAAGGTGGCCTCCGTCAGCCGTAGGCTCCGATGGAACAAGCCACTGCTCCCGACTTCGCCTAAGACGGCTGATAAACACGCGAGCAATCTTGTATAGATGCGCACCGCCGAGGCCGCGATGTCCTGCGGACTGAGGTCTGTCCGTAGCTCCTGCATAAAGATTTGTCGAGCGAGCTGCCGAAACTGCATGGGTCTCATGGTTTGCTGACCCTCACAACCCTCTCTCGCCACCCACATATAGAGCTGACGATTTCCTAAACGTATACGCTCGTCCAGGGTAGAAAAGGAATGGGTTTCTTCTCACGAGGGATAGGCATGCGTGCCTTTTACTTCATGGTGCACATAGATGCGTTTGCACATCCTGACTACGAGGCGCAATCGAAGCAGGCGAAAGGGAGTAAGGTGTGGATAGCCTCGCCTATGCAAAATAGGATTACTCGACGCACTCGTGCGACGTATCCATTGGACCGTCCACACGTGAATTGTCCAGGAGACACTCCCTCAGCACAGGCCCGGCACGGTCATCACCTTATGCGGCTCTCTTTTTAGGAACTTTGGTTCCTTTGCGTCGTGCTTCGGACAGGCCAATCGCAATGGCCTGTTTACGACTGGTTACCCGTTTGCCGCTCTTCCCACTCTTGAGTGTGCCTTGTTTTCGCTTGCGCATGGCCCCTTTCACGGACTTCTGAGTGCGCTTTCCATACCGTGGCATAGGCTGCCTCCTTCCTGACAATTCATTTATGTCGCCGGTTGTGAGCCGACGCAATTATTACGCGGCATCAATGTCATTCACGTTTCAAAACATTCTTGTATTAGCGCTGCCATCATATAGATATAGTCACCTGGGATACTCTCAGAGGGAACTGGTACAACCCCTTGGAGAGAACAAACGGTGATGACAACAATTTCCTCAGTTCGCTGATTACTGGCAGGGAAGATGCTTGCACGGGGCACAGCGAAGCTGGGCTATGAGACCGTATTCCTTCGATGGTTCCCCTTACGACCGGCATCGTCATGGAATTGCCTGACGATGTGGTACGGATTGTCATCCCACTGGCGATTGATTTCGAGGTCATTTGGTACACGTAGGATTACAGATTTGGCAATTTCCACAGTCACGAGGTATAAACTGCTCGAGCGAGGTGCACACTTGACAACTCGGACATTGATGTCCACAGCTGCCACAATTCGCTGAGTCGGTAAGCATCGATCACTGGTCGCCCGGACAACATGTCTCATCAGGCACACAGCAGTTGGCCCCACAAGGATTTTCGCAGCATAGTTCGATGTGAGTGATCGTGTCCCACTACCACACGGGGCGCACGTCTCCTTGTCGGGCGGCTGTAGTTGAGCCTCTAACGTAGCGTCCCAGGCCTCTTCATCAACCAACCATTGGTATTAATACTTGCCCCCAGCGCAGAACCATGCGCGTCCGCAGTTACAGCGAATTGTGCTCGGGCGCAGTCATCGACCACCTCACTGTCCGTTTCGAGCCATGTCGGGGCCCGCTTGCTCGTGGTGGCGTTCATGGTTGTCTATATCATGTTGCCAGCGTGTCAGTTCAGCTTCACAACACGTGTTGTTGCACGCAGCCGGATCAGGAGTCTAAGTGAGTTTACTGATGCACGGTGAGGCTGTAAAAGAAGAAGTTGCTCTAGCAGAAACACAGACATCTTTCCCGCTTCCTATCAGACTGCCCCAATTCCAGGTCTGGTGACACCTAGTCACTTCACAAACTTTTACGTGCTTGGCGTATAGTTTGGGCAGGATTGGCGAATGACCCCCCCATTCGATCGGGTTGAGCTAGACTAGGGCATTTGCTAGTAGAGCATACGTGTTCCCTAGGCCTAGAATCTCGTAGGACAAATTACAGGAGGACATGATGACAGCTATACGTTTGCATATAAGCCTGCTGGCGACAATGGCACTCTTTGTTATGGGGGTTGGATGTAGCCAGACCGCGGCAGAACGTCGCGCCGCGTCCCCGTCCTTGGCGGAACGAGTCAAACAGGACGCCGTCACCGGTCGGGTGCATGAGGTTGGCGCCACGTATGTGTCCATTCGCGAGAGCGATGGTGTAACAAGACGGGTGCGAGTCGACGATCACACGAAGATGGATCGTGTGGCGGTCGGAGATCACGTGAAGGCCTATGTGTCGGAAGACGGCTATGCC
Source organism: uncultured Nitrospira sp. (assembly GCA_964485915.1). GTDB lineage: Bacteria > Nitrospirota > Nitrospiria > Nitrospirales > Nitrospiraceae > Nitrospira_D. The sequence goes on along the minus strand of CAZAKX010000056.1, from coordinate 678 downwards.
ACGATAATCCAGCGTGACGCCGATTAGACCTTTTCGGTAATCGCTGTTCGAGACTCGGGCAACAAACTGATTGGTGCAAGGAAGCAGGCATGAACGCAGAACGATTAATGGATAGCGGAGTCAGTTAAAGGGGAAGTCCCCGAAATTAAGGAGCGATAGGGGCCTATCCTATAGAGGGTGCGTCCCTACATGTTGAAACTGCCCTCACACATCTGAATGAAGTCAAATAAACCATTACACGCTGACGGCGAACGTAGATGATCTACGACGGGCATGGCTAGATACCCTTGCCCGTTTCTGTTTCAGTACCATCTTGCTTCTCATGCCTCGCACCCTTCGCACTGTTGCACCTGCTGACGCCGATGAAGATGTCATATGAAGCCACGAAGAGGTGTGCCGAACCCAATAACTACGCTGCGCTGATGATCGCTTCACTGGCCGGCTTGCTGGCATCGATGAAGACCCGGCGGCCTTCGACTTTCAATCGGCCTTCGGCAAAGAGTTGCACGGCGCGGGGATAGATCTTGTGTTCCTGGACGAGAATTCTAGCGGCGAGGGTTTCGGGAGTGTCCTCGTTGAGGATCGGCACGGCAGCTTGGATGATGATCGGTCCTTCATCCACCCCTTCCGTTACAAAGTGCACGGTGCAGCCCGCGAGCTTGCAGCCCCAATCGATGG
>CAZAKX010000055.1:11820-18218 GCA_964485915.1 uncultured Nitrospira sp. | reverse complement strand
CGAATACGGAAACGGGTGATGGCATCTACATGTGGGGTAACAACACTGATCCTTTGTTTAATAACGGCGCACGGACCACACGCCTCACAGGCAGTTGCGCGGTTACGAATGGTGTCACATTATTGACAAGCTCCCAAATCCCAAGCCTTGATCTGCCGCAAGATGGCTGCACGGTACTGGCCTGGATTGTACAGGTGGGGAACGTCCCTGGTAATCGTTTCCGATTGCGGGTGGCTACTGAGGGAGGCGTGTCGTTCACTGGATCATACACGTATGCAGAAATAGAAGTCATTGACCGGCAAGCAGGCGGCTTCTGATGGCCATTGAAGTCTGGCAGCGGAAATGCCCTGTGTGTACCGTCAAGCTCGAAAAGGAACATCTGGCTGCGCCGTGGAAGTGCTGGAACTGCAGTTGGACGACTGAGGATGTGTCTCGCGGTAGCCGCTGGGATGGCATCAGCCAAAAACCGGGAGAGGTGACGGGGGAGCATTTATGATGGTGCTTGAGCTGATACGCGTCGGACAGTCGGCTAGAGGGACGTTTGGCGTACTGCGCCATGGAGCGGTCCCGTTTGTCCTGACGCTCGAACGCCCGTGGGTCAATAATGAAAAAAATATCTCCTGTATTCCGGCTGGGCGGTATCGCTGTCGTAAGATTCGCTCGCCACACTTCGGTAACACCTATGAAATCTGCGATGTACCCGGACGGATCCATGTGCTCTTTCATGCCGGCAACACGATCGAGGACACGCAAGGTTGTATTTTGGTTGGAGAGGAGTTTAGTGGCACTTGGGAGAAACCGATGTTGGTGTCGAGTCGGCGAGGATTCGGTGAGCTGGTGAAGTTCTTAGACGGTGACCGGGAGTTTGATCTGATCATTTATGAGCCGGAGCTGCTTGCGCCAAGTGTCACGATTTGACCTGGTTGATTCGCCGGTAGTGGGCGATCAGGAGACATGAGCGTGGACGAACAAGTTGTGAATATGATCCGTGACCAATTCAAGGTGATGAACGACAAAGTCGACAATCTGCACGAGGTCGTTCAGGCACACGTCGAAAAAGATGAGCGCTATTGGGCGCGGATCGATCAGCAGGAGGGGCAAATGACGTTGCTGAAGTTCATGATTGGTCCTGGGCTCGCTGGGTTCTTCGGCTGGCTATATACACAATTTTTGAAACATTGAAAGGTGCGCCATGAGCGATCCTCAACCGCCACTTCCTTTGTCTCCATCAACCGCCATGTTGGCGACTGTCGCCGATTCGTTCAAACCGAGCTACCGTACGGCCGCCGGATGGATCTGCGTGGTCGGCTTGGCGCATGTGTTCTTTCTCGGGGATTGGATTAATTTTGCGGTGCAGGCGTACGCCTCGTATAAAATGCACGCGTTACCGGTGCTTCAGCGACCGGATACCTCGATTACATTCGAACTCATCGCGTTGTTCTGCTTTCTCTCTGGGAACAAGACGTATGACCGGATCAAAGGAGTCGCTACATCTTAATGTGGATTTTACTGTTCGTCCTCCTTACCCCCGTCGCGGGCATGGACCGAACCTACGCCCTCGAAACGTATCCGACGCGAGCGTTGTGTGAGGCTGAACGCACGCGTGTGACGAGCGAAATGCAGATCAGCTATCCGAACGACACGACCTGGGAATTGCGCTGTCGGTTGAGTGCGAAAGGAGTCTGAGATGTTTCCAGCGTTGCTGGCCGCGCGCCCGTTGATTAAGTACGGCATTCTGATCGGCGCCCCAGTCGCCATTCTATTTACCAGCCACACGTACGTGTTCTTTAAGGGGGATACGCGCGGAGAGGCACGCGCCCTTGCGAAATGGGATGCAGCAAACGCGAAGCTGGCAAAAGAAGCCGATCGGCAAATCCTCGACGTACGGGCCATGGAAGCGCAACTAGCCGATGAGAAAGCGAAGAATGCCCAGATCCTCGCGCAACAGAACGCCTTGATCAAACGAAAGGTGATGGAGTATGCGAAATCTCACCCAGCGATGCCGCTTAGTCTGCAGTTCCGTGCTGTGTATGATGATCTTCGCCGGGTGTCCAATGCGGCCGGGAACGAACTGTCCGCCGCCGATTCTGGCACCGGACGAGCTGAAGTACCGGGCGGAGAAGTACGAACTCCCTCCGCTGGAGTCGTACCAGCTCCCGACTCGGAAGACGACACCGTAACGACGGATACCTTGTATCAAGCGGTGATTCATACGTACGAAATTCTCGGGCTGTGCAAGGAAGATTATGACAAGTTGGATAAATGGAACGACGGGCGAGAATTGATCGAGCTGCGACGATTACAAAAGGACTAACGGATGGCTACAAAGATCAGCGCAGCGCCCAATAACGCAACCGTTGCCGGGACCGATGAGTTTGCCACCAATAAGGCGGGGGCCAGCAATCGGACGGCAGCGTCAGTGATAAAAACCTTCGTAAACACTGATCCTGACTTTGCGGCTGGGAGTGCATCAGCGGGGACATGGCCCAACTTAGCCAGCGGAACGCTATTGACGACAGCAGAAGCGGGGGCCATTGAGCGTGACTCGACAAACTTCTACATGACCACGAACGCGGGGAACCGAGGGATTATCCCAATCATTCATTTTGTTCGTTGCAATGCGACGCGCACACTCCCTAACGACACCAACGAAAACGCGATATTTAACAGCCCCACAAATGGCAGGCTCACGCTCGAAACTGGCACGTACATGTTTGAAGCGCTGATGCAAGTGACCTCGATGAGCGCAACAAGTGGGAATGCACTGATCGACTGGTTGGGCGCTGGGACGGCTACATGCGGAGCATGGATGTGGCAATATCTAGCCCTCGATAATAGTACCCCTACAACTGGAGCGACTAATCAAGGCGCGATCAGAGTTACGCAGGATAGCGCTGCGAGTATTGCTTCTGCTGGCACAGGCACGGGATTGAATGTCTGGGCAAGGGGGAGCTTTGAAGTGACAAGCGCCGGAACGCTGATTCCGTCGATTGATCTCGTCACGGCTGCGGCAGGAATCGTGGGTATCGGTTCGTTCTTTATGTGCTACCGTGTTGGCTCTGACGCGGTTGTCAGCGTGGGGCAGTGGGACTAAGGCATGGCTGACTATTGGCAACTCGAAGAATCCACAGACCACTGGGAGCTAGAAGAAAGTACCGAGCTGTGGGAGCTTGAAGAGAGCGGCGGCAACCGGCGTAGGCGAGTGTTGCTGACGCAAGAGGACTCGTAGTGGTTATTGCCAGACAAAGTACAGCGCGAATTGTTATGGTTGGGCCAATTTTGGATGCCGCAGGCGTGGTGGTCACAACGGCGGTCGTTGGGGATTTGAAGATCTCCAAGAACGGGGGAGTCCCTGCTGCACTTAACGCGTCAGCGACATTGACCCATCGGCACACTGGGCACTACTCGCTCTCACTGACGACGAGTGACCTGGATACCGTCGGTCAGGCTGAAGTAGGGATCGATTCCACCACGAACGCTATGCCGATCAAGGTTATCACAGTGATTGAGGAGGCGATCTATGACGCCTTCTACGCAGCCAGTGCAACAGGGCTCTTGCCGACCAACGTGACGCAGTTTGGCGGGACGAACGGCACATTTGCTGCGGGACGCCCAGAAGTGAATACGTCGCACATTGCTGGAGCTGCAGTTTCGACCTCGACGGCCCAGATCGGAGTCAATGTGGTGAATGCGGCTGGGACAGCTTGGGGTTCAGGCGCGATCACGGCAGCGTCGATTGCAGCCGACGCGATTACAGCCGCCAAGATCGCCAACGGGGCGATTGATGCCGCCACGTTTGCCGCAGGGGCGATTGATGCCGCCGCGATTGCGACGAATGCGATTGACGCCGATGCACTGGCGGCGGATGCGGTAACGGAGATTTGGGCCGGCTCAACGGCACCCAGCGCGGCCACCATTGCCGATGCCGTATGGGACGAGGATGCAACCGCCCATCAAACACAAGGGACGTTCGGCCAAGCGATCGGTGACCCTGTGGCAGACACGAACACGATCTATAAAGCGGTGGTCACTGACGCGACCGGGGGCACGGTTGGCGTCGACGTCGTTGCAGTCAAGGGTGACACGGCGGCTATTTTAGCAGATACCGGCACCGATGGTGTGGTGGTGGCAGCAAGCAGCAAGTCAGGCTATTCCTTGACGGCAACAACCGGCCTTGGCAACCAGACTGCTAATATCACAGGTAACGTATCCGGCTCTGTCGGTTCCGTCACGGCAGCCGTCACGGTTGGCTCTATCAATGCGAACGCGGTAGACGCCGCTGCGCTGGCCGCTGACGCCATAGCTGAAATCGCAGATGGAGTTTGGGATGAAGACGCCACAGGGCACCAGACTCAAGGGACGTTCGGGCAGGCCATCGGTGACCCAGTAGCCGATACGAATACGATCTACAAAGCGGTGGTCACTGACGCGACTGGTGCAACGATTGGAGTGGATGTAGTCGCCGTCAAAGCGGAAACCGCGTCGATCCAAACCGATACCAACGATATCCAAGCAAGACTTCCTGCCGCGCTCGTGAGTGGACGTATGGATAGCTCCGTTGGAGCTATGGCTGCGGACGTTGTGACGAGTGCGGCATTGGCAGCCAGCGCCGTGACCGAAATACAAACAGGTTTGTCTACCCTTGACGCAGCGGGAGTACGCTCAGCCGTTGGATTAGCGTCCGCGAACCTCGACACACAACTTTCGACGATCGATACGGTAGTCGACAGCATCCTGGTTGATACCGCAGAAATCGGGGTAGCTGGGGCTGGATTGACCGCGATCAATCTGCCTGATCAAACCATGAATATTACGGGAGATATAACGGGAAATCTCACTGGGTCCGTCGGATCCGTCTCTGCTCGCGTCACAGCAAACACAGATCAGTTGAATGGCAACGCGGCCGCAGCCGCTACGCTGGCGATACTCAATGGGGCGAATGTGGTGTACATCGGGACCGTCACCGGAGCCGCCACGACAACCACGTTGATTGATTCGGGATTGACACAGGGCGATGCGGACCATTGGAAAGGTCGTATCATTATCTTCACCAGCGTCATCGCTCTCCAGGCGACCGACATTACGGCCTTCAATCCAGCGACTGATCAGCTCACGTTTACGGCAGTGACCCAGGCCCCGACCGGCGCCACATATGTGATTATTTGATATGGCAGGAGTGCGCATTACTCAACTGCGACCGCAGCACGTCACGGGGCGACGCTACGGGAGCTTCGTAGGACGAGGAGCGGGAGGCGAACATCCAGTAGGGTGTATCACCCAACTTCGACCGTGGCATGCGACAGGGCGACGATACGGTAGTTTCGCCGGGAAGGGTGGATCTGGCGATGCGATCGCTCTTCGGTCGACATTGAGCATTTCGACGGGGATTTATATTCGATGAGCACGCTGCCGAAAAAAGACGATATTGACCGATTCGATGTTACCGTCGCGTCAGGCTACGGTCTCGTCATCACTCCGGACGACGCAGTTGATCTTCCCCACGGTGCCCGCGGCGTGTATGTGGGGACCACGGGGCATGTGGCGATGCAACTGTCTCGCGATAGTGGCCCCGTGACATACCACAATCTCGCGCAGGGTATGGTGCATCCCTTTCGTCCGATTCGTGTCTACAGTACAGGTACGACGGCCTTGAATATCCGCGTCATGTATTAAGGAATGCTGTAATGTTGTGGCGCCTACTCATACTTACCCTCAGTCTAGCTACGTCGGTCGATGCGGCACCTGTGTGCACCACCTATCATGACGTGGATCCCTCCTTCCTCAGTCATAAAATGGACGGTGATACGATTGCCATCAAACATCTCGGTCCCATGCTGTTGAAGTTCCGCGTCAAGGAGATCGATACGGCTGAACGGTCGGATCCGCTCCGATGGCTCGAAGCGCGTGAATATACGTGGACATGGCTCCATCGTGGACCGTTTACAATTTACACGTGTTGGAAGCCGACGTTGGATCGGCATGAGGCGGTGATCAGCCGTGGCGACATGACGTTAGCCGACGCATTACGCGCGCAGGGATTACAGAAATAAGGAGCCGTATGAATATTCAGGACATCGAACTTCCCGACGACGTCTTAGAAGCGCTCGAATCGTTGGACGGTGAACCCGGTCAGCCGATCGATCAGCTTGAGGAACTGGCGAAGCTCCTTGAAAAGGAGCGGATCGAAGCGATTGCCGAACGCCAGAACGCCGGGATCGACGACAACTTCGCGGCGTCAGAAGACGCCTATCACGGCATCGACGATATGAACCGTTCGGAGTTCATGCACACGCGCTGGATCAAACCGACCGCGATGAACGCGCCGGTCACAACGGATCAAGGCGCGAGTGCGCTTCCCGCGTCGCGGTCATCCGCGTTCGTCCGATTGACGACACGCT
>CAZAKX010000055.1:0-11720 GCA_964485915.1 uncultured Nitrospira sp. | reverse complement strand
GCGAGTGCGCTTCCCGCGTCGCGGTCATCCGCGTTCGTCCGATTGACGACACGCTATACTGACGCTGGAAAAGCCAAAGTCGGCGAGATTATCCTGGCCGACAAGACCTTCAGTCTGGAACCGACCCCGCTCCCCGAACTGGTCCATCAACAATTCGACACGACGCAAGAGCAAGACCCGCAGGGCCGTCCGATGTTCCGCGAAGCCAAGGTATCAGAAACTCCGACCGCCATGCCGTACGGGGCGCCGAACATTCTTTCTCCAGCGCAGCCTCCGTCCCAAGAAGAACAAGCAACCATGACGGCGAGCGCGGATCCAAATCAATTGCAGAATCCGAAACCAATGACCAAAGGTGATTTGGCGATTCAGCAAATGGCGTACGCGAAGGAGGCGGCTCGGAGGGCCGAAACCCGCATTTGGGATTGGTGGACGGAATGCAACCATAATCACGAAATGCGAAAGGTGTTATTTGACGCGGCTCGCCTCGGTGTCGGGGTCATGAAAGGGCCGTTTCCACAGAAGCGTCGGTCAATCGCGCTGGTGGTGCACGACGACGGGAGTCGCGAAGTGAAGTTCGTCGAGACCACGGTCCCCGCACATTGCCACGTCGATCCGTGGAACATTTTCCCGGCGTCGAATTGCGGCGAGCATCTTCGTGACGGCGACTATCTGTGGGAACGCGACTATAAGACTGAAGCGAGTGTTACGGATCTGATCGGTCTTCCTGGCTATAACACGAAGCAATTGCAGAAAGTCTTGGAACGCGGACCAAAAGACGCTGTAAAGATCGATTATCGCAATCCAAACGACGTGAACCAAAAAAGTGTGTATGAGACGTGGTATCGGTACGGACGGATTCGAAAAGAGCATTTTCAAGCGTTGAATCCGGACACCTTTAAAAAGGAAGTGGCAAATTTCAAAGGTCGGACCAGTCTATTCGCCATTGTCACGATTATCAACGATATTCCGGTTCGCGGGTCACTCCATTATCTCGAATCGGAGAAGATTCCGTATCACAATATCCCCTGGCAACGGCGCGCCGGGTCGTGGGCCGGTGTCGGGATACCAGAACAAATGAGCGTGCCGCAGCGCATTACGAACGCCTCAGTACGCGCCATGTTGAATAACGCTGGTATTTCAGCAGGTCCGCAAATCGTCATCAATAAGGAGAGCATTTCGCCGGCAGATGGCGATTTAACACTCGTTCCGAATAAGGTGTGGTATCTGACGAACGACGGCACGATCAACGATGTGCAAAAGGCATTCTTTTCGTTTGACATTTCGAACGTCACCGCGCCGCTGATGAAGATCGTCGAACTCGGTCTTCGTTTGGCGGAAGAGTCGACGAACATCCCGCTGGTCACCCAAGGCCAGTCTGGAAACACGACACCTGAGACGTACGGGGCGACCCAATTACAAGACAATAACGCGAATCAGTTGCTTCGCGATATTGCGAGCACGGTCGACGGTTATCTGACTGAACCGCTGGCCCGCGATTACTACGAGTATCTGTTGCTGGATCCCAATGTCCCGGCGAAGGAAAAGGGTGATTATAAGGCATACGCGAAGGGCTCGCGGGCACTTGTGGATCGACATATTGCGGATCAAACGATTCTCCAGATGAGCCCGTATGTCCTCAATCCGGCGTTCGGAATCAATCCTCGGAAATGGTTTGCGATGATGCTCAAAACCAAGAACCTTATTCCCGAAGATTTTCAATATTCTCCGGAAGAGCAGCGTCAAATCGACTCCAAACCGCCAGAAGTCGCCCCCGCTGTCCAAGTGGCACAGATCAATGCGCAGATCAAACAGGCCGAATTGCAGCTTAAAGCGCAGAATGCCGAAAAAGATCGGCAAATTGAGCTGGAAGTGGCGCAATTAGAGGCGCAGACAGAGATGGCTGCCACACAGTTGGAGCAGGAAACGGCTCGTTTGAAGGTGAAGATGGATACAGATCGGGATACGGTCTACGTCCAGGCCGAAATGCAGCGGTCCCAAGCTACCTACGACGCGAAATTGAAGGAATTGGGGATGAAGAAGGAAATTCTCGCGATGCAACTCGCCACCCAACAGAAAATTTCGGTCGATCAAGCGAAAGTTCGGCTTGCAGATACCAGTATGAAGCTCAAAGTGCAGAAAGAATTGACGGCCTTGCAGCTCGGATCAGAGATGAAGAAGCATACGACGCCCACGCCGGCCGAATTAACACGTGCGGCTGCTGAAATACCAGGTAAAGCGAAACCAGGGAAGTCGTTTACTCAATAAATTGAGCGACGTTTCGTTATATGCGTATGCAATAATAGGTGTATATGAGTTCGTACGAGTTCGAATTAACGGACGAAGAAAAGAGATCCCCGCTATGGACGAAGTTATACGCGTACTTACAGAGGGAACTCGACAATTCTCGCAAAGCCAACGATGCCATTTTACCGAACGATGAAACAAATCAGCTACGGGGTCGTATTCGAGCCCTGAAAGGGCTGTTGAATCTCGGAGGATCCACACCGCCGCCGGTCCTATGACCCACGGCACATGACAGGTCCCCACGGTCCGCCGCCGGGACAGAGGAGGAGCGTTTATGGCAGAGAGCGATACCGCAGAGGAGGTCGTTATCGATGAACTTTCTGACGACGAAGCCCTTCGCCAGATGGAAGAAGCATTTTTGGCTGGCCCTGCTGGGCAGTCCGATCTTGCTCCGGTTACTGTGGCATCTGACGAGGCTGCAGAAGCAGGCGAAACGGCGTCACAGACAGAAAGCGAACCCGAAACGGCTGTCCAAAGTGGGACGGATGTCGACGAGACCCAATCCGCTCAGGAGCCTCAGAAAACCGAGGCGGCGTCTGGGGGATTGACCGACGACAAGGTGCTCGAACTGTTGAAAACCTCGCAAACAACCGAAGAGTTGCGCGCGGGTATCAAGAAGTTACGAGACGAGACGTTCGGACGGGTCGGAGGACTCGAACGAACGCTGAAAGCCCTTCAAGAAGGTCTCGCGGCTCCTGGCCAAGAGAGCGAGATTGAAGAGCATTTCGCAGAGTTGAAAGCCGAGTACCCTGACGCGGCCCCTTTGATCATCAAAGGGATCAAGCAGGCGATGAAACAGGCGAAATCGATTGCGATTACGACGGCGGAACCACCCAATCCAGACGAACTCGTTCAAAAGATTCTCCCGAGTCTTCGAGAAGACCTGGAGAAGCAAGTGGACGTTCGATTCGTGGAACGTGTGCTCGATCGCGAGCACAAAGGGTGGCGCGACATCGTCGGAGCAGCGGGAAGTCAAACCCCATTTCGAGTCTGGCTGAATGGGAAACCAGATCGAGATGCCATTCTCGGAAGCTACGACGTAGAAGTGCTCAGCAACGTACTCACGGAATTTAAGGAAAGTCAGAAATCAAAGACACCAACACGGACTCCCGCTCCATCGAATCGAACCCATCGACTCGAGGAGGCGGTGACGCAGAAAGGCAATATCAAACCTCCCGCTCCCCGTCAAAAAACGGCGGAAGAGGAGATGGAAGAGGGCTTTTCTGCAGGACCGGCCGGGAGACGATAAAGGAGAACGACCATGCCCCTAGGAACACAGACCTTTGCGCTAAATCCTGGACGTATCAATAAATTTAAAGGTGGCATTTTGTCCCATGCCGCCGTCGTGGAAGTCATTGCCCGCCACGGCCGGCAGGTGGAAATGCCGAAGAATGTCGGCGACGTGATCATTCAGCGCCGATGGCTCCCCTACGGAGCGACCACGACTTCACAGAACACGTTTTTCTCAAACGGCACTGGCGATCGTGGCAACGCGATTGTCCAGGCTCACCTCACGGCAGAAGGCGTCACGCCTCCGAGCGAGACCATCAGCTCGGTCGACGTGCAGACTATTCCGCAGCAATATAGCTGTCTGTACGCGTTTACCGACAAAACCTTCTATCTGCATGAGGATGACATTCCTAAGCAGATGCTTGAGCAGATCGGCGAGCGAGTCGCCCTGGTGAACGAGATGATCGATTGGGGCGTCTTGCGGAGTTGTACCAATCAATTCTTCGGCGGCACCGGTACCACCATCGCCACCGTCAACAACTCGGTGTCGGTCGGTATGTTGCGGCGCATCATCACCGCCTTACAGCGGCAGCATGCGAAATTCGTGACGAGCACACTCGCCGCGAGCGCGAAGTATGCGACAGATCCTGTGGCCGCAGGCTACGTCCTCGTCAGCCACACCGATCTGGAGCACAATTTCGAGGACCTCCCCGGCTTCACCCGTGTGGAGAAATACGCCAGCGGTCGTCCAATGGAGCATGAGATCGGCAAAGTCGGCAAGATCCGCATCGTCTTGTCTCCCGATCTCCCTGCATTTCAGGACGCAGGCGCGGCGATCGGCGCCACCGGTTGTGCAAGCACGACCGGCGTCAATATCGACGTGTACCCCTTTGTGGTCTACGGGAAGGACGCCTGGTCGCAGTTGTCCGTTCGCGGACTCTCGGCCTTGAATCCAACCTATTTGCCCCCGACCACGAAGACGAAATCAGATCCGTTCGGACAACGCGGGTTGGCCGGAACGATGTGGTGGAAGGCTGCCACGGTTGAAAACAGCGGATGGATGGCAGTTGGGTTTGTGGGCCTCAAATCTGAAGTGAGCTAATAAGGAGGACTCCATGAACAACCGACTGAGCACATTCTTCAATCGATGGGCTTCGAGAACGGAGCAAGAGCGACTGCTTGAGGCGTTCGGCGACATCGCCGACGCCCTCAGTTGCCAACTATACAATACAGCCGGTCTGGTTATTAAGGCCGGCGCAAGCGCCCTGGTGAAAACCGGGGCGGCCGCGTGTCACGGAATCGTCAAAGGCGTTCCGTTTACCATTGCGGCCGCGACCGATATGCCGGCCTTAGCGGGGACCGTGGTCAATGCGACGTTCAACGTCTACGTCTTCGATCAAGACTCAGCGGGGACGCGGACGACGACGATGGGGACGGCAGGGGCAACCTATGCCGCCGTCGTGTTTCCCAAGAAGGCGCGGGAAAAAACCCGCATCGGCTACGTGATTATTAACCCGACCGGGACGGGGAATTTCGTCGGAGGCACAACTGCGTTGGATGACGCCACAGTGGTCCCCAATGCGGTGTACGTGAATCTGATTGGGGCCTCCGATCCGTCGTTTGTTCGATAAGAAAAGGAGCGAACTATGAATATCTCAGCACTCGCGAATGCGGCACAAACTCAGGTGCTTACGAAGGCGGCGTTGACCGCAACCGGCGCCGAGACTGTGTACGACACAACCGGTACCATGCTGTGTGTCTTGAATGGGAACGAATTTACCAAAGCCGCTGTCACGGACGGCGTCACCCCAACCGTCGATGCCAATACCGGCGCGGCCTTTGTGGCCTTGATCGGCGGCGGGAGTGTGGCGAACGTTCCCGGGCAGGGCGCCATTTTTCTCTGGATGGTGAACTCGGCAGGGACGGTGAAAGTAGCTCAGTCCCTACGATCCCCCGGGTTGCTGGCTGGCTACCCCCTGGATATGCAGGGGAACTTTACCGCCGAAGGTGGAAAACCGAACCTACCTCCGGTTCCTGATGGGTACGTGCCCTTTGCCATCATGACCGTGAAAGCTGGGAACACCGCCTCAGCGTCCGGGTGGATTCTCGGGACGCATAATTGGAATGCGACCGGAATCACGGTGTCGATTCAAGACATCAACACCCTACCCTCTCGGTTGTAAGTCAGGTGCACGGGGAGTCTTCGGATTCCCCGTGCCTGTCGGTTTCTTCATTCACATAGGAGGAGTGAATTATATGTCAGCCCCAGTCGCCGAAGCGCCGCAACCAGTTACGCGTAAGGTTGGTCGTCCCTCTTCGAAAGGGTTCCATTCCGAGTCCGTCAAAGTTCAACAACGCGATCCCGTGATTCAGCCTCCGATCGAAGAAAAGATGACGAACCCATTTGGGATCGAAGTGGTCGATCGGATTTCAGAAGACGAGCTGGAAACATTAGCCTTTCTTGAAGAGCCTGTCAAGATCCACATTTTCCAAAGCAACGACCCGCAGTTCGCCCCGTTGTGTACGGATTACGTGTCAAATAACGGGATTGCGGCGGAAGTGCTGTTCAAAAACGGCTGGGTGCAGATGGGTTATCTCCCTCGAGGGCAGAGCATCTACGTGAAGCGGAAAACATTGGCCCAACTCGCGAGCAATCGGATCGAGAACATTCAAGTTCACGTGGAACATCGAACAAAGGGCGAAGACCCGATCAATCACACGAACACCGTGACGACACGCACGTTTCAGTTTCAAGTCATCGAAGACAATAACAAGAACGGTGCGGCCTGGTTGGAACGCCTGCTCTATCGACGTGCGTAGCCACATGTTGTTTACAGCATGTCCATAATTAACCCATCCACGCTGCTCGACATCGTGCAGCGTGCTCAGCAACGCTGCCAGATTGCCTCGCTCACGTCCAGCGTGATCAACCAGACGGGTCAATCGCTCGATTTTATTTTGTGGGCGGACGAAGCGTGGATCGAACTGCAAGGTAAACGCGACGATTGGGGATTCATGCGCACGAGCACGTCGTTCCCGACCATCGCCGGGCAGGTCTATTACACGCCGACGGAGGCAGGGGTGACGAGCGGGAGCGTCCGTCGGTGGGAGCGCCACACCTTTCGGATGTATCCAACGGGTAATCAATCCGGTGAAATTTTTCTCACGTACATGGAGTACGACAATTTCCGAGACGTCTATCAAATCGGCGCGCTCGTCACGTCGCAGGTCCAACCGGTTGTCTTCACGGTTACACCGTCACTCTCCATCGGTCTACAAACTCCGCTCGCCGGATACACGATCACTGGGGATTACACGCGCCACATTCAACATTTCGCGTTATCTGACACGGATGTTCCGCTCGGACTGCCTGATTGGGCGATCATGGGATTGGTCTATCGGACGCAGATGTACTATGCCGCCACAGAAAACGACCCGACGATGTATAACGAGGCGGAAACAGAATACAACAAGATTGTGAATCGTCTGTCTCGCAGTCACAGTCCAGAAGTTCGAGGCCCTGGCCCTTTGGCGTGATATGGTATGCCCATTCAATTCGCGACTCCTCAAGCGATCCCTGAAACGATCCAACTCGTCGGCGGGTGGTATACACTCGGCTCCGCATTAATTCGTCCCCCTGGCACCGTCGAAGACAGTCAAAATTTCGAAGCGGTCCCAGACCCCACCGGAGGCTACGCATTAATCGGTGGGTACGAGCGATTCGACGGGCAGCCGAAACCGTCCTCTGCCACATTTTCGATTGTTCAATTATCGTCGTTTGTGAACACGCCGACGGTGGGGCAAACCCTGACGGGAGATACCAGCGGAGCGACCGGTGTCATTATAGCGCTCGGAGCGAACCTCGTCATCGTGACGAAAGTAACCTCGTCGTTCCTCGATACCGAGGTCGTGAAAGTCGGAGTCACAACCATCGGAACGGCGGTCCCGATCAGCACCATTCTTTCTCCACTCGCGTCTGCCCAATATACGGCCCTCGCCGCCGAACAGTATCGTGCTGATATTGATCCGGTTCCAGGAACAGGTCCAGTGCAAGGCGTGGTCGAAGCGGATTTGAATGGGAGCGGGGAAGTCACCTACGCGTTTCGGAGTAACGGGACGAATACCATTTTGTACAAGTCGTCCGCCGCAGGTTGGGTCCTCGTTCCGTTTGATTACGAAGTGGCGTTCACAGCAGGAGGCACGGCCGTTCCAGCCGAAGGGGCGACGTTGACGAAGGGCGGGGTGACGGCCACGATTAAACGGGTCGTGTTGCAAAGCGGGGAATGGGCGGATAATGACGCAGCGGGGAGACTAATTATCGGCGCCCCAAGCGGAGGAAATTTTTCCGCCGGGGCGGCGACGATCGGCGCGATTAATCTAACACTCAGCGGCGCACAAACCGCGATCACCCTTGCTCCAGGCGGGCTATTTGAATTTGACATTGGCAATTTTCAAGGTCAATCGGCGTCGCGTCGGATCTATGGGTGTGACGGCGCGAATCGTGGATTCGAATTTGACGGGACTGTGTTTGTTCCCATCGCGACTGGAACGGCGTCGGATACGCCGAAGCATGTGAAAGTGCATAAGGCGCATTTGTTTTTCGCCTTCGGCAGTTCGGCGATTCATTCTGGCATCGGGAAGCCATATAAATGGACGGCGACGAGCGGGGCGTCGGAAATTGCGTGCGGTGACACGATCAGCAATTTCATCAGCCAAGGTGGCGCGGAAGATACCGCCGTCCTCGGTATCACAACCTTGTCGAACACGCATTTTCTCTATGGTAAAACAGCGGCGAGCTGGAATTTAGTATCCTATAATAACGGAATCGGCGGGGCGCATTACTCGGCGCAACTCCTCGAACAAGGTTATTGGTTTTCTCATTCCGGTGTCACCAACGTTCGGACGACTGATCGTTTTGGCGATTTTGCGCAATCGTCCATGACGGCGAAAATTCAAGCGTTCATTGTGGCACAACGGGCGAAGCCGATGTTCGCGGCGACGCATCATACGAAGCATCAGTATCGCGTGTATTTTAACGACGGGCAAGCGCTCTACGTGACGATTGTCAATGGAAAATTGCTCGGACCGATGCGGATGGCGTTTCCGCACGCATTTACGTGCGGATGGGGATCGAAAACGAGTGCGAACGAAGAACGGGTTCTGGTTGGCGCATCGACCACAGGGTACGTCTATGAGATGGATATCGGATCCTCGTTTGATGGCGAGGTGCTGGACGCCTACCTCACACTCAACAAAAATAATGGGCGCGGACATCGGACAAAGAAAAAATATTCAGCGGTGTCGTTTGAGCTACAAGGCAACTTCTATGCCACATTCCAGTTCGGATACAGCCTCAGTCATAACAGTGCGCTTGTGAATCAACCGGGCTCGACGACATATGATTCAAGTTTTTCAAGCGCTCCAGCCTGGGATTCATTTATCTGGGATGCGTTTACGTGGGACGGCGCCACGGTATCTCCGACAGAGGGCGATATTCGCGGCACCGGGTATAACATTCAGCCGACTATTCGAACGTCGTCGACCTACGTGTTACCGTTCACCGTCAGCACGATCACACTTCACAGCACACCCTTGCGAAACATTAAAAAGCAGGGGAGATAGTGCATGAAATAAGCCCTCGTTTGATGGGCTAAACGTGCAATAATAAGTGCGAACTAGGAAGTTGGAGAGCTACCATGCGCGAGGGGCAATTTAGCACGATTCCATATCAAGATGGAAGAGCCAACGCTCATCTGACGCCTCCAAAACCGGTCGCGGCTGCACCAAAACCTGTCACAGCCGCGCCTAAACCTGTCACAGCCGCGCCGAAATCTGTCACAACCGCGCCTATCTATTACACCGACGGGAGAGCGAACCCACATTTGCCGACCAAACCTGTCGCAGCCGCGCCGAAACCATCTCCTGCCGTACAGCCAGGGTGGACTGCCCCGGTTCCGGCAGGGGTGGTTAAGACTTTGATGCCCCCGTTGTCTCAAGGAGCTTCGCCCATGCCCTTACAACCTCCACCCGCGACTCCGTCCGCACCTCCACCGCCGTTCCAAACACCGCGTCCGGCGCCTGTTTCGTCGCCGCCTGCCACTTCGATCCCCATTCCAGGCTATCCCCAGGCACCTGCATCGGTGTCCGCGGATCCCGTCAGCGCGACGAGCGAACGCTACACGGCTGCTCCGTATGTCGTGGATCCGGTGACAGGGACGGTGCAAGGACAGATGAACACGCTCCTCGATCGCGGTGGTGAGTATCTCCGTCGCGGGGAAACAGAAGGGTTGCAAAAAGCAGCCGAGCGAGGTCTCTTGAACTCCAGCCTTGCCGTCGGAGCCGCGCAAGGGGCTATGATCGATCGCGCACTCCCGATCGCGCAAGCCGACGCTGGCTTTTTCGACAAAGCGATGTCGAATACCGGCAACGCGATCAACGCCCAACGCCAATTTGATGCGCAGCAAGCGAACCAGGTGGCATTAGAAAACGCGAAGAACGCGACCCAGATAAACGCTCTGAATGCGCAGGAGGCGAATAAACTGGCAGGCATGCAATTAGACTCGGACACCCGGTATTCGCTCGGGTTACTGGACGCGGGGACAAAAGAACGATTGATGCAGTTTGATAACGACACGAAACTCTTGCTCCAAACGAATGCTGCGGCATCGGACATGTATTCCAATACCGTGAAGAACATCGCGGATATCACACGCGACCCGTCATTGAAAGCTGACGCCAAGCAGGCGGCCGTCGACAATCAACTGAAAATGTTGAATCAAGGGTTGCAGCAATTGCAAGCAGTGTCGAGCGCCGATTCCCCTCAAGATATCAACTTACAGAATTTCTTTACGAAGAAGGGTCAAGTCGCGAGGATGACGCCGCAACAGCAATTGGACGAACGCACAAGACTGACGAACGCGGTGAAGGCAACGAAGGCGGATACTGTTCAACGACGCGCCGCCGTCGATGCGCTCAATGAGTATAATGCAATTTTGGCCGAAGTGAAAGCGAATCCGAATTTAGCGAATTTGAATCTCGCCGAAGGCTTTTAAATGACGGCGATTCGTGCGCTGACACAGGAGGAGTTGCCGCTGTGCGTCGATCATGGGTGTGCGTTTCATGCCGAGTTTCAGTTGGCGGGGAGTTTTGTCCCGGAGGTCTTTCTTCGCAATTGGACGCGATTCTATGAACTCCAAGTGGGAGTTGTGCTCTCGTTGTGGGACGCTGATCTTCTCGTCGGAGGACTCGGCGGTCTCCTTGCACCAGATATCTTTGACGATCGATTGTGCGCCAACGAAATCTTTTGGTTTGTCAGTCGGCCGTATCGCTCGGGACGAGGGGGCATTCGATTGCTTGATGCGTACGAACGCTGGGCATTCGATCACGGCGCAGTTGAAGCACGACTCGTGTATTTGAACGGGGGCGTACATGACGATGGATTACATCGTCTGTATGCGCGGCGCGGGTATCGGATACGTGAAACGGGATGGACTAAACCTTTAGTGAATTTGTCGGAGCTTGTATGGCTATAGTCACTGCGACGATTGCGGCGGTCTCGGCCACGATGGCGGCGGTCTCAACCATTGGCGCGGCGGCCGCCGGTGCGGCGACGGTAGGGGCGGCCGTAGCAGCCACGGCGTCGGCGGTCGTGGCCGTGTCAACGGTCGTTGGGATGGCTGGTCTTGCCGTCACGGCGGTCGGGGCCATCACCGGTAACGAAGATCTCCTCAGTGCTGGGAAGATCATGGGCTATGTGGGGCTGGGTGGAAGCATTCTTGGATTCGGAGTCGGCTTTGCCGCCGAAGGGTTTAAACAGTTCAGCGCACGGATCGGCGATCTCTACGCCTCGTCCTGGGACAAAGGGATGGGGAAAATGTTTAGCAGCAATGCAGACGACGTGGCGAGCGGGGCCGGGGCAGCGGCGTCGAACCAACCGCCGTCTGCCGGCAATCCGAATTTTACACAAGCGCCAGGGGCGAAGCCAGGCATCGGTGAGTTTCCGGCGATCGGAGGACCGCAGCCGACCGATCTCACAGGGATCAATCCCGCAGTCAAACCAGGGACCGGATTCCTTAATACGCCGCCTCCCTCGCCAGGCGTCACAGCGCCATCTGTAGCTCCTCCGTCGATGACGGATCCGAATGCGTGGCTCAGTCAAAGCGTCCAATCGGCGACCCAAGCGCCGA
>CAZAKX010000054.1:0-18265 GCA_964485915.1 uncultured Nitrospira sp. | reverse complement strand
TCCCCAGATGAGCTAGTGGCAGGAATGACAATTATGATACAGTTCTCGCCATGCGCATTTATGTGCTGGCTCTCTCGGAAGTATTCGACACGGGCCTATCTTCCCTTCTCGACACCTTTGGTACAGCGAACACACTGGCGAAATCCACAGGGGTATCGTCAACACGCTTTGATGTGACGATGATCGGTGTCCGACCTCGCGTGCGCACAAGCCAAGGACTGTTGGTACCAGTGCGGTCGGCAACACGGCTCGCGCGTCCCGATGTTGTATTGGTTCCTGCCATTGGAGCGAAAATGCCTGAGGCATTACGAATGGCACTGAAGCGGCGAGACACGGCAGATGCACAAGCCCTGTTGCGCGATTGGTCTGCTGCCGGTACGCTCGTTGGGGCAGCCTGCACCAGCACGTTTGTGCTTGCCGGCTCGTCACTGCTCAACGGCCATCATGCCACGACGTCCTGGTGGCTCGCTCCGTTCTTCCGTGAGCAATATGCGCATGTCATCCTCGATGAATCTCGAATGGTTGTGCACGACTCACGCTTCATCACCGCTGGCGCTGCACTAGGGCACCTGGATCTGGCGCTTTGGCTAGTCCGTCAAAGTAGCCCGGCACTGGCCACAATGACGGCGCGCTACCTCGTCATTGACCCAAGGCCATCCCAGGCAGCGTTTGCCATTCCTGATCATCTTGCTCACGCAGACCCATTTGTCGAGCGGTTCGAGCGATGGGCACGTCGTCGATTGGCCGACGGTTTCTCCCTCAATGATGCCGCTCGCACCGTGGCCACGAGCCCACGGACCCTGACACGCCGCCTGAAATCGGTCATAGGCAAGTCCCCGCTTGGATATTTTCAGGATCTTCGCGTCGAGCGTGCGGTTCACCTTCTGCAGACGAGCAACACCAGTATTGATCAAATTGCCACCCAGGTCGGCTACGCAAACGGGGTGACGCTGCGGACGCTCATCCGGCGCAAGATCGGCCGCGGAGTACGAGAGCTGAGGGCACGTACGTGATCACACTGCCGGTCGGCAAGCAGTCTCTGGTTCCTAATGGGGTTGGTTCGATGGGCACTTGTCGTACGACCCACCCAGGTGTAGCCTTCGGCTGGAGTAATCCACATATGAAAGAGAAGAAACGCCTCCCCACTGACGGTGGGCCGATCAAGTGGGCCAGCCCATTTGCCTCACTTAAGTACTCCTCCCTCCCGGCGGCTTCGCCTATGCCACCTGTTTCCACCCCGAAGGCACCAGTGTCTTCCGCGCCGAAGAAGAATCGTGGGCGCGTGGATATCCTTCGCCAGACGGCGCACCGTGGAGGCAAGACCGTCACGGTGGTCACAGGGTTTGTGAGAATCAGCCAGGCGGAAAAAGAAGCGCTCGCTCAACGGATGCAGAAAGCCTGTGGAGCAGGCGGAACGGTCAAGGAAGGACGGATCGAGGTCCAAGGCGATCAGCGTGAGGCGGTCGCGCTCATTCTCACCGACGCGGGATTTCGCCCGGTCTTCGCCGGCGGATAAGTCTCACGAGTTCCCAAGCGGCGTGATGTATCCTCCCGCTCTTCACGTTCCAATACGATCCCGGTACAATACCTCGTACGTGATTAAGGAGACGTATGACCTCATCGCCTGTCCCCTTCTACATTCTCTGCGGCTCCCTCGGTGCCGGCAAGACCACATTGTTGATGCGGCTGCTGGAACATTGGAAAGCCCAAGGCAGACGAGCCGGCGTACTGATGAACGAGGCCGGATCGGTCAGTATCGATGGTCCTCGCGCCGGCACACTCGCCGAACAGGTGATGAACCTAGCCGGTGGCTGCGTCTGTTGCGACACAAAGGAAGATCTCTCATGGGGTATTGCCCAGCTGGTACGTGATCATGGATCGGATGTGTTGATTCTGGAATGTTCGGGGCTGGCCGATCCTGCTGAAGTGGTCGATGCGGTGACTGATGCGTACACCGCGCGGTTGGCGGTTCTCGAACGGGTCATCGCGCTTTTGCATCCGGTCTCGACGGACGAAAGCCACTCCAGCGCCTATGTGACGACACAAGCCATCCGGTGCGCCGATGAACTCATTTTGAATAAGCGAGATCTCTACATCCCAGGTCACTGGGAAGGATTCCGCACATCGATCGTCGAGCAAAACCCCTATGCGCGGCTGTGGGAAACGTCCCACGCGCGACTCGATGCCGCTGAGTTATTGGCCCCATACACCTCAAGAAAACCGACAGCTCCGACGAACGTGATGTTCGGGACGTCACGGGCGGCTTCCGTTCAACGAGCTGCCTACCATCCCATCGCGACAACCGTCCCACTGCCTGGTCCGCTGAATCGCCAGCGTTTCTTGGCATGGATGAAGACGATCCCAAAACAACTGGAGCGGGCGAAAGGATATTTCCGATTCGGCAAGGAACCGGAGCTGCAGGAATTCCAATACGCGCTGCCGGGACAGTCCACGATCACACCGGTGACACTCTTGGATGAGCCAACGTCTGCGCTGGTGCTGATTGGTCGGGGATACGATGTCGATCGACTGCGAGCCGGCCTGTTAGCGGCACTTGAAGAACCATCACCGCCGGCGTAATCCTCAGGATCTGACTTCAACTTTTCCAATGGGCGTGACGACCGACTCCAACTTCTTCCTGAACCTCGGCCATTGAAGCAGGGCCCACGCCGCTCCTCCGCCGATCACTCCTCCAAGCATCCACCCACCGAGGACGTCCGTCACATAATGAGCACCGATAAATACGCGGGAGAATCCGACGAATGCCACAATCGGCCAGGTGATCCAGCCTGACTTGGGGTACAAGACTTGGAGGAATACTGCGAGCGCTGCGGTGTTGGCCGCGTGGTTCGACGGGAAGCTGAACAACCCCCCACAGCCGCTCGGCTCAATCTTCACCGCGTCGGTGAGGGCCCGACAGGGTCGAACTCGTTCAAAAACCCATTTGAGCTGCCCTCCAAAGAAATCGGTGAGTCCGACTGCTGCTCCCAGAACCGGACCGCCCAACAGCGCCTCACGCCTGTTGCTCCAGATCCAATAGGCGATCGCGCAGGCACCCGGAAGATAGAGCGTGCTACGGTTTCCCAGTTGCAGGAAAATGTAATCGGCAACCGCTGACTGGCCTGCCAATCCATTGATCGCCAGAAAGAGGGTCTCGTCCACGCTCATGCGTGCGACGATAAAGCCTTACTCATCACCCGTCAAGCTTCCACCGATCTCTTACCCGATCTCTCAATCGGCGAATACCGGCAACGCGTTGTTCGCGTCATCTGGTCCTGAAATGAATCCGGACGGTCAGCTCGCCATCCACCGGATCATCGCCGCTCATTTGGGGGTCGAAGGTCCATTTGCCGAGCGCATGAACCCCAGCGGTGGTCAACTCACGATGCTTGCAGGGCTCCAGCACAACGACGCTGACCTTCGCCTGTTTGGACACCAAGAGACGAACCTTCATCCAATCATCGATCTCTTGACCGTTGAGAGAAGCAGGAATACCTGGCCAAGGCGTCGACTTGGCAACCGGGCCTAATTGCTGGTCCTTATTGAGCGTGAGTCCATGAACATGCACCTCAGGCAGCTCAAGCACATCCTCCTCGTGATCGCTCTCATGCGTGGCCTCATCCCCGACCACAGCATAGAGCGCAACCGGCCACGCCAAGATAACGGCAAAGAGTAGCCTATGAATATTTTGCATAATTTCTCATTCTACGCTATCAACGACCGGATGCTCAAACGGGCCACTCAACAAGGCCACAGGCGACGAGCGAACCGGAGGCGTACCCTCTGGGGTACGTTGAGGATTCGCACAAGCCGAGAACGCAGTTGATGGCCCGTTTCAGCATCCGACTAGAAGAACCATTGCCCGCGGAAAAAGAAGGATCGCGGCATGCCGGCATGAGACACACCGAGTCCGATACTGCCTTCACCCTGGTTGATGAAATACTGTTGATCCAACGCATTCACGATATCGAACCCGATCAAGAATTTTTGCCCATGCCAGGGCAACGGAATGACGTGCGAGATCGAAAAGTTATAGATCGTGTAGGTCGGGCTATGGCTCGAGTTGGTCTTGGCACCTTCTTCTGCCGTCCGCAGTCCCGACGCAAACAACATTTGGCCGGTGAAGGTCGTGCGATCGAACAGCCGGTAACTGAGGATCCCCGAGGCAGTCAACGTCTGCTGGTGGTCGCAATGGACACCGCTGCGTGAATTGATATCCGCAAGCTCCTCTTCATGCACCAGATTGTGCCCAGACTGCAAGCCATAGCCTTTGCACTGTCCCCAGGCGATATTGGCGCGACCCGTCAGATTCTCCATGAACCAGACCTTGAGCGCGGCATCGGCCCCCCTGGTCCATCCCCGTTCAAAAGCAATGTGGTTCAGCAAGGGTGTCGTGCCTAACTGATGAGCGTCCGAAAGATAATTGGCGAGCTTATAGTATCCCGTAAGCTGGAGGGTCGCCCAATCCGTGAGGGCATGGACGCTCCCGATTTGGAAGTAATGGGCCCGTTCGGCCCGCGGCTGATTGTTCGTGGTATCTTCCGGATGCGCCTTTGTTCCCTCTGTATTCAAGCTGGTAAAGGCAACCCGCTCGAGATTCGGAGGGGTAAACATGCGCCCATAGAACGCGTGGAAGGCATGGGCGGGGTTGTATCGGTACGTGACACCGACTCGCGGGCTGATCTGCCCCTCGTCACGCTGATACTGTACGACATCGGCCCGGACCCCGAGGTTGAAGGTCCAGTGTTCATTCGGCGTCCACTGATCTTGTATCCAGAACTCCTGTCGCCACCCGACGAGTCTGTTGTCGCCGCCGGCGTTGATCACGCCTCCGTCCGGAAGTCCCCCGATGTCCTGAAACGTAAACAATCTCGTCTTATTGATCGCCTGGGTCCGATCGACTTGGAACCCGGCTTTAATCAAATGTTCCTTGCTATGGACGTACGTATAATCCATGCGCACGCCACCGGAATAGCCGATACGGTCTTGGCTCCCGGCCGAGAAAGGCTCCCCTACTTCTTCTTCCGGCACATAGGCGAGGACATTCAACGGATCTGTTCGAAAGGTGGCTCTGGTGTGACGAAAATACCCGGCCAAACTGAAAAAGTTTCGGGTGTTGATGTCGCGCCGCCACACCAGGTGGCCGTATTGGTTGTTCTCCTTCTGATTCTCATCAATCATTTCCGAGGGCACCGGCGTAAATCCCCCAGGCAGCAGACCGAGAATGGTCGGGCTCGCCTCCAGCCCTGGGGACGTCGGGATCTGATATTTCGCGATGGAGTTCAAGAACAAGAACGTAAAATTGTTATTGTTGTCCGACTGATAGTCGCCACGGAACATCGTCTGGTTCCGCTCGCTCTGGCCATGAAAAATCGAATGGCCGAGCGTCGGCGGCTCGATGCCACGATTCGTCGCCGTATGGCTGTTCAAGAAGTAGTAGCGGAACTTCTCGCCGATCGTGCCTCCGTACTCGAATGACGGATTGATTGTTTTATTCGACCCGCCGAACATCTGGACCGAGCCGAATCCCGGCTTCGTGCCGCTCTTCGTCGTAATATCGATGAGCGCAGCCGTCTTATTACCCACGTTGGCTTCCATCCCACCCAAGACAATGTCGGCCCGTTCCCACGCCCGCGGCGTGATGACATCGGAAAAGGTCGAGGAGACCGTATCGGGAATCGGCACCCCGTCGATCCTGAGTTGCAAGTTGGCGTGGTCCTGTCTGATATGGACCTGCTTCAACGATCCATAGACCGCGCCCGGGATCGTCAGCAACACGTCGTGGAGCTCGTTGTTGTTGCCTCGCGGAAGAATATCGATTTCCTTCCGGCTGAGTGAATAGGTCTCGCTGGACGACTTGGTGTTGATCGGCGGCAAGGGCGCCACTACCTCCAGCGACACTTCCTTGGTTTTAGAAAGGGTCAGGGTAACGGGACTTACCGGCTCTTCACCAAGCGTCAGCACTACATATTCACTCCGATAGGTCTCTTGTACCGCACTGACGGAGTAGGTACCGCTCTCGGGGACGGCGACTTTGAATTCGCCCGCATCATTCGAGACTCCGGACGACACCATCTCACCCACTTGATTTTTGACTTCAATAATGGCCTGCGGCACACGCCGAAGGTCCTGCTGTTGCACAACTCCCTTGATCGTCTGGGTTTGCTCGTTGTCAGCTGCCTGAAGGGCTGAAAACGCCCCCCCAACGACCGCCACGACAATCGTCACGAACGTTGCATTCAACACATGTGTCACAACTGAGTACATCATGCCCCTCCTCGCTCACAAATCCACACATAATCAATGAGAACGGATGGACGAGGCGTGCCTGGACTGCGCAGCCTAATCAACCGTCCTGACTGCTTGCTTGGTGGCTCAGCTATACTTGAGGAGGAGCGCGAGAGGGTCCGATGAGCGAGAGGGCAACCGAGAGCAGAATGGATTCGGATGGAAGTTCCTGCGGTCGGACAACGTCACACACGGCACATCGCGGAACATCGAGATCGACTGATCCTGCAATGTGGTGCTGGACCCACTGACAGATGTCGGTGTCCGAATGTTCATGACCATCCGAATCGGCTGCGGCTAACTCGTGGTGGACATCCTGAGCAACGGCAAACGGAGCCAGCCCCAGGATGATGCAGATCATCCCCAACGCCACTCCTGAGCGGAGTAACGAGGAGAGGTCTCTCAGTCGTCTCAACAACATGGTCGTAGAATAGGCATCCAATGATCAGAATTGCAAGAACCGTTGAAACCAGTTGCCAGATGACTCAATCCAGCCCCAGCAACAAACGGTATGGACTTTTCTGGCGCGATTCGTTAGATTGGCTCCCCTTCAAAACCAAGGTGATTGGGACCGTTTAAGGACGTGACTGCTCATGAATAGACCGATCGACAATCAACACGTCATTGAAATCAAGGCGCTCCCTTCCCCTCGCGCCATCAAGACCAAACTCCCGATTACCGATCAGGCGGCGGCGCTCGTCGTCGAAACCAGAGAAGCCATTCGCCGAATCCTTCATGGAGAAGACCGCGACCGGCTCCTGGTCATCGTCGGCCCCTGCTCCATCCATGACCCCGAGGCTGCCTATGAATATGCCGGCAAGCTGAAGCCCATCGCCGATGCTTTGCGTGACCGTTTCCTGATCGTGATGCGGACCTACTTTGAAAAGCCGAGAACCACCATCGGGTGGAAAGGGCTCATCAACGACCCGCGTCTCGACGGCACCTGCGACATCGCGGCAGGGATGGAACTGGCGAGAGCGATTCTTCTCAGGATCAATCAATTGGGCCTTCCCTGTGGGACAGAGCTGCTGGATCCGATCAGCCCGCAGTACGTCGCCGACCTCATCAGTTGGGCGGCCATCGGTGCCCGGACGACCGAAAGCCAGACGCATCGAGAAATGGCCAGCGGGGTCTCCATGCCGGTCGGGTTCAAGAACGGAACAGAAGGCAGTTTGCAGGTCGCCATTAATGCCATGACATCCGCCCGCACCCCGCACCATTTCGTCGGCATCAATGCCGACGGCCAGACTGCCATCATCAGAACCATGGGCAACCCCGACCGCCATATCGTGCTACGCGGTGGAGGCGGACGAACAAACTATGAAGCACAGGATGTGGCCAAAGCTGAGGCCGCGGTTGCTGGAGAAGGCATCGCCCGTCCCATCATGATCGATTGTTCGCATGACAATTCCCAAAAGGATCATACGCGCCAAGGATTCGTCGCCCAGGAGGTCCTGCGGCAATTCCGTGAAGGCCGTCAGTCCATCATGGGCCTTATGCTCGAAAGCAACCTGAATCCCGGTAAACAAGCATGGAAAGAAGGGGTGGCCCTTCAGCATGGTGTTTCCATTACCGATGCCTGTCTGGGTTGGAACGAGACCGAACATCTGCTGCATGAACTCGCCGCCGCCATCACTCCAAAACCTGTCTCTTGATCGCTACTTTCCTGGCCACCTGAATCATAGTAAATCGGCTTAGCTTAGCGCTCTTTTCCTGTTTGATTCCTCACTCAGGCTCCTGCACACCATCAATACATCCTACGAGCTCAGCTTGTATTGAATCGGGATCCGCAAAACGAGTCGCTCCCGCCCCAGCGGTTGGGAGAGAGCCAGGGGGCAGGATTCCTTGATCGCCTCAAGAGCAGCGCGATCCAGCACCTCGTACCCGGAACCCATTGCCACAGAGGCATCAAGCAATTGGCCCTGTGCATTGATCACGACTCGCACGATCACCCGCCCCTCCCACTGATTCATTCGAGCCTCGTGCGGATACCGTTTTCGCTCCGTAATCTGACCCCAGAGCATACGCATCAACCAGCCGAAATCAGACTTCGTCTCAAACGAGCTTGCGTCTGCCACCGCTGAGGATGGCACTGTGGCGTGAGTCGGCGGACCTGATGAACCGTCGGCAAGTCGATCAGCCGCAACAGCTGATCGAACGTCGGGAGGATGAGGGTCCTGCGCCTTGTCATCCACGACGTGCTCAGATTCCCCTAAGGTCTGAGAAGGCGACGCTGTGGAATGGTCTGCTTCGCTCGGATTCGGCACAACCCCTGCGATCACAGATTGGGTTGACTCGGTTCCTTCTTCGGATAGAACCGGCTCCTTAGGAGCTTCTGCTTTATGAGTCACTGACTGAACAGACGATGCCGCTGCCGCAGACTTACCTGCCGATTCGGTAGCCACTGAACGCATTCGATGATCAAACTGTGATGATGCGTCGATCGAGGGTACGCCACTGCTTGATTGCTGAGATTGACTGACAAGTGACACTTCCCACTGAAATATCGGCTGCAGCACGATGGCCGGTTGCGAGATCAGCCACAAGCCCAGTCCCCACAGGGCCCCATGCAGTGCGATGGAGCAACCCCAGCTTCGCATCATGGTCCCAGACTCGATCATCTCCACTCCCCTGTTCATCGCTGCCGAGCCTTCATGCCTGGACCGACAAGCCCCATCCACATCCCGGATCCGGCCAATCCGGCCCCAAGCAGACACCAGAGAGACATCAACATCCGGCGCACATCGCAATGGTGCGAGAGCCAGGACACGTCCCATCGATGCAACCCATTGAAGAGCCGGTAATAGAGTCGGCGGCTGGAATCCAGCCGTTCCACGACGGTACCGGTTCGGTTATCCACTAACACTTCTCTTGATTCGACATCAGTGGTCGCCACCCGAGTTAGCGGCGATGCTGTTTCATCACCGATCGTCAAACAGGTATCAGAATCGTTTTCTTCAACCTTCATCATTGTCAATAACCCATCACCGAGTAGAGGCCTGGCTGCTGCCTTCACCACCTCATCTTGAAATGCTTCCCGCGGACTCTCATCTTGTCCCGTCATCGCCCAAATAGCTTGATGCGAGGGAGACGTGCGGGCCACGAGGTGGACGATGCCGTTCATCTTGATCAGTCGAATCTCTTTGACTGTCTCATCTGTCAACGTCGCGTAGAAATCCGCCATGCTCTCAACATCACTCGGAATGAGCCGCCCACCCATGAATCGTTCACGGTCTTTGACATTGATCTTCCCATCAGAAAACCACCACCCATGGTCCATCGACAGCCAGCCACTCGCCATCCAACAGCAGGCTGAAAGGCCAGCGATCACACCCAACAGTCGATGAACCTTCCAATGGCCGGTACAGCAACCAGACCAACCGCGTTTCACCCACTCTCGACCAAGAATCAGGCCTCCGGCCACCACCGTTACTGTTCCGATTGCACTGACCCACCAGACAACTTGGTCCCACCAGACCCAACGGCGTCGGAGCCAGGGCCAATACCACCAATGAATGACCGCACCGACCAGGTTCCACCGCCGCTCACCTGTGGCCGTGTCTTGCACGACATCGCCTGTCACACTCGAGATATACAGGACAGGCCTGTTCTCTCCAGACAGCTGGACTTTCCATAATGGTCGATACGGATCGAACCGCTGATGGACGGTCCAGACATCGTGGTCGATCAGATTCATCTCCTCCACTAAACTGAAAGACGAAAACTGACGTGCGATACGCTCGATCCATTCTGGCCTGAGGGACGCCACCGGTTCAGCTGTGTCGGCCTCGAGTGCTACCATCGTCCCATCCAGAAACTGCGCCGTGGCCACAGGTCGCCCACCGACCATTCGGATACGCACCGACTCGATTCCTTCTGGTCGATCCCATTTCTGAAGCAGTCGGCTGAGCGGCACACAGCAACTGCGCGGTGAAATCGTTTCCGCCGCCTGAAACCACTCTTGCTCCGTCAGACTGGGATAGGGCACCCACAGCAAGACCAGTCCTGACAGAAACCACAGCAACACCGCCGGCCCCAATAGAAGCCCCAGTCGGCGATGCACCGCCCTCACAATTCCGCCACTCATCATCACCTTAGAAGCGCGCCGTGAGCATGACTTCCAGAGTTCGTGGGGCACCGAGCAACACCTGGCTTGGATAGAACGGATCGGCCCAGATGGCATAGGTCTTGTCCGCGAGGTTCCGCCCACGGATAGTGAGTGCAACGTTCTTATAGGGAATGGAGACCCACACATCCGCCGTCGTGTAGCTGTGCAAGCGCACCGCATTGGCATTGTCGGCGAAGCGCGGGCCCACGTAACGAAACGCGGCACCCAGGTCGAACGGAATGACGAACGGAATCCGGTACTGACTCCAGAGATTCGCCACCGTCTGCGGGACGTTCGGCGGCCGATTGCCATCGTGCGAGACGAGATTGCCTCCGGCCTGCTCCGAGAAGTCGTCAAACTCGGCCGATAGGAACGTCAGGTTCCCCTGGATCCGCCACGCGTCAGTGGGACGCACCGCCGCACTCAGCTCGAACCCCTTGGAGGTTTGCCGCCCGACATTCTCCGCTGCCAGCAACGACGTTTGCGTCAAGATATTCTTCCGGAAGATATCGAAGTAGGCCACGGTCCACTCGGCACGATTGTTCCAGAGACTCTGTTTCAGACCCACCTCCCACTGCGCGCCGGTGGCCAGATCGAAGTTCTCCGCCGCCCGCACGATAAAGAGGTTCGTGCCGACCGGATCCGCCGCTGTCGCATAGTGCCCGTACAAGGTCAGCGTGGGGAGCAGGTCGTACACCGCGCCGACCCGCCAGGTCACCAGCTGGAAATCACGCTCGAAACTCGCCGTCTGGTTGAAGACCCCGGCAGTATTGAACAGCTTCCGGTTCAGGTCGATATGGTCGAACCGCATCCCGCTGACCAGTTTCAACGCATCGGTCACGCTGAACTGGTTTTCGGCGAAGATGGCGGTCGTGGTGATGGTGGACCGCTGCTCGGCCGAGACGATCGGCCCGAACGAGCCTGACGGTACGGCGAAGGGATCGATACTGTCCCCCGCGCTGAAGAAACTCGGGCGATTCAGATGCAGGTGGCTGAAATCCACCCCGACGACGAACCGATTCTTATGATCCAGGATCGGCTCGTTGACTTGCAGTTCCAGCCGGTCGCCGAGAATGTACTGATCGTGCTGAACAAAGAACCGATCCCGGTCAAGCAGCAGGGTCCCGGGGTTGAACTGGTACGTCTCGGCATTCTGCCAGTCCCGCCCGGCCCAATAGTAGTAACCTTGGTTACGGATCTGGATCGTGTCGGTCGGCTGCCAGTTGGTTTTGAGCTTGGCCCAGTAGGTCGTCGAACTCATGTTGGCATCGACGACGTTGAAATTCTGGCGGAAGAACCGCGCATCAATGGTTTGACCTGTTCGCGTGCTCACGACATCAGAAATGGCCGAGGCCCCGGCAAAGCTGCCGGGGACCAGCGGCGTGCCCCAATAGGGGACGCTGCGGTCATGACTGACGTCGAACGACAGCTCAAAGTTCAAGCGTGGCGTGACGTCATAAAGCAGGGCGCTGGTCATATTCCAATGGGTGTACGGCGTGCGTTGGATGCCACTGAAGCTGTCGGAGGTCTGATAGCTCAGATCGACGCGATAGTGTAGGTGGTCCCAGCGGAGAGGGCCGCCACTGCCGGCCGCCGCGCGCAGCGTATTGTACGTCCCGTATGACAACAACGCATCCACGGTGACCTGATCACTCCGCACCGGCCGCTTGGTCACGAAGTTGATTGCCCCGCCGAGTGCCCCTTCGCCATAGAGGACCGAGGCGGGGCCCTTGAGAATTTCGATACGCTCGAGATTCCAGGTGTCGCGTGGGCGCGACGTCATGGAGGCTGGCCCAATCATCAGCCCGTCGTACGGCAACCGGAGTTGATTGTTGGTGAAGCCTCGCATGGAGAAGTTGGCGGGATTGCCCGGGGAGTCGCCCACGGTCACGCCGGTGGCCCCTTCCACCGCTTCGGAAATGGTGCGTAACCCCCGCTCTTGCAGCAGCGTCTGATCCACGATTTCCACGCTGGCAGGAATCTGCCGCATGGAGAGACCCAGCCGACTCGCCGAGGGACTCGACCGCTCCAGATGCAGCGTGCCGGTGCCTGCAGCTCGAATGGCTTGATCACGAATCTCCACAGCTGGCAGTTCAACCTCCTGAATAGCTTCTTTCTCCTTTTCAGCAGCCTCCGATGCTGCTGGCCACATAAGCTCACTCACAACCATGACTCCCGCGACAAGCACGCACAGACCAAGACAACGCCACTGACTCACAGCATCCTCCCCTACAAGGAATCATCAGGATCCCTGTGCCCCGATCGTCACAACCGTTGTTCGACAATCCAATAACAGAGTGGACAACCCACCCTGCCAGCAGACTGTTTTCTGTTGGCTATGCGAGAAGGAAAGGAGGACCGCGAGCAGAAGGTAGGTGAACTCGTAATGACTCAACGAATAACCGATCTGGGAAAGAATCAACCGCAATGAGGGTGTCCGGAGCGATACCACCATCGCTTACCGCCATGCCATCCCCGGCGGCATGGTCAAGCCAGGCATGGTCGTCATGCACCGAGTGGGTTGAATCTCCGGTCAGGAGTCCCAACTCATGATCCAGCAGCACGAATGGCAGCGGCAATGCCAAAGCCAAATAGGCAAGCAGCGCTCCAGCCAAGAGGATGCGATGGAAACGAAGATGTCTCACAATCGTGTTACCGTTTTTCCTTATGCACCGCGTGGTTACGGCAGAATAAGCACTATTTCTTCACGTGGCGTTGCCTCACACAGCCCTGAATCTCTCAGAATCGTGCCTCGCACTTCAGCGCGCTCGCATCGAACCCTTGCGATCCCAATCCAATCCACTTTCCCTGTTGGACCGTGAAACATTGCGCACAAGTCTGGTCGTAAAACGGCGACAACCCCATAATCCAGTCACGCGAAAATTCTCCCTGATATTCTTTGGGGAGAAAGGCCATGAAGCCGGACGGCGGTGTTGAAAACTCAGACATGTCGACTCCTATTGAATCGCCATCGGACCTGAAACAGTCCCCTTCAATTCACGCACCTTCTCCGCCAACCGCATAATGTGATCCGGCGTAATGTCGCGGAAGGACAGCATCGCATCCTCATGCCCAGCCTGGGCGCACATCGCCATCGTGTAGCAATTCGTGCCGCCGCGCACGATCTTCAAGGTCAGATTCGCTTGATGGCAATGGACCCCAATAAAAAGACAGGTATCGATCCGGTTGTGCCAAATCGTCAGATTCGGATGGTTTGGATTGATTTCGACCTCCGGATTGATCTTCGGATATTTGGGTCGATAGTCCGGCATAGGAATCAACATCGGTTTCTGATGAGGTCCCACGCTTTCCTTCAACGTGTCGAAGAGGTGGCGGATCGCCTTCGCCTTTTTCTCGGCCGTGGGCGTCCAGGCCCATAACACCAGTGGTCCTGGAAAGATCGTCGGCACCTTGGCACTCAGGAATCGCCGGGCTGCCTCCTCCATCGCCTGTTCCTCGGGCACGACATATCCGTGCACAATCGCTTCGCCTGGATTGGGCAATCGAATGCCCATGCTGGCCGCTGCCGGCGGCAAAAAATGCTCGGGACCCGGGCGTACTTCGTAGCGCATGGGGAACAGCCTCACACTTACAATTGCAAATAATTTGCAATTACGTTTTGGCATCTTACCTTCCTCTTCGGACAGTTGTAAGTCCCATCTCCCGACTCCATCACGTGCCTCACATTGGCTCAGCCACGTTCCCCGTACACAGTTCAGCGTCTGTCTAGAGGAGGACGTTGTCGTGAAGCTCAAATGGTATGTCCGGGGCTAGGAGGAGATCGCCATGATCCCTCGGGTTCAACGCTATGTGAGCCGACCGCCACTCACGAGGCTGTCGGGCAGGAAGCTCTCCAAGACGTAGTGCGATCACACAATCATCCAAACGATCCATCGGAATGAGTACAGCCGGAGAGAGGTGACAGATTGGCTGGGGCTGCACTCTGCGACTGTCAGCCGACTGGCCAACAGATCGTCATGCAAGTTACAAGACTTGAACCCATCCTGGCGTCGCCGTTCACAGGCATTTTTTATCTTTGAACTAGCCGCGCCCCCAGCGCATAGCCTAACTGCCGCATCATCCGCTGAACCTGGTCGATCGAGAAGGTCTTCATGAAGGTCGGTCAGCAGTCCGCAGGACTGATCGATCAGTCCACGTGCATCGAACTATGCTAGAATTGCCTCACGGGATCCCGGGTGTCGGCCTTTGATCAGAAGGAGTATTTCAATGAAGCGTAAATCTAACGGTGGAGCACGGTCCAAGGTCGTGATCGATGTCCCTGTCGAACTGGACATGATTCTCAAGCGGCATAGGGAGATCCCATGGGCTCGTGTGGCCGAGCAGGCGCTGTGGCAATACGCTCGTCAAGTAGCATTGGCCGATCGGCTTGCTTCTCGCAGTGCGTTGACTGAGCCTGTTGCGAAAGACCTCGCCCGATCCGTCAAGGCAGGGTTGCGTCGCCGCTATGCCAAAGCCTCACACGCATGAGACTGGTTCTTGATACGAATGTCCTGATCGCCGCCCTCATTAAAGATTCCATGACGAGACGCATTCTCCTCCTGCCCGATCTGCAATTTCTCTTGCCGGCCTTTGCCCTTGACGAGCTCGCCCGGCATCGTGCCAAGATCGCCCGGGGGGCAAGCCTGAAAGTGGATGAGATCGATCTACTACTGACGCTGCTGCTCACGTCCGTGGTCGTCGTTCCCTTTGAACGAATCGCGCCGCATCTTCCTGCCGCCGATGCGTTGATAGGTGCGATCGATCCGGACGATGTTCCCTTTGTCGCGCTCGCGCTTGCGGAAGAACATGACGGGATTTGGTCGAATGATCGCGCCTTCGAGAACATACCCAATATCAAACTGTGGACCACGACCAGTCTCAAAACGCATTTGCGCCTCTGAACAGCAACCCGGGCATGAACTAGGAAATAGATGATATCGGGATCAGTGCTTGACCATGCACTTCCTCCTGACAACAAGCGGGAGAGGATGCACATTCACGAACTGACCCCTCGCGTAGCACCTCTCGGTGTTCAAGTGAGCCCGCTGGTTCATGAAGAACGCCTTGGTATCGTGGGGACAACCACAGAAGGACGGATTGTGCACGTGGTGTTCACCCTCAAAGAAGGAAAAGTACGGCCGCTGAAACATACCTACGCGAAATCTGATAAGGCTTACGCACGCACGTCCGTGTTCGAGCGGAAGAAGATCCTCGCGGCCGCCAAGCGGCTGAAGAAGAGCCGCAAGCTGCCGACGAGCATCGCGCTTGAGGAGCGCACCATCAACGAGTTGAAAGCGCTCGCGGAGTGGCGTGGCGTACCCTACCAGGTTCTTATGCGCATGTTCATTCTGGAGGGCCTTCACAAGTCGCAGGCGGCAGTCGCACGCTGACATTCAATCCTACCGACGCGCACGGGTGAAGAGCTGATGGCGCACACCGCAAAATAGAGAAATGAGGGTCAGGGAACTATTTCGTTGCAGGAGGGCATCGGCGAGAAAGTTGGACGGCTATGTATCGGGGAAACCAAAACAAGCTATGTCACACAAAGAAATAGCACACTGACCCTCATTCTTGACCCACATGCCTCAAATGACCGCTTTCGACCCAAAGCAGAAGTCCACGACTGACCGCTATCAGAAGGGGGGCTTACGCCGATCCGCATAAGAACCCGTGATACATGGGCCCACGGTTACAGCTCATTGAAACAGCACAGGGCATGGCGTAGTCTTGACGGACAGTAGAGGCGTGTTATACGGATACAAATTGGCAAATTAGGTTCTTATACCGATCATCATAAACATAGCTAGACTTCATCAAGTGACGCTTTCGTTCGGAATATCATCGCCGCAAGACATGCTCGCGAAGGCGGAGCGAGACCTTGCTCGGCTGAGTGCGGCGGAGGCAGCCCAAGATACTACGGCGGCCAGCGACGCCGTGTTCGACCTAGCGGTGTCGCTGACAAGTCTAAGAGACTGGCTGAAAGAGCACTTGCAAGCATCGGCGTCCAGCCAAGTCGATCTCTACGTCGCCGCGAGTCTCTCTCTCAGCTCCTATCGAGACATTGCAAATGCCGGTAAGCATCGCGTGATTCGCAGATATGTGTCTAAAACCAATGAAGTAACCGTGTCAGCCACGGTAATCATTAACGCTGCACTAACGGCCGAACACTTCACACAAAATCCGCCGCCAGGATCTGCGCCGTGGCGTCTAAAGATTGTGCGCGCCGACCAATCGCGGCATCGCGCTCTTGATCTCGGTCAGACCGCGATTCGTGAGTGGCGTGACTTCATGTCGCTCCATCGAATGGGCCCGTGATGAGGCCCAAGGACCGCTTTACGGCGGCGCGATCTCGACGGCGAACCTCCGCACTTGGCCGTTCTTCGACCATCGGTCTCCGACCCAAAACAGAAGTACACGACCGACCGCTATCGGAGGAGGTCTTACGCTGATCTGCATAAGACCCCGTGATACATGGTCCCACTGTCGCAATTCATTGAAACCACACCGGACATGGCATATTCTTCACGAATAGTGGAGTGTTATACGCACAGAATATGGCAGATCCGGCTCTTATGCGGATCAGCCTAAACATAGTTAGCCAGCACCACACGGTCCCATCATGTCGTCCCGATCGGTTGCAGTTTGGCGCGTTGCACTTGAAGGGCACGTCTTTGACCTCGAAGATCTTCCCGTTTACATGGACGGATGCACTGTCCAGGTTTTGCAGGTTGGGGGCGGATATCAACTTGCGCTGCCCAGTGAAGTTGCCGGTTCTTCGCACGAGCGAGTACTCGAGGTCGCTGTGGCATTCGTTGAGCTGATAAATGGCGCCGCTAGCCTTCTCATTGATTCCTATCGTCCTATCGAGTTGGCGAAAGGTGCGTTCTTCGGTGTCGATGCGGATGGCACTGTGCTCAGCACGGTTGTCCCTGTAGGAGCCGCCGAGGAACGATGCAAGGCGGGCCACATAACTGCCGTTGTCGGTGGAGCCACGCAACCGGACAGTCGGCGCGGGCAGTTGGCACGGTTCGTCGAGTCTGCCCGGCGGTCTGTCGCGGCCAAGGATGCACTTGCCCTCGTTGGTCGACCATCGCCTACTTGGTCAGAGCTGTATCTTATTTACGAGCTAGTTGAGGCCAACGTCGGCGGTCGCATGTACTCGGACGGTTGGATATCTCGCTCGCAAGGCGAGCGCTTTGCGCGAACCGCCAACAGCTACACCGCTCTGGGCCGCGCGAGTAGACACGGAAGGCAGACATCTCAACCTCCGGGCCAACCCATGACTCAGCGTGAAGCAACGCAATTGATGCGCACGCTTGTTCAAGCGTGGCTTACTCAGCCGATGGACGCGAGTGCTGGCTAACCCTTCGCCGCCTGGCGCCCGAAGGTGAGCTCAAACGTTAATGTGACAGCGCTGAGGACCACTTTCAGGCGGTGCCATCTCATTGCCAAACGTCCGCTCGTGGCCGTCTTCGACCATCGGTATCCGACCTAAAACAGAAGTACACGGCGTCATTTGCCCTGATCTGATCGAATATTCCGTTATCCCGGCTTCTCCCCAATCCGCTGCCGCTGCCGGTCTCAATGTCTTCAGTCACATCCGAAATTGTGTGGGGCGTTGATGGGGCAGACCTGAGTGTAAGGGTTACGATCTGCCTTGTTCGACCAACCCATTCTCGATCGTGCATCCCATTCGTTCTATCAGCCGAGTGAGTAATGTGAAATGGGCGCGCGAGTCAGTTGCAACGGCCAGCTGTTCAGCCATCGCCAGTTGGATGGTATACACCAGTGAAGCGGAGGTTTTCAGGAGGGCCAGGCCATAGTCGAAGAGATCCGCTTCTCTGCCGATGAGCCGTCGCCGGCTGAGTT
>CAZAKX010000053.1:0-18430 GCA_964485915.1 uncultured Nitrospira sp. | reverse complement strand
CCTTCAACTGTTCCATCGACAACGACGAAAGGTCCATGGGATGAGAATACGGGTCAGGATGGACGGAATGCAACGGGTTGGATAGCCGAACGTAGTCTATATGATGGCCAGTATCGACTCTATCTTGCCAGTCTGCAGGGCAGGCCTGCGTTCTAGACAGGATGAACGTCAGCCTCGCAGTGTCAAGAAGCCACATCTCATCCATATGTTCCGAGCAACGAGACTATCGATCATGTGATCGCGCACCCGATCAAGCTAGGGACATGTCTTCACGATCGTCGAGGAGAATGTGCGGAAGTCGTCCAGATGTTCGGTGATGAGGGATTGGAGGACATCCGTATTCAGACGGATTATGCGAGGTCTTTGTGGTGTGCAACGTTACCGGTCGATTATCTCGACAGTAGATCGTTATTCCGAAAGATACTCCAACCATTCCGGGTCTTTCGTTCGATCGGCCCGCAACTCAACGCCGAACCGTCGTCCATCGACCCAGGAGACAATGGCCTGGGGAATACAGAGCGGAGACTCCAAATCCGGCAGTTCAAGGAACAGGCCCAGCTCCATCCCTTGCTTGACACGTTTGTTCCCTTGAACCCCGAATCCGTACCGGCTGAGATCGGTGATAGTCCCATTGCCGATGATGATGGTATCGCCATCAGACCCGGAGTACCGGACTTTAAACTTTCCTCCGATACGGGGTTCTCGTCGTCGATCAGCGCCGGGGTTTGCTGATGATTCTTCCTTGGCCTTTGCGGAGGACTTCCACCACTGCACCGGTCCCTCCTTTCTAGACACGCAATCTTGAACGGCAATTTATTGCCAAAAACTTAACACAAGTCAGAGCTGGCACCACACCTAGGGAGATGGCCTAGGTTTTGGGGAGCTCTTCTTTTGGAAGGATGACGGCCTGGCCCGCTGTCACGGAGAGCTGTTCGACCGCTCGTTTCAGTCGTTCTTGCTCGGCAGGCGCCATCGATGAAAACTCGACACCGATGCCGTGAGATCCCGTCCATCGGACGGTCGCCCTGTTGATATGAATCGGTGTCGCCTCGCCGGGCAGGTCAATCAAGAGTTCCAGCTGCATACCGGTGAACGGTCGTATGACGCTCTCCAACCGACAGCCCTTCAAGGACAGATCCTTCACGGAGGCGTTATATCGAAGCTTGTCTCTTTGAACCAATGTGCTGGATATGGCAACCGGATAGCGAGGGAATTTCCGAACAACCATGCCTATGTCCCCATCTCTCGTCGCTGGCCGCTCGGCGGCTCGCGAACATATCAGAATTCAGTCTGAATGAATCGGTGTCGTACCTATAGCATTCTACGGAGCAGACTATTTGTCCGGACTCATCTTGTCAACGAAAAGCCGGATACCAACAGCGTATAGGTAGAGAGGCAAGAAAGGCGGGGGCGCTCGTCTAGCCTGCTTGGCCAGTCGTCACCAACGGT
The DNA here is from genome assembly GCA_964485915.1 of uncultured Nitrospira sp. GTDB lineage: Bacteria > Nitrospirota > Nitrospiria > Nitrospirales > Nitrospiraceae > Nitrospira_D. The sequence goes on along the minus strand of CAZAKX010000053.1, from coordinate 16,981 downwards.
AACCCCAATATCCGTAATGGCGGTGACCCCAAAATGGACGGTAGTAGGGGCCGTAGTAGGGTGAGGCATAAAGCCCGGAGCTCCCAAAGTGGAGACCGAACCCGAGTCCGAGGCCGAACGGATAGCCATAAGAATAGGGGACAGGGATCACGCCGGTGGTCGGCCGTTCTGTCAGCTGTCGTTGTAACTCCGCCGTCGTAGTTGATTGGCGATCGAGCTGACTTTTCAGTTGACTGACGGTTCCTTCTTGGGCTTGGAGCTTTCCTTCGAGCTCGGCGATCTTCTTCTGTTGCGCCTCTATCAAAGCGTTGACGCAGCGTGTCTGCGCATCTTCTTTGTAATTGGAGCACTCCCACGGCACTTGGAGGGTTTCCGCCGTCGATGGAAACGGAGCGCCTATGAAGGCCAAACTTCCAACCAAAATAGAGGCTTGCATGGAGCGATATCGGAAAGCGTTCAGGCTCATGGCTCCCTCCTCGCTTGGTTATCTAGAGCCTACCACGAGAGAGTAGCTTTGAACAGATTGTCTAGGAGCTTGTATGAACGCGCATTTATGAAGATGGAAGTGTCAGGGGGCGTTTGATTTTTGATGAAGGGGACTCCTACAATGCCCCCGATACAACAACGGTGGTGAGAAGGCATCGGGACATGCCTGGGCGACCTCCATCCGACAAGAAAAAATCTCGCAAGGCTGTGCTGCCGGACCATTCTACGAGGCGTCGGTTTCAGCGGCGACTTTTGCAGTGGTATGGAGAGCATGGTCGGGATCTGCCCTGGCGGAAAACTTCAGATCCCTATCATATCCTCGTCTCGGAAGTCATGCTTCAGCAGACCCAAGTCGACCGGGTTATTCCCAAGTACCACGAATTTTTAGAACGCTATCCGAGCTTTGAAGATCTGGCGGAGGCTCCGGTCGCTGACGTGAAAAAGACGTGGTATCCACTAGGCTACAACATTCGCCCGGAACGGTTGCATGGGATCGCTTGTGAAACGGTGGAGCGGTATGGAGGGAAATTACCCAACGACGCCGACGAGTTGCTCTCGTTCAAAGGGATTGGGCGGTATACTGCCGGGGCAATTCGCTCATTCGCATTCAATGAAGATGCACCGATCTTGGATACGAACGTGATTCGAGTCTTACACCGGATCTTTGTCGCGGAGGGCGATCCTAAAGCTCAAAAGGCGGTGTTATGGGAATTGTCGGAAGCCTTGATTCCTTCTGGAAAGGGGTATGACTTTAATCAGGCCATCATGGACTTCGGGGCGATGGTGTGCACGGCTCGTGATCCATATTGTCTCCTCTGTCCAATGAAGTCCATCTGTAAGACATACCCATTCTGTCCGACATCGACTGAGCGGTAACAGGTTATGTATGCGGGTTATTGAAGTAGCCGCAGGGCTCATTCAGGGGAACGGACGCTATCTGATCGCCCGTCGGAAGCCCGGCGTTCATTTGGCTGGGTTCTGGGAGTTCCCCGGTGGGAAACGAGAAACCGGCGAATCTCTCGCCGAGTGTTTGCAGCGCGAATTACTCGAAGAGCTCAATATTCACATCGACCTCCCTATTCCCTATCAGATCGTCCGGCACGACTATCCGGACAAGACCGTGGAGTTGCATTTCTTTCGCTGTGCCATCGAACAAGGAGAGCCTGTCCCTCTCGGCTGCGAGGAAATTCGATGGGTGTTCCCTGAAGAGCTGACTCAGTTTACATTTCCACCGGCTGATCACGCCATCATTCAGGCGTTGCAGCGCGATGCGTTAGGAGCTTCCCGATGAAGGTCGTGCTCGACATCGAAACCGTTCAGGCATCTCGTGACGAATGGGCTCGTCTGGTAGGGAAACCGTCCACAAAGGATGAATCTTTTTTGGAGGAAGAGAAGTACGATCTTTTTGCGGCAGGCGCTGCTGAAGAACAACGTCGCGTGGAAGACGAGTCGTACGCGAAGTCAGCGTTCGACGGGACATTCAGCCGCATTGTCTGCATCGGCCTACTGGAATTTTCCGATCAGATGGAAGCACGCAGCGCCGTAGCCTGGTATGGGGCAAATGAACGTGAGCTCCTTCGCCATTTTTGGGCACGTCTGGCTCAGGACCGCCCCACGTTGTACATTACGCATAACGGGCTTGGCTTTGATCTGCCTTTCATCAAGAAACGGTCCATCATCAATCAGGTAAAACCCAGCTTTGAGATCAACCTTGCCAAATTTCGCAGTGAACCGGTCTACGACACGATGGCGATCTGGAGCAATTGGGATATGCGGGGTTGGGTCAAGCTCGATGTCCTAGCCCGAGCGCTGCAGGTCGAAACAAAGTCAGGCAGTGGGGAGCAAGTTGCCGAGATGTGGGAGAAGCGTCAGGGCGATGAGCTGGCGCACTATTGTTTGCAGGATACCTATGTGACCTATGCCTGCTACTGCCGCATGAACTTTCGCCAGCCTCTCTCCAGGGAAGTCGTTCTGTTACAGCCTGAACTGTACGACGTCGGCTGAATCGATAGACAATCAGCGGACCCGGTGTGCCTCCGCGGATTTCTTCTTGGGGGCCGGGCGGGCCGATGCCTTGCTGGCCTTCAGGGCTTTCACTTCTTCGGATCGCTGACGGAGTTCTTTCTTCATCCAGGCCGCTTCCTTCTTGAGGGTCGCGATTTCGGAATCTTTCAGCTTGTTGGCCTTGCGCGCATCACGGAGCTCGTCGAGTTTCTTGTTCAACAGTTCATCGTTGTTCAATGCGAGAGATTCCGAATCAAGAGAACCATTGGCCTGGAAGTCCTGAGTGGTTGCTCCAGCATCCTGTACCGGTGCTGTCCTCATAGTCGCAGCGGCTTGTGACTCAGACGCAGGCATCGACTTAGGTGCTCCTGCTACCGGAGAGGAGCCCGGCATCGCTGCCTTGGCAAGCGCCTGCTGATCGATCGCTAGCGTCATCGCGTCGCTTCCCATGGCGACGAAGGAAGGAGCCTTTTCAAGGCGAGCAACGGAGCCAGGGACGAATCCGGAAGACTTCGTGTTCTGCGTAGGAGCGAGCGTTAGAAAAATCGATCCATTATGCACATAGAGTGTGCCCGCCGTGGGTTCAGCGCCTGACCCTGCCGATGGAGACACCTTGAAACCGACAATCTGCTCCGGTTTCGCTTGCGATAAGCCTTGGGCTAGCAGGGGAGCAAGAAACTCGGCGTCTTCATCGCTGAATACTCTCATCGGCTTGCTGCCACTGGCGGGCATTTTTGAGGTGCTGTCGGTCACCACGCCTTTGATGACCTTGAGCATCGTCATTTGGTCGATCATGGCAGGATGACTCGCTTCAAAAGACCAATCCGCGATTTCCTTGAGATAGACGGACCCCTTCGCATTCTTGTGAACCTTGGCTTCTCCAGAAAACATCGAGCATCCGGCCACGATCAGAGTGAGCGACATCAACATACCGACATAGTGAGCACTGCGGAGGTGAGTGGGTGCATGCATATGGGTTCTCCTCATCCTTCGATGTGGTCGTGAGCCTGAGAAATGGCCATTGTCAGCAATCAACGGTTGATCTCGATCTTCTCGTGAATAATGTTGCGTATGTTGAATTACCAGATGCCAAGACCCATGAGCACCATACCTATCGCCAACCATCCGAGTACTCCGATGGAAATGATTGCTTCGAGTGTGATGCGAGAATCGGAAGGGTTGGGATTCGGCTTTGAATCAGAATCAGCGGGCTTCATGACGAGCGGCGAAGTCCAAGGTTGCTAAAACTATAGACGCTCAAGCCAAAGCAAGGTCCGTGCCTTTATCGGTGCGGAACGGAATCATGAATCAGTTGTCCGATTGTAAAGAGATTCTCGTCATGAGCTACAAGGTCATGAATTTATACGGTTGAAATGATTTGGACTGATGACAGGAAGCAATTTGTAGAATTATTGAACTGTTAGAGGAAAGGCATGCCTTAGTTCTGGGTAAAACATATTGGGGAGTATCGGTGAGCGAGTCGATGAACAGCGAGACTCGAGAGGAGTGGGTATAGCTGAAACCAGTTAAGGAACCGTCAGAAGGTCGACGGTGGAGGTGTCAGAAAATGTTCAAATCCAATCTCGGATGTACAGGATTGTTCTCCAAAGTGAGACAGTTGTCTCATAAGGAAAACAGCATGAGACAGTGACAGTCATTCTCCATACAAAGTCGCGGCTGAGGCATTGACGATACGTTTCATCGAGAGCATGCCCGGACTAAAATCGCCGGCGCTCTTGTCCCATACCACCGTGATGTTTCCATCTGTTTTTCCCATTGCTTGCGTTGATGAGCGGGTCGCATCTCCCTCGACGAGAACCTCAAGAGCCTGACCGATATACAGGCGGTTACGTTCCAACGTGATACGGCGCTGGATCTCGACAAGTTGTGCGACGCGCATTCCCTTGACTTGATCGGGAATATCATCGGCATATTTCCTTGCCGCGATCGTATGCTTCCGCTCAGAGTATTTGAAGATATAGGCTGAGTCGAACCGCACCTGTTCCACCATCCGCAGAGTGGCTTGGAAGTCTTCAGGTGATTCTGAGCAGAAACCGCAGATGATATCCGTCGTCAGGACGACGTCGGGGATGGCGCCTCGAATGCGTTCCACTAACGCCAGATACTCGGCTCCGGTATAGGTCCGCCCCATCAGTTCGAGAATCCGATCGCTACCGGCCTGAAGCGGCAGATGCACGTGCTTGCAGACTTTTGGGTGTGTGGCGATCACCTCGATCAATCTGGTGGGAAAGTCTTTGGGGTGCGGCGAGGTAAACCGTACTCGTTCGATGCCTGGTGTGTCTGCAACCGCATGGATGAGGCCGGCGAAGTCCCAATCTCCGTAGCGATAAGAGTTGACGTTTTGGCCGAGTAACGTCACCTGCTTGAAGCCGCGAGCCGACGCGTCGCGAGCTTCGAGTAGAATGGACTCTGGATCGCGCGACCGTTCACGTCCTCTGGTATAGGGAACAACACAGAAAGAACAAAAGTTATCGCAGCCTCGCATCACCGTGATCCATGCGTTCACCCCACGGTCGCGGTCCGGCATGATCCCTTCATAGGTTTCGTACTCCGACAGATCGAGAGCAAACCCCTTCTGAGCGAGTCCCTGTTCTTGCGCTTCAAGCGCGGTCGTCAACAACGAGGGAAGTTGACGGTAGGCATCCGGGCCAGCTAACACATCGACCAGCGGTTCCTTTTCCGCAAGCGCGCTTTTCAGATTTTGAGCCATGCAGCCGAGGACCCCGACGACGAGGGGGCGTTGTTTCTTCAGTGTCTTTAACTCAGAGAGATGGGCGTAGATCTTGTTGTGAGCGTTTTCTCTGATGGCGCACGTGTTGACCAGCACCACGTCGGCCAATTCGCGGTCCTCCGTAAAGACAAACCCCTCTCGCTTCAGCATTGAACGAACGAGTTCGCTGTCGGACTCGTTCATCTGGCAGCCGAAGGTTTCGATGTGAACGTGAGGAAGGGCTTTCAGGCTCATAGCACTGCCATTGTCGAGTTCTTCGGGTATGCCGAGGGGACTTGGCCGAACGCGCACCGGTCGGTTGCGGCGGTGATGGTCACCGGCATGATCTGATTCTGAAGATCCCCAGAACCTGTCACCGCCACTCTCGTGAAGTTTGGAGTCGTGCCGATACGATGGGAGTCTCGTGTCCCGGATTCAAAGAGGACCGAGACGGTCTTCCCGATTTGCCTGTTGTGAAAGGCGAGCCGTTTGGTGCGATCAAGATTCAGGAGAATGTCGGCGCGCTTTTTTATTGTTGCGGAGGGTGCCCGCTGTTTTAGGCGCGTAGCGGCTGTCCCCGGTCTCGGCGAGTAGGGAAATACATGCAGATAGGAAAAAGGGAGATCGGTGGCGAGAGCCAACGAATTCTGGAATGCCGCGTCGGTCTCACCTGGGAATCCCACCATGAGATCGGTTCCAAGCCCCAGGTCCGGTATCTTTTTGTATGCCTGTTCGATCAGCTTGCGATAGGCCTCCGCCGTATGGCGGCGATTCATAGCCTGCAGAACCTGGTCGTCTCCGCTTTGCAACGGGATATGGAGATAGGGGCAGAATTTTTTCGAGGATGCGAGGAGATCAAGCAATTCGTCACTGACGGTCGTGGGCTCGATGGAGGAGATGCGGATACGCTCGATGGCGGCGATTCGATCGAGCCGCCGAAGCAAGGCGCAAAAGTCCAGGTCTTGATGAGCATACTGACCGATATTCACGCCGGTGAGCACAATCTCCCGGTAACCTTTGACCGTTAGGCTCTCAACTTCATGCACAAGGTCTTCGAGCCTTCTGCTACGCTCATGTCCTCTGGCGAACGGAATAATGCAGAAACTGCACATCGCGCTACAGCCGTCCTGTATCTTGAGCAATGCACGGGTGGAATCAGGCTCTGCAAAGTGCGGAAGGTCGAAGTCGTCACGCGAAACGGTTTTTGTGTGGTGAATCTCGGCGGCGGACCGTTTGCGAAGTTCGTGAGCGGCAGGAAGGTAGGTCGGTAGGTCGAGCTTGAATTGGTGACCCACGATAAGATCGATCCCTCTTTGTTGCGAGAGGGCTTCCGCTCCTGTTTGGGCGTAGCAGCCTGTCACCGCAATGAAAGCATGGGGGGAATGTTTGAGTGTCTTCCGAATGAGGTATCGCGAGGTCCGCTCGGCATCTTCCGTTACGGCACAGGTGTTGAGGACCAGGAGATCCGTCGGTTGACCGAACTCGACCAGCTCGAATCCCTTCCGTCTGAGCCCCTCTCCGAGGATCGAGGTTTCGGCTTGATTCAGTCGGCAGCCAAGCGTATGTAGAGATGCACGGGTCGTAACCATAGGGGTTGCATTATAGGGAGTACATGCGTGGTCCGGCAAGGTCGCCTATTGATGCCGATGCTGCCTCCGTCGGTCGTTCATTGCCGGAACCGTGTGTGAATGCGACCGATTCACGTCGTCAGGGTGAGTGTGAAGATCTTCCGGCTGCATGGCCTCAGTGTCGCTCTCGCCTGTTTGCTATGCCTCGATCCGTTGACGGGGTGGAGCACGGAGTCCCTTCCTGTTGAGCCTGATCTCAGTACCAGGGTCGATGAACTGTACGACCACGAGGCCCGTCTCTTCATCATGCTCTATTCCCTTCGCGGAAATGGCCAAATCGACTATGTGACGGCCCGGCTGGTTCAGGAGTACTCCCGCAGCAGCTACGGCAATCCCATCTACCAGACTGAGGCTCAACCGCTCTTCTATTGGTGGAATCACATCATGTGGAACGATCCGGAGCAGGATGGGGTCAACGGGAATGAACGGGTCTATCAGGAGAACACCGATTTCGATATCTCGCGGTATAAACCCTGTTTGTTCAACGGACAACCCTGCTAGTTTCTGCCCAAACCGGTAATATGTCTCCGCACGTTTTGTAATTCTGCTCAGCCGCAGCGGAAGGCGATGGTATTCTGCAATGCGGGCAAGAAGTATTGGTGCCGACTGCGAGTTTTCCTGATTCAGTCCACGTGTGCACGAGCGCGATTCTATGAACCGAAGCTCCTTCGATGTCGCGAGTCTCATGAACCGGCGCATCTTCGTCATGTTGCCCCTGGGATTTGCGTCAGGCCTTCCGCTGGCGCTCACGTCAGGGACGTTACAGGCTTGGCTGACAGTCGAAGGGGTCGATCTCAAGACGATCGGCATCTTCACAATGGTCGGACTTCCTTACACACTCAAGTTCTTATGGGCTCCCGTCATGGATCGCGTGGTGCCGCCTTGGCTGGGGAGGCGTCGTGGATGGATGGTCCTGACACAACTGTGTGTGGCTGCCAGCCTCGTGCTCATGGCCATGACCGATCCAAAGATTCACCCTGGGTGGCTTGCGGCCTATGCCGTGCTCGTCGCATTTCTGGCCGCGTCGCTGGACATTGTCTTTGACGCCTATCGAACGGACACGCTCCAGCCTCACGAACGTGGGTTGGGTGCGGCTGTATGGGTGAACGGTTATCGAATCGCGCTCTTGGCCTCCGGGGCCGGCGCGCTGGCGCTTGCCGATTTTGTCGGGTGGCAGATGACCTATCTGGCGATGGCGGCCGTTATGCTTGCCGGGGTAAGCATCGTCTTGTTCAGCCCTGATCCGACGGTCGTCGCCGATGCGCCAAAGAGTCTCAAGGAGGCAGTCGGGGCACCGTTAGCGGAATTCTTTTCCAGGCCCACGGCGCTGGGGTTCTTGGCTGTGATCGTGCTCTACAAACTTGGTGATGCCTTTGCATCCGCGCTCCAGACCGCCTTTCTGATCGGAGGGCTTGGCTTTTCAGCAACGGAGGTCGGTGCGGTGAAGGGGCTCGGGATCTTTGCGACATTGCTGGGAGCCTTTGTCGGTGGATTGTTAATGACCAGAACCGGACTCGTCCGGTCTCTGCTGCTCTTTGGCGTCTTGCAAGCGGTTTCGAATCTTGGATTCGTCGTGCTGGCATTAGCGGGCAAGAATTCCGCCGTATTGACGGCGGCAGTCGTGATCGAGAATGTGACGGGAGGCATGGGTACGGCGGCATTTGTCGCGTTGGTGATGTCGCTCTGCGATCCGCGGTATACGGCGACGCAGTTCGCACTGCTGTCTTCGCTGGAGGCGTTAGGAAGGGTCTTTGCGGGACGCCCATCGGCGGATATCGTTGCTCTCGTCGGATGGACGCAGTTCTTTGTCTTAACCGTGGTGGTGGCGTTACCAGGTCTCTGGGCTGTTTGGCGGGCCCGACATTCTATCGAGCCGGAGCAGAAAGCTTCAGTTGATGCCTCTGTTATGGAACCATCTGCCGTGCCTGTTTCAAAGTGACTATGAAGATAGTCGTCGTTGGAGGAAGAGCACAAAGATCATGAGGGTAGGCAGTGGGGCTAGGATGAACGGCACCAACCAGAGCCAGACGTTCTTCCCGCGGACGCGTGCTTGGTCGATCATCCAGACAAACAGCCAGACCAGCAGGCAGGCATAGTTCAAGATGATCCATTGGGTGGTGTGCGTCTTGAGGACGCTTGTGCTCTCCGACGGACCTTGGAGGAGGAAGATTCCTAACAGTAGGACAAAGGCGCCTAGCAGGCCCCCGACAAGTTTTTTGCTCCAGACGAACATAGCTCCTCCAGACTCTATAGGATCGGGTGAATTGAAATCTGGGTTAAGCTAATTGGCCCGACAATTGTTTGTCAAATCAAGCTGGGACGACCGTCGCTTTCCTGATATCGCAAGGAGTCTAAGCAGGTTATGAGTGTCCTTCGCTTAAGTATGGTGGTCCTCGTTCTTGTCGGAGCCGTCTGGTTGGCTTGGTTCAACCCAACGATGGACGACTATTTACGCTTCGTGGAACAGGAATTGGGCAAAGCGATGGACCGAATGGATCAGGCTACATCGACCCGAGAACAACAATTTATTCGCCAGGTGTTTCGGTCGCAAAGTAAGAAGCTTCTTGAATCCTTTGTCCGGCCGAATACGGCGCGACGCAACTGGGGCATCGTGAGCTACTTTGAAACGCACGTGGCCGATACCACCGTCGTCGTGCTTGGTCTTGGGGGGCATTTCATTCCCCTTCAGGGCGTCGAAGAAGCGACGATAAAAATCGGCCGGATGGCCTTTTGACAAGAAAAATGGCCAGGGTCATCTGAGGGAGCCTCTTTCGTCGACGTATTTTTGTGGATAACCTCGCGGAGAAATGCCCAAAATAGGCTGTGAGATTCGCATTTCGACTATTCACAGTCTGTCCTCATATTTCCCAAAATGCCACAACATTTGGTGTTGACAAAAAATCATGCTAGCTATATGTAGTCAACAGCTGGTGATGAACACACTCCGCGCGCTTCTAATGACACCTGGCCAAAACATACATCCCAAACCTTTTCCTCTCTTAGGAGGGCTGCCGTGAAAATTGATCGGAGATTTACACGTCGCGGAATGAGCCCGTACGAGGGGCTGACGTTCGTTAAACGGTCGTCCGAGATTCGTAACCCCGACGGGTCCACCGTATTTAAGCTCGAGAACATCGATATTCCGGAGACATGGACTCAGTTGGCCGTCGATATCTTGGCGCAAAAATACTTCAGGAAGGCGGGCATTCCGCAGCACGATCAGAACGGGCAGCCGCTTGTAGGCTTGGACGGCAAGCCGGTGCTCGGTGGTGAACGAGATGCTCGTCAAGTCTTTGAGCGCATGGCCGGATGCTGGACCCATTGGGGCAAGTCCCATGCGTATTTTAAGACAGCGGAAGATGCCGAGTCTTTTCACGATGAGATGTGCTACATGCTGGCGCACCAAATGGCTGCGCCAAACTCTCCCCAATGGTTCAACACCGGCTTGCACTATGCCTATGGACTGTCGGGGCCGGCACAGGGGCATTATTACGTCGATCCCAAAACGCGTGAGGTGGTGAAAGCCACCAATGCGTTCGAACATCCTCAGCCGCATGCCTGTTTCATTCAATCGATCGAGGATGATCTTGTGAACGAGAACGGAATCATGGATCTCTGGGTTCGGGAGGCTCGGCTGTTCAAGTATGGCTCCGGAACCGGGACAAACTTCTCGAAATTGCGGGGCGATGGCGAAGGACTTTCCGGTGGCGGCAGATCTTCAGGCCTTATGTCCTTTCTCAAGATCGGGGATCGAGCCGCAGGCGCGATCAAGTCAGGGGGGACCACGCGTCGTGCCGCCAAGATGGTCTGTTTAGATCTCGATCATCCGGATATCGAGGAATTCATCGATTGGAAGGTCGTCGAGGAACAAAAAGTCGCGGCGATGGTGACAGGCTCGAAGATTTGCGCTCAGCGCCTCAACGCCGTCTTGAAGGCCTGTCATACGGTCGACGGTGAAGGAGCTCTCGGACTGGACCTCGATCACAAGACGAATTCGGTCCTGCGCGAAGCGCTGGCGTCGGCCCGTCGCGATATGGTGCCTGAGGCGTATATTCAGCGGATGTTCTCCTATGCGCAGCAGGGGTTCACACATTTCGTGTTTCATGAGTACGATACCAATTGGGACGGCAAAGCATATCAGACGGTCTCCGGTCAAAATTCGAACAACAGCGTCAGGATTCCCAATGAGTTTTTTGCCGCACTCGAAAGCGACGGCGATTGGCACCTCAAACGCCGAACGAACGGCAAGGTGTGCAAGACCATCAAGGCCAGAGATCTGTGGGACCGGATTGCGTGGGCTGCATGGATTTGTGCCGATCCCGGGACGCAGTACGATACCACCATCAACGAATGGCATACTTGTCCGGAGGACGGCCGTATCAATGCGTCGAACCCGTGTTCCGAATACATGTTTTTGGACGATACCGCCTGTAATCTGGCCTCACTCAATCTCACCAAGTTCTATAGCGCGGATGGACAGTTCGAATTGGAGCATTTCCGCCATGCGGTTCGGTTGTGGACGATCGCGTTGGAAATCAGTGTGTTGATGGCGTCTTTTCCAAGCCGCTCGATTGCCGAAAAGAGCTATCAATTTCGGACGCTTGGGTTGGGTTATGCGAATCTCGGCACCGCTCTTATGCGGTTGGGGATTCCGTATGATTCGCCCAAAGCCTTGGCGATTTGTGGAGCCATCACATCCATCATGACCGGTGAGGCATACCGAGCATCGGCTGAAATGGCCGCAGAACTGTCACCCTTCCCGGGCTATGCAAACAATCGAGAGGCCATGCTACGAGTGATCCGCAACCACCGACGGGCTGCGTATCAGGTGCCTCATACCGAATATGAAGGACTGACAATTGCTCCGGTGGGTATCCTCCCTGAACATTGTCCTCCGGACATGCTCCTTGCCGCTCGAAGGGCCTGGGACCATGCGCTTGAGCTCGGGGCAGCCTATGGGTACCGCAATGCACAGGTGACGGTGATCGCTCCGACCGGCACGATTGGGTTGGTCATGGATTGCGATACCACAGGAATTGAGCCGGATTTTGCACTGGTGAAATTCAAGAAGCTGGCGGGTGGAGGCTACTTCAAGATCATCAATCAAAGCTTACCACCTGCCTTGGCCAACCTGGGCTATACGGACCAACAGGTGCAGGATATCGTCCGCTACTGTGTCGGTGCTCAGACGCTCAAAGGCGCACCCTTTATCAATCACGACACGTTGCGTCAGAAGGGATTCGACGATGCGGCCTTAGAGCGACTGGAGCATGGTTTGGGGCAAGCGTTCGAAATTCAGTTCGCCTTCAACAAGTTTGTCCTGGGGGAAGCCTTTTGCGTGGAGCAGCTCGGCCTCACCGAGGGGCAACTTACTGAGGCGAATTTCAACATGCTGAAAGTGCTCGGCTTTACCCAAGAAGAGATCGCCACTGCAAACGATTTTTGCTGTGGAACGATGACAGTGGAAGGCGCGCCGCATTTGAGGGCCGAACACCTTGCGGTATTCGATTGCGCCAATCGATGTGGACGGATCGGACAACGTTCCATTGCCGTCGACGCCCATATCCGCATGATGGCTGCGGCGCAGCCGTTCATCAGTGGCGCGATCAGCAAGACCATCAATATGCCGGCCGATGCCACCCTGGATGACGTTAAGGCGGCGTATCTGCTTGCCTGGAAAAGCATGGTCAAAGCGGTCGCGTTGTATCGTGACGGGTCCAAGCTCAGTCAACCATTGAGTGCGTCGACCGACAGCGGGAAGGCCATCGAAACCACTGCCGGTATCATGGAGATCGCTGAAAAAGTCACTGAGCGAGTGCTCGTTCGGTATCTTGCCAAACGACGCCCGTTGCCGAGTCGACGGAATGGCTATACGCAAAAAGCCATTGTCGGAGGACACAAGCTCTACCTGCGCACCGGTGAATATGAAGATGGGACCGTCGGGGAAATCTTTTTGGACATGCACAAGGAAGGCGCGGCGTTCAGAAGCCTCATGAACTGCTTTGCCATTGCCATCTCCCTTGGGCTTCAGCATGGGGTCCCTCTGGAAGAATTCGTTGAAGCGTTTGTCTTTACTCGATTTGAGCCGAACGGTCCCGTCAAGTTGAATGATCGGATCAAAATGTCGACATCGATCATTGATTATATCTTCCGTGAACTTGCCGTCACCTATCTCGATCGGTATGATCTTGCGCAGGTAAAAGAAGAAGACTTGCGCATGGATTCGGTGAAAAAAGACGACATGGATCCTGAATGCTTCGAAGAAGAAGCCGATCTCGATGCGCTGGCCAAATCTTCTGTCGTAACAGAGCACTTGCCGATCCGTCGAAACGGAGGAAAAGGAAATGGTCATGGAAATGGGCATAGTGTCGCTCGACAAGTGGAACTCATGCGTGAGACTCTGACTCTGACAGAGGTGCAAAGCGCCAAAGATGCCAGGGTGAAGGGTTACGAGGGCGATCCCTGCCCTGAGTGCAAACAGTTCACCATGGTACGGAACGGCACCTGCCTCAAATGTGTCAGTTGCGGTGCGACGAGTGGATGCTCATAAGGGAGTGTAAAGATGCAGAGCAAGTCTCCGTCATCGTGCGTCTGCTGTAGAAAACGACGGTTTCGGTGCAGGCGATCCGGTACCCTAATCCTTTCTCGGGTACGCGTAAAGGCTCGAAAATCTTCTTCAAGATCGATAGGAACATTATTGAGGTGTGATCATCGAGGGGCTTGGTCCCCGCTGCGAATGACTCGTTTGGCGAGGCGGAGACGGTTCTAACGGCAAGGGGTTCAAAGGAGTTCGGATATGCCGACAACGACCCAGCTGGTCATCAGTAGTCAGAATAAACCAGGAGCCCTGGCAAGAGTGACGGCTGTTCTCGGCGAAGCTGGAGTGAATATCAAGGCATTTTCCGCCCCAGAAGTAACAGGTCCGGGGAAGTTGCGCCTGCTTGTGGCTGATCTGGACGGCGCTCGCGCGGCTCTTCGGTCGGCCAAAATCAAGTTTCGTGAAGAAACGGCTCTGCTCTTAAGCCTTGAGAATAAACCCGGCGCACTGAGAAAAGTAGCCGATTTTTTGGTGAAGAGCCGGATCAATATTAAGTGCGGCTACTGTACGCCTTCACGGGAAGGGAAACGGGCGATTGTTGTCCTAACCGTTTCCAACACCGACAAAGCTTTGACCATCCTCCGCAATCAATCCCTCGACGAGTTTTGATCTATGCGGCTGGAGCCGCTCACGAGAATCATATCTAGGCGCAGCGTTCTCATCGGCCTTTTGGTTGGACTTCTCGCACAAGGTTGCACGGCACCTTCCCATCACATCAACCGATTTCCTGGATATCCGGTGGGGTTCGTCGAGCGGGGGGAGGCTTCGTGGTATGGCCCCGGCTTTCATGGAAACAAGACAGCCAACGGGGAACAGTATGACATGCATAAATTGACGGCTGCGCATCGGACGCTGCCACTCGGGTCCGTGGCTGTGGTCCATTCATTGACCTCGGGTCGCCAGGTCACAGTCAGGATTAATGATCGCGGGCCGTTTGCGAAGGGGCGGATCTTGGATCTTTCATTGGCTGGAGCTCGGGGTCTCGATATGGTCGGTCACGGAACCGACCGAGTCGAACTTCGAGTCATTGACTATGTTGCCCAACCGGAAGGAATGGGTCCGCTACGAGTTCAAGTCGGGGCGTTCGCAGACCCTCAGAATGCACGGGCGTTGTTTGTGCAAATCCAACGAGATTTTCCCGATGGACGGATCGTTCAGGTCGATCTATCGGAGGGGCGCCGTTACCGTGTTCAGTTTGGCCGGTTTCTGAACGAATCAGAAGCACAGATGTTTGCGGATCGTTTCGATCGTGCGTTTCGTCTTCGATCATTAGTATTCCGGGATGATGAATAGACTGAGGCCAAGATACCGAGGAGACATGCTGAAGACCATTCTTGTAGGAGTGACGTTTTGGAACTGATTGATTTTTCAGCAACATTATTTGAATTGCTTGCCTGCTTTTGATCCCTATGGTACATGTAACGACTGTGACTCCTATTTTAGGTTGTTCCGTCATTCTAATCTTACGATCCTCTGAAGGACGGGCTAAGAGGTATCCTCTGGGAGACACCCGGCTTCTCATCAAGTCAACCATCCTGGTTCAGCGTCCCTAATATAAGACGGCGATGGACATCCTCATCCTTTTAGGGTTGATAGGGTTATCTGCCATTATTTCCACAGCCGAGATCGGTTTTTTCTCGGTCAACGAAACACGGCTGAGGGCCTTGGCCCAAAACGGCAGCAAGCGCGCTGAAAAAGCCCTACAGCTCAGGAGTGACCCCCAAAGGCTCTTTTCCACCATTCTTGTGGGCGATCGTCTCGTCAGCACGGCCATCCCGATGTTCGCCACCTTCATTACCTTGAATGCCTATGGGGAGAAGAGCATTTTTGAAGAAGCCATCGCAGTCATGGTCGGTATTTTGACCTTCGTGCTCCTTGTATCCGTTGATGTGGTCCCCAAGACGCTGGCGGCAAAATTTTCCGTCCCGGTTACGCTGACGTTGGCCTACCCGATCTTCTGGGTTCAGGTGATGTTGCAACCGATTCTCTTCTTGATGGTGCCGCTGATCTATAAATTGACGGGAGGAAAGGGATTAACTCATCCTTTGGTCACGGAGGAAGAGCTGAAAATTATGCTCGACCAGGGCGGAAAGGCTGGGGAGCTGGAATCCGAAGAAGTCAAGATGATCAAGAATGTTTTTCAGTTGAAGGACATTACGGCGGAAGACGCGATGACGCCACGCATCTATGTTTTTTCGCTCGATGGGAATCTTCGACTCAAGGAAGCACAGGAGCTGCTCTATAGCTCGAAGTATTCCAGGATTCCGCTCTACGACGGCACGCTCGATAACATTACGGGAATCCTCTACAAGACCAAGGCCTTGATTGAACTGGCAAAGGGGCGAACAGAATTGCGTCTCAGGGATATCGCCCATCCCCCGCTGTTCGTGCCGGCCGGGAAAACGGCCGATGATCTCATGAAGCAGTTTCAGCAGGAAAAGCGGCATATGGGTGTCGTGGTGAACGAGTTTGGCGGTGTGATGGGTCTCGTGACGCTCGAAGATCTTCTTGAAGAGGTGGTCGGTGAAATCGTCGATGAAACGGACATCACGGAAGAGCTTATCAAGCGCATCGGGAAGAACCAGATCCTTGTTCATGGGCGGACCGAGGTGCGGAAGGTGAATGATTTCCTCAAGGTCGAACTTGGGGGAGATGAAGCGCTGACCATCGGTGGGCTGATTCAGGAGAATCTCGGACGAATCCCGTCGGCTGGAGAAGAGATTCGAATCGAGAATTGCCGCTTAGTCGTTCACGAGGCCGATCCTCGCTCGATCCGAAGCGTGCACATTTTTAAAGAGGAGAAGGTGGCTGTGCCGGTTGAAGCTCCCGTATGACCCTATGTTTTCTCTGACCGCTTCAGCAAGTGTTCAAATTCCTCCTCGTTGAGAACCCGTACTCCAAATTTCATTGCCTGACCAAGTTTGGATCCAGGTTCCGCACCTGCCACCACGTAGGTCGTTTTTCTGCTGACACCGGATGACACCGTACCGCCAAGCCGCTCGACGAGTGCTGCGGCCTCTTCCCTGGTCATCCGTGTCAATCCTCCAGTGAAGACGAAGCTCCTTCCCGAGAAAGGAAGATCTGTTGCGCTCTGAAGCGTGGGGGGAGGCGCGATCGAAAGGCCTAGATTCTTCAATTGGTCGATGACGCGCCTGTTCGAACGTTCTTGGAAGTAGGAGAACAAACTTTCCGAGATTTCCGGTCCGATCTCCCTGATCCTCTGAAATCGATCTCGATCGGCCGACATGATGGCATCGAGCGAGCCAAACTCACGCGCAAGCACCTTGGCAATATGTTGCCCGACTTGACGGATCCCAAGCCCCATCAAAAAACGGTCGAGGGGCATTCTCTTGCTCTGCGCGATGGCGTCCAGCAGCAAGGTTGCGGAACGTTCCGCAAATCCGTCAAGTTGTAAGAGCTGCTCCCGATTGAGCCGATACAGATCGGACAGATCCTTCACGAGTCCTCGATCCACCAACTGAGCGACGGTCTTTTTGCCGAGGCCTTCGATGTTGAGCGCAGCCTTTGAGGCAA
>CAZAKX010000052.1:0-19046 GCA_964485915.1 uncultured Nitrospira sp. | reverse complement strand
GTGGTCTGCTTCGCCGGGTAAAGGCAAGAAGGTTGAGCAAGTCGTGAACAAGCCCGCTCAACCCCAAAAGACGGTCCAAAAGGTCGTGAATCGTTAATACAGAATAGGTGGCCATGCCGGATCGTGATCGGCTGGCATGGCCACCTCGACCCTACCAAGTTCTTCAGGCTGATCGCTGGTTCGAATACCGGCCTTCTGCATCAGTTCGCGATGAGGTTTCCCTCATTGCCTTGAGCATTCCGCCACGTTTATCCGGCACCGGCTCCTCCCCTCATCAACAGGTGAGGTCTGGCTGATGAGACGTAGGCTCACGCTTTGCCGACCTGCAGTGTTGCGGCTTCGCTGCTGATATTCGCGACCGGTTGCGCCCAGTCTGTCATACAGAGACATACGTCACAAGAAGATGTTCGAATGGGGATCGTGTCGGGGGCATTGGGTGAACAACAACGTGTGGCTTTGTGTGCCGGGGACCCATCCTCCATGTCGGTGGTTGGCCAAGTGCAGGCTCTGGAGGGTGGCGCATACCTGATCCGGGACGCCCATGGGCAGGAAATCCGCATTCCTCATGATGAAAATACTAGGATCGACCGGCCGGCCCATGTGGGCGACCACATTCAATCCTGGCTCGATCGCCATGGCCGCGCCGTGCTGATCCGGAGCCTCGATGGGAATGGTCGATAGTTACTCGCCTATAAGTCCATAGTCAGACCTGATCCTCTATTTCTTCGTCTTCCTCAGCCGCAACTCCCAGCGCGCGAGTTCCTTCTTCCATATTCCTGCCGAGCAGGTCGTCGAAATTAGTCTAGTCGTAGAAATCTAAGCGATGAGGCAGACCTACCGGTCATTCACCTCACGAACGCACAGAGGCAAACAAAGACTCCCGATCGTTTGTTTCGACGGATTTGAATTCAAGAAGTTTGTACCAAATCCTTGAGATACGAAGCCAAATCAAAACTCAAACGACTACCGCATCTGACCTAAAATGCCATGTTCATGTTTTAACCTCTGCTAGGCCTCCAACAAGGGATCTACTATACTTGTTTCCTGACTGGTGTAGGATAACAGGCCATGGCGACGAGAAGTTACAACGCGAGTGTTGAACAGGAGGGCTCGGGCCCTGTTGCACTCTACCCTGGACTTGACGTAGGGAGCCAATGTAAAACAATCGAATCAGTCACGACAAATCTCAACGAAACCATTAAACTCTTTGTCTACCGCACGGATTCCCGCAAAGTCGAACGCCAAATCCACCCACTTCAGGATGACCAATGGGTAAGCTCTTTGTCCTTTCTGCCCAAGACACCTGCTTAAATTGGCTGGTAGCTTTGGTAATCGGCCTTATGCTCGCATTATCAGGTTGTAGCAATGCTGCTCTTCTGATCTTCAAGAAAAACTCCTTGAGTGAAAGTAATACCGAAATTAGTGGCCTAGTAAAAATTCGGCCAAATGGGTACTTATTTGTCAGGGATTGGAAATCTGGGAGTCATTCAGGCCCACGGTTGGCATACTTAGAGTTGAGCGATGCTGGACTTTTAATCGAAGATATGGAAATCGACGGCCTTAGTGGCACAGATCAACCTAATGACCTTGAATCAATTTGCTCGATTCCAGATGGTGACGATGAATACCTGGTAGTAGAAAGTGGATACGATAGAGGAAAATTTGGACGGATCCTTCGCATCAGAGTATCTGAAGAACAGGCAACACGGAGAGCGCATCTATTAGGGACCTTCCATCCCATACCTCCACACGATTCATGGAAAGATCTTTCGACCCCGTCCGCTGACCAGGTTGAAGGAATTGGATGTGTATTGGACCAATCCAATAGGCTGTGGATTCTCCTCGGCAAACGTGGAGGGAAGGGGGTTCCAGCACATCTGATCTGGGGTGAGGTGAAAGACTTTAAATCACTCAGGCCAAGGTTTGTTCTTACAGGCGAACAGTTATTGGATCAGAATCCTCTCGGAGACAGAAGCATTGGAGATATTTACCTTGAGCCCCTGCAAACTGGAACATGGAGGGTATGGACGGTGGCGACAGTCGATGAAGGCAATCAGGGGCCATTCCGATCCATGATTTACAGCCCAGGCCAATTCTATCTTACCGCCTCAAAAGGAGCATTCTTTTCGGTGAATCGGCATTCAGATTCTTGGATGATTGAAGGACTGAAAGTAGAGGGCATCGCCTCGCCACCAGCGCGCATTCCCAGTTCAGCTATGGCAGTCGGTACTGATGATGAAGATTATAAGGGTGTGTGGCGTCCCTTACCAAAACATCAGTTGGCCGACAATGACCGACGTTAGCACCAATTGAATGGTCCTGGGTGTAATTGGCTGATCCGATAAAGTGCGATCTCTATGCAAATTATAGACAGCCCTTTCAAGAAGTGTATCGGAGCATCCCTGCCTACAGGATGCTACAGAATGGTGCTTGACTAGAGATTGACCCATAGTCGGGTTGCAATTTTATTTTTTGGATCCTCCTGCTCTTACTTCTCCTATAAACATCAAAGATTGTTCATACTCCTTGTTAGCAACCTGACTATTTTTCAGTTGCCGGGCTAGCGTTTCAAAACATGTGTCTCTGACAGCTTTACTCGCACTGGCGGCCGCGTCTTGTTTTGTTTTGAGCGCAGCTTCCTCCGCCTCCACCTTCTCTGCAGCCTTCTTCTTTTCATTTTGTTGAGATGCGTCCACCTTCTCAAAGTCCCTCTTTGCTATTGCGACTGCTTCCTTCTCCTTCGCTGCGATTTCCATTGTTTGTATCGCCGACTGGAGGTCATTGTGAAAACGGACTATGCTTTTTAGAGCGTTTACAACATGGAGCGGCCGTTCAGTGTCATCTTTTTTATTCACCAAAACGTTCTTCGCATCATCTAACTGAGTAGCTGCATGTGAAAGAGCCGCGTTTAAATCTCCAAGTCGGTCTTTTAGCAAGGGATTTCCTTCCCAGGAAAGCTGTATGGTCTTACGAATTCCATCAGAGCCGAGTATCTTCTTTACCTGGTTAACCGCTTCTGAGTTGGCTGATTCGTAGGCATCTCGATACTTCGCGTATACCTGCTGGAGTGGCGGCATTGGTTGATCAGTAGGAGAGGACTCTCCATCGGTTGTTTTCTGGGAGACAGCACTTGCAAGTGCTGTTGCGCCCGCTGTTCCTAGGCCAAACAAGGCGAGCTTTTTCGCAGCACGGATAATATCCTTGGGGTCAGTCGCCACTTCCTTGACATACCAGTTCCCGATATCATCTTTGGCAACCACATAATTTGTCCACCCCCCACCAGTCAATCGCACTCTATTGATGTTCTGCCAAAACTGCTTATCGAGAGCACTCTGTGCCCTATGTTTACTGTAGTCATCATCCTTGCAAATCGACTCAGCTGATTTTGGAAGCGCAAATTGACATATCAGCCTGAGCGGCATGTCAAAAGGCATATGGAGCAAGGCTTTCTCTGCCAACAGATTCTCGCTGGCTAAGGCTGGATCATCTTGGAGGGATGTCGAGGGAAAACTGCTCCGCAGATAAGACCCTGATGGACGAATGTACACCATATCTGATCGCAAATCCCACGCGGCTTTCATGGCAGATTGTAATTTTTCAGCCTGTCTCCCCTCCTTACCAGTAGTCTTTACGGCTTGTATGTACTCATGGCGTAATAGTCCAATAAGATCATCAAGGAGTTCCTTGGAGGTTTTACAACCAGGGGTATCA
This sequence comes from uncultured Nitrospira sp., assembly GCA_964485915.1. GTDB lineage: Bacteria > Nitrospirota > Nitrospiria > Nitrospirales > Nitrospiraceae > Nitrospira_D. The sequence goes on along the minus strand of CAZAKX010000052.1, from coordinate 15,335 downwards.
TCAAAGTAGCCTTTGCATATTGCCCCCCCTTTTTGGGCCAGCCTTTCAGCCAATCCCGGATCATCTTTTGGGGTTTTTTCATCGAGCAACGTAATGACCTTATCGAGCTTGTCAGCATCTGTCGTTCTATTCCCTTGTGGATCACGCCGCTGCTCTCCGATCCTATTAATCAGCAGTGTGAAGATTTGGGCGCCTGAATCTGACAAACCGGCGATATCGGTTATGATATTAGGGCGAAGATCTAGCACTTTTTGTAAAGCGAGCGCTGTTATCAGTTGATCGTTTTCGAGCTGAGCCTTCTCAGATGCAAGCGCTACTACTGTAGCAACGATTTCATTGAGTCTCTTTTCTGAATCAGCCTTCCCCTCGACAGATGTAGTGAGAACAGATTGATGTTGATAGACCTCGCTGTCTCTCTTCTGCAGATCCTTTGAAACGTCAGCCTTATGTTCCCGGATCGCAGCAGATACCTTAGAAAGAAATGACTCCGTGTCAGTATAGGTTTTGATCCTGCCCTCTATCACCTTGCCATAGCTTCCGAGGTATTCCTGCAACACCTTCAACTGCTTAGGCCATTCTGAGGGATCCTTTGCAGGATACTGTTTCAGCTCATTCTCAACCCATGTGGTAATTTGCTGCAGGTCATTTGAAGGATTGGGTGTTGAGATTGACAGAACGGCTTTCACGCGATCAGATATCTTATTGAGTGTTTGGCTAGCTATCTCGATGTCAGCCTGATGCGTCTGTAACTCCTTCCTTTTCTGATTCAGCTCGGTCATCTTTCCACTTGCTAAGGTATATGCATCAGACTTCTGATCACGAAGTGTTTGTGCGACCTCTCTATCTTTCTCCGCTTGGTTGCGTTGACTTTCCCCAGAAGCGATTTTCTTAGGCAGATCAGCCAAATCGGCATTTAAATCTGTAATGAGACCAGAAATCACTTGGGGAGCGGTTTGGGTCAGGGATTCCTTAAGGGCCCAGATTTCTCCTTCTGCTCGTGTAGCGAGGCGGTCTTCGTGCTCACGCCTCGCTCGCAGCTCATCAGCTTGAATCAAAATGGAATTGCCAATCGCCTGGAGAACAGAATGATACCGATTCATCCTCTCCGTGGATGGGGATTTTTCGAGTTTCGATGACGCTTCTTCCGCTTCGGATGAAGTAATGATGCTTTTTAATGCGAAACCAATTTTGTCACGTGTAGTTTCGGATTTAGGCAATTCTGTTAGAACATCCAAGTTGCCAACGATGAGAATCTTTTGAGCAAAATGGATAAGTGTATTGTGCAGTTTTTGCTCAAGCAGGCGGTCTTTCTGAGTAAGCCGTGTGTATGGGGGGGGATGAGTTAATCGCTTCTCCATATGCTTTTGACAAAGACGCAATTCCCTCTAACAATCTACCCTTGTGCAATAATCCCGGCACTTGACTGATACTTATCAACCGACTCTTAAGCTCTTTGAGCTTAGGTGGTGGCTCCCCGTAGGAAATGCCGTAGCGCCGTTGCGCCCCGTTCGTATGTTCCCATTTTTCCCTATCTTCCTCATATTCCTGCAAGTACTCGTTAAAATCCGGAAGATAAAAGTCGATAGCAGTAAGCCGAGAGTTATCAGGAGGACCGAATTTCTTTATGAGCTGCCGATGTGCAAGAAGAACCGCCGCAGCTGTAGATGGATAATCCTTAAGGCGACTAATAAGCATCTTGGAGAATCCATCCTTAAAATCACGAGATGATGGTGAGTGTAGGTATCTGTAGGATTTGCCTAGAGTGTATTGAAAGTGATCCCGAAGATTTTTGACTGTAGCTTTGTCTGGACCAGAGAGAGTGGTGTTTTCTAATGCATACCAGAAGTAGCGTGGTCTGATCAGTACTACGGTTAGGTTTGCTGTTGCATCCAATAAGTGCTCCTGGGTTGATTTTGGCACAAGAGCACGGGGGTTATGCACAAGCGTGATCAGTTCAAGGCTCGTTTGCAGCAGTTGATCTGCATAATGCCTAGTTACCAAAAAGCTGTTGGCTGCTGCTTTTACGCTGTCGACAAATTGTCTCTTCCCCTCTCTTTGTTGGTCTGGGAACAAGAGCTCGGCATGCTTCACAATAAGTTCAGCGTCGTTTTTGAGTAGCCCCTCAAATTCGGCTGTTGCCGAGGTTGGATCCAGCTGTTTGCGTTTCTTGAATCTTTCCTCATAGGGAAGCGCCAAATCGCATTTCTTCGCATATTCATTTCCTCCCTGTTGGGTCACATAGTAGGGCGTCTCTAGGCCCGTGGTTGCAGGATCCTCTGGGTCAAAGAACCCCAGCAATGGCTTTTGGTACGCGTTGCCCTTGAAGAGGGTGTATAGCTTTGCCTGTGCACACAGCAACAAGTCTTGATCGCGGATGCCATCATCGGGATCGTTTTGTTCGACTTGTTCACCTGTCAGGAATTTCCCATAGGCATCCTTGAGGTACTCAAGTGCCTCCTTCACCTCCGCTCTTTTGCTATCGCTGGCTTTGACCATTGCTGGATGCTCATTGGCAAACACAGACCACATCTCTCGCCGCAGATCTTCCCACTGTTTTTTATTGATCGCTTCGGTCTGGTCAGGAAAGGCCTGCTTATAAGCCTTTTCATAAGTCCCGAGTTGTTCAGTTAGTACCTCAATTTTTGCCAGGACCTCCTGGGGGAGAAGATCATCATACAGGGCTAGTAGCTCCTCTACTTGTTTAGCAATTGGGCTTATAGCTCCTCCTACAGTTGGTGTTGTGCAGCTCTGTGTGTTTCCTCCCCCCTTTGCTTTGCTCTCTTCCTCCTGGCACAATTTAACCAGCAGGTGTTGAGCGCCAATGGCAAATTGTGCCAATTGCTGAAGTTGGACGTCCTTATGATTGGCTAGTGGACCTTTGTAGACATCGACATCCACATTGAGTACAGCACAGCCGCCGAGGGACAACACCAATCCGCATGCAGTGAACAATGGGCGAATCATTTCTTCACCTCACCGGAATTTTTGAATTCCCGTGAAAAGTCTGTTTCTAGATCGTTCAATCGATCTCGCTCATTCCTGAGGTGTAGCAAGGATTCAAGTAGTTGGCGATGCAACTCTTGTTCTTGCTGATTGGCGGCAGCAACGGACACGTCACCTAATATTGATTCTACTGCTTCAAAATAACTTTTCGGATTTGCTCCCATAACCAAAACCAACCGATGATCTTTGGGAGCTTCGCGAAAGCCTTCTGGACCGAATGTCATAAGTTTTCTACCGGTCGGCAGCGTGGGTAAGGCTTCATCTGGCTTTACCCTCTCGATTGCAAATCCCTTCTCGCCTGGATGAATGCTCGTTCCAAGCGAATCAACAACATTTGCCGGAACCCACGCCGATCCAAATCGCATAGCGCTCAACGCACTCGCCTGTCCACGAACTCGAACGCGATAAACAGTTGGTGGGATCTGCTCTTGCGGGTCAAAGACTCCCAGATAATAGACTTGATCGATCTCATTGCTTGGCGTCATCCCTAAGAAGGCTGTGGTGCCCGTAATCCCACCAATAATGGCACTCGTGGGGTCACACCCAACTAGGCCAGATCCGAGGAATGCTGTGATACACAACGGGACTAAGATCCTAGAGCGAAAAGATAGGGGTTTGTCGTTCATGGTTACTCCCAAGAAGCCACAGACAATTCTGCCTCTCCCCCATTATTGGAAGAGAAATGTGTCATTCTCTACTCCCTAAGCCGAGAGAATTCATGGAGTCTGCCAAGACTTGATAAAACTTCATAGAGTCATAAACCGTGTAAAGATTAGGAACTGCTCCGGCAACCTTTTCCTTCCCACTTCGTGAAAAGAATTAGCGGCAGACATGACCACTGAATTATTGTAAAAGATGCCGCCCCGATAGAGGCATCAGCTGAGTTTCCGGATCCGCATCGCTGGACTCTCCGCTTGGTTCTCTACGCGTTGCTCTCACATCTCCACCGACAGCGATTCAAATGATATGCCTACAGACATCTCGTAGCGACCGTGCTGTGCCCTTATTTCAGAGGCCAGGACGATAACACCTAGTACGCATTCATACGATCCCTCATTCGAGTAAAATCGTACGGCCCTATTCACGCTAGAGCCTTTCAGGCCTAGTCTGCAGATGGCGCCGAGAACCGACTCAACGCTACACGTTCTTCAGCAAAGAACGGACCGCGGGGAAGGTTACGGGAATTACGTGAATTCCGAAGAATTGCGAAGCTCCCTCCAAGAGGGAACCCCACGAGGTGAATCTCTTTTGATTCATGGTATCTGAAAGGATTCAGGTGCGGTTGGATATGGTGTTGGAGCCCATCTCCTCCTAATAGAATGCACTCAACTGACGAAAGCGCTGCTGGCACTCGTCACGAGAGCATCGCCGAAAGACCGGGGTGCCGAATCGAAGAGACGACGATCGACACTTGGCCGACCTCGGTCCACGACAGCACCACTACCTCCGGTTCAGCACTAAACGATTGGAGCAGCAGAAGGACACCGAGAAAGAGGGCAATGATGCCGGGCCAGATCATCGAGAGCGCACCAATAACCAACAGAAACGTGATCGCCGACAACGTCAGCTGGAGGAACTGGCTCTTGACTGTGATCATAAGGCCCTCCTTCGTTCGCTCTCGACTGAAACCTCTACGCCCCAGCGACTAAACGTGGAATAAGCACGCTATCTCACCCATTCCAAGGCTGGCTGGTATCACCGCAACGGGAGCTTGTGCAATTTCTCCTTGGAATGAATACGATCATCCGTAGTTACTAGATGCTTTTAGTCCATCACGCGCTAGGGCCATATCACAAACCCACGTGTCACCTGCATAAGAGCTTCTTCACCCGTACCACTCGATCAGCAAAGAACGGGCCATGGTGAATCTACTTACAATCCAGCGGATTTCCTCATCTTCTTGTGGACCGAAGAAATGGACGCCTTAGCTGATGTATCGATTTTGATTCACGGAGAGTATCCGAATCGATTCAGTGAGGTGTGTCGAGGTTAGAGTAGTCCATGGAATGTGACGGGATGGTAGAACGCTATTTATGCCCGAACAAGCCGCTTGAGGGAGCACAAGTCGTACAGTATCCTGCCTGGCAACACGAGGAATCCTATGACTCCAGTAGAAGCCGCAGCTGCCCTGTTCAAAGCAATGCCGCAGCCCATCACGGTCGCACAACTTGAGGACTACGGAGTTGAGACGTCGGACTCAACCGCCCAACAAATCGCTCGTGAGATTTTGTCACTGAATCTGTACTGGGTCCTGGCTGCGGTGGATGCACATATCCCCACCAAGTATCGGGAGGCGATCAAGGAACAGTTGTTCGAATCGATCCAGCACGCCTGGTGGGAATCAGGACAGTTTGGACAAGGTACCTGGGGTGAGTATCAACTTGAACTGATCGAACGACGAGACCAGTATGCCCGCCTCGCCGACCAGGAAGGGATCAGTCATATGGGCATTTGCGCTGAGACTGCGGCGTTGATCGAAGATCAGGGCCTTGCCTCGTCAGAAGACCGACCAAAGCTCCTAGTGTTGTTGATCGACTATGCGCCGGCTTCGGAGTATGGCAGGTTACTTGACGAGGCTCTGTAGGGACTACCCCACGCGAAGATAAACTTCGCCATTCATAGGTACCGATGCGCCAAGACCTTGCCGCTCTCGTCAAATTCATAGAGGAGCGGCGCACCCGTCGGAATATTCAGCTCCAACACCTCTTCCTTTGATAATTGGTCCAATTTCATTACCAACGCCCGTAGGCTGTTGCCATGCGCGGCGATGATGATGGTCTCTCCGTTTAATATGTAGGGCTTGATCATCTTCTCGTAATAGGGCAAGGTGCGCTCCGCTGTGTCTTTGAGACTTTCCCCGCCGGGCGGTTTCACATCGTAGCTTCTTCGCCAGATTTTCACCTGGGCATCTCCGTATTTTTTAGCGGTTTCAGCCTTATTCAACCCCTGAAGTTCTCCGTACATCCGTTCGTTCAGGGCTTTATCCTTCTCAATGGGAATCGTGGGTTGCCCAATCGTCTCCAACACGATTCGCAACGTCTCATTCGCCCGACTGAGCACCGATGTGAAGGCTCGGTCGAACGTAAAGCCACGGAGCTTTTCACCAGCTTGTTTCGCTTCTTCAATGCCCTTCGGAGAGAGTGGGACATCAACCCACCCCGTGAAACGATTTTCCAAGTTCCACTGTGACTCACCATGACGAAGCAAGACTAACCGTGCCATCTTCTCTTCTCCTCACTCGGACAGAATGACCCGAACACAAACATACTGATTTGATGATTCACGTCACGCTGGTGCCGCGACCTCGGCCTGTTTCGCCGGCAGGCCGATCGAGACCTGGTGGACCTTCTTGAACCATCTTTGTCAGCGTAGCCAGAAAGATGATGTAGAAAAAGACCCCGACCCAAATGACATACGGTTGTACCCCACCCGATTCTTTGAGTGCCGTTTCTTGTCCAGCCTGATCCACTACTCCTGCCTTCTTGATTTCAGTGATGTGCTCGCGGCAATGCCAATAGTAGAGATAGTTGGCTGTGGCCCCCGCCATGATGCTCCAGACGATGCCGGCAGAAAAATCTCCTGTGAGGTAGGTCGACACCATCGGACCGACGGCATAGACGAAGGCGTGCAGATACATCTTGCGATAGAGAAACCACAGAAACGAAATATAGAGAAACGCCGGCCAGTTCCACGAGAGAGCGAACCGTGGTTGACCGTTCGATGAGAATTTCTTGAAGACGGTCACATAGTGGTCGGCGTTAGGGCCGATGAATTGGCGCCAAAGCACCTCCTCGCCTTGAATTGGTCGAGCGGCGGGCGCTTCCGTCGCCGCCTCGACGGCGGCTGGGGCTTCAACCAACTTGGCGCCACACTGATAGCAGAACTTGGCGTCGTCAGGATTTTGTTGGCTACAGTGGCTACAGGCCATCATGGCACGTCACCTTACCATACTTGAAAGTGGACTATCTGGTCTATCCCCATGTTCCCTACCCATTCATAAAGCTTAGATCAAAAGACTTCTCCACTGGCCACCTCTCTCGAGACTCCACTTATTGCTCTTGGGCTAGACCCTGTGCTAGCTTTCCTGTCTTTCTCAGAGGATCCGTCATTATGCCGACTGAAGAACTGAAAGACGATGCGGCCAAATACCTCATGCAGACGTACAGCCGGCAGCCGATCTCGATCGTCCGAGGGCGGGGCGCCAAGGTCTACGACCTGGAGGGGCGAGAGTATCTCGATTTCGTCGGAGGGATAGCCGTCAACGTCTTAGGGCACGGTCATCCAGACCTTGTTCGGGCGATTCAACGCCAGGCGGCGCAACTGATCCACACGTCGAACCTGTATTACACAGAACCTCAGGTAAAGCTGGCGCGTCTCCTCGTTGACCACTCGTTTGCCGACCGCGTGTTCTTCTGCAACAGCGGCGCTGAAGCCAACGAAGCGGCGATTAAACTGGCACGACGCTACGGGCATGAACGACATGGAGCGAAGCGGTTCGAAGTCATCACGATGAAGAATTCGTTCCATGGCCGTACATTGGGCATGCTCACCGCGACAGGCCAGGACAAGGTTCAGAAGGGCTTCGAGCCGTTGATGCCTGGTTTTGCCTATGCGCCGTTCAATGATTTCAGCGCGCTTGAGTCTATGGTCAATGAGCACACCGCCGCCATTATGCTGGAGCCCATTCAGGCAGAAGGCGGTGTGCATGTCGCAACACGCGATTACCTGAAGAGCCTGCGGGAACTCTGTACGCAGAAAGACATCCTCCTGATTTTTGATGAAATCCAGACCGGCATCGGGAGAACCGGTACCTTCTTTGCCTACGAACAACTCGGGGTGAAACCTGACATCATGACCCTTGCAAAGGGCCTGGCCGGGGGAGTTCCAATCGGAGCTTGCTTGGCGACTGAGTCCGTCGCCGGAGCCTTTACACCAGGAGCCCATGCATCGACATTCGGTGGTAACCCTCTGGCCTGTGCCGCGGCGCTGGCTGTCTGCCGGGTGCTGCTCGAAGGCCGCGTCTTGGATCACGCAAAGTCGATGGGCCAGTACTTGGCGAAGGGGCTGACCGACTGCAAGGATCGCTACCGCATCGTGAAAGACGTACGTGGCCTTGGTCTCTTGCAAGGCATGGAACTAGAGGCCGACGCTAGAGCAGTGGTCGCGGATGCACTGGCCCGTGGGGTGCTTATCAATGCCGCAACCGAACGAGTGCTGCGCTTCGTTCCGCCCTTGATCATTGCGCAACAAGAGATCGATAAACTCCTTGACCTACTCAGTACGCTGCTGAATCAACGCATGACGGCCGGAAAAGATTCACACCATTAGTGACTAGTAATGACTAGATCAGCCCGATACGGCAGCCCCGCGCACTACGCGAAGGATCTGGTAGACGTCGCCACGATGCCGCAAAAACAGATCCTGGACTTACTGCGATTGGCGGCCTCGCTCAAGAACAAGCAAAGCCAGGGCATACCACATCGTTTGCTGGTTGGTAAAACCCTAGGGCTTCTCTTTCAAAAGCCATCGACGAGGACTCGCGTATCGTTTGAGGCAGGCATGAATCAATTGGGCGGCCACGCGCTGGGGCTTCCCATGGGCGACATCCAGCTTTCGCGCGGGGAGACGGTCTCAGACACCGCACGAGTCCTATCCCGTTACCTAGATGGGATCGTCATACGGACTTATGATCATTCGATCGTCGAAGAGTGGGCCGCTGAGGCCACCATGCCGGTCATTAATGGGTTGACCGACCACAGCCATCCCTGTCAGGCCTTGTCGGATTTACTGACGATTCAGGAAATCAAAGGCCGACTCAAGGGAATCAGCCTGGCCTACATCGGGGATGGGAACAACGTCGCCAATTCGCTTATCGAAGTGGGGGCAAAGGTGGGTATGCGCGTGGTGATCGGATGTCCTTCTGGCTATCAGCCCGATCAACGGGTGATTGATCGCGCCAGAATGGAGGGTCAGGCTACCGGGGCCGCTATCGAGGTGGTCGAGAATCCCCTGGTGGCAGTCAAAGAAGCGGACGTGGTGTACACCGACGTCTGGATTAGCATGGGGCGTGAGCGAGAGCAGGCCAGGCGACTGCGAACCCTGACGCCCTACCAGTTGAACAAGCGATTACTGCAACGAGCCAAACCGGATGCCATCGTCATGCATTGCTTACCGGCCCACCGTGGGGAGGAGATTACTGCGGACGTGCTGGATGGTCCGCAGTCGGTGACCATTGACCAAGCTGAAAATCGGCTGCACATGCAAAAGGCCATTCTGAGCCAATTGCTCACCCGGAAGAAAAACGCACGGTAGGAATTCTCGCATGAGACCAAAATCCATCAAGAAAATCGTTCTTGCGTATTCTGGCGGACTGGATACCTCCGTCATCCTGAAGTGGTTGCAAGAAACCTATCAGGCCGAGATCATCGCGTTTTGCGCCGACCTTGGACAGGGAGAAGATCTCAAGGCCGTCAAAGCCAAAGCTCAGGCGCTCGGCGTCAAGAAAGTTTATGTCGAAGATCTCCGAGAGACGTTCGTCAAAGACTATGTCTTTCCAATGCTCCGTGGGAACGCGATGTATGAAGGCTGCTACCTATTGGGGACCTCCATCGCTCGTCCGTTGATCGCTCGTCGGCAAGCTGAAATTGCCCTGAAGGAAGGGGCTGAGGCGGTCTCACATGGAGCGACGGGAAAGGGCAATGATCAAGTTCGTTTCGAGCTCACCTACATGGCGCTTGCGCCAGGCTTGAAGATTATTGCGCCTTGGCGAGAATGGACGATGCGCTCCCGGCGTGAACTCATTGAGTATGCCGACCGCCACGGGATTCCCGTGACGGCGACCAAAGCGAAGCCCTATAGCACGGACCCGAATCTGTTTCACATCAGCTACGAAGGCGGCATTCTTGAAGATCCCTGGGAATCGCCGCCCGATGAAATCTTCCAAATGACCGTTTCGCCGGAGAAGGCACCGAATACGCCGCAAGAAGTCGAGATCGAGTACCAAGGAGGCAACCCCATCGCGGTCAACGGCAAGAAGATGAGCCCCGCGACACTCCTCGCGCATCTCAATAAACTGGGCGGTGCACACGGCATCGGACGCGTTGATCTGGTCGAAAACCGCTACGTCGGAATGAAATCGCGAGGGGTGTACGAAACACCGGGAGGGACGATTCTGCACGTTGCGCATCGCGGGCTTGAATCCTTGACGATGGATCGTGAAGTCCTCCACTTCCGAGACAGCCTCATCCCTCGATTTGCCGACCTGATCTATAACGGCTATTGGTTCAGCCCCGAGCGCGCAATGGTACAGGCAGCGATCGATGACGCGCAGAAAGACGTGAGCGGTACGGCGCGTGTAAAGCTCTACAAAGGAAGCTGCACTCTGGCAGGACGGAAATCGAAACAGTCACTCTATCGACTCGACGTCGCCACGTTTGAAGAGGATGATGTTTACAATCAAAAAGACGCGGAAGGTTTCATCCGCTTGAATGCGTTGCGGCTCAAAATCCGTGCCCAAAGAAAGAAGGCTTCGTCCTGATGGCTAAAAAGAGTAGCCGTCCGAACGCGACGATCGGCAGTGGCAAAGCTTGGGACGGTCGGTTCCGAGAAAAGACCAATCAGCTGGTGGAAGCCTTTACCAGATCGGTGACGGTCGACTTCAGACTCTATGCCGATGACATTGCCGGGAGTATTGCCCATTGTAAAACGCTGCAGAAAGCACGGGTGCTGACACTTTCGGAGACGCGAACGATCGTCCGCGGATTGGAATCGGTGAAGCGAGAACTGGATCGTGGACGGTTTAAATTCTTGCCGCAAGATGAAGACATTCATATGGCGATCGAACGCCGATTGACCGAAACAATCGGCCCATTAGGGGGCAAGCTGCACACGGGACGAAGCCGAAACGATCAGGTCGCACTGGATATTCGGCTGTACTTGCGCAGGCAGCTGGATCAGCTGCATGAGCAACTGATCGGATTGCAACGCGTGCTGGTGATGAAGGCCGATGCGAACCGTGAAATCATCATGCCCGGGTATACACATCTGCAACGAGCCCAGCCGGTCCTGTTCGCGCATCACCTATTGGCGTACGTGGAAATGTTTGAACGGGACAAGGGGCGGCTACGTGACGCGAGGGGTCGGCTTAATGTCATGCCGCTGGGTTCCGGAGCCTTGGCCGGCACGAATTACCCGGTGAATCGTCGATATACCGCTGAACTGTTAGGGTTTCCCGCCATCACTGCAAACAGCATGGACGCGGTCTCCGATCGAGACTTCATGATCGAATCCGCCTCCGCTCTTTCCATCGTGATGATGCATCTCTCACGGCTGAGTGAAGAGTTGATCTTGTGGGCCTCGCAGGAATTTCAGTTTATCGCTCTCCCTGATGCCTTCTGCACCGGAAGTAGCATGATGCCCCAGAAGAAGAACCCGGATATTCCAGAACTGGTTCGAGGAAAAACAGGACGGGTCTACGGCCACTTAGTCAGTTTGCTGACGACGCTGAAAGCCTTGCCGTTAAGTTATAATCGAGACCTCCAAGAGGATAAGCCGGCGCTGTTCGATGCTCTCGACACGGTGCAATCTTCCGTCCGAGTGATGACCGAGTTGATGCGCCGCCTGGAGGTCAACCGAGAAATACTCCAACAAGCCTTGCAGGGAGGCGGCCTGCTTGCGACGGAACTCGCCGACTATTTAGTCCTGAGGGGGGTGCCTTTTCGCGAAGCGCATGGGATTACCGGTCGGATCGTTCGCGCCGCCCTGGATCAGGATCGTGAGATAACCGACTTGTCATTGGAGGAGATGCGGGGATATTGTGAGCGGATAGAAAAGGGCGTATTCACTCGTCTGACCACTGCAGCGGCGATCGATCATAAAGGACAAATCGGCGGAACGGCCAAAGTGCGAGTTGAGCAGCGCATCAAGGAGCTAGAGAAATTCTTGTCATGAGCATTCTCTTGATTATTGTATCGGCAGGGCTTCTGATCTCTTGCGGCGTGGTAGGGTCCCCGGTCGCCCCGGAATACGTGGGTGTCGCAGTGACGGTCGAGAAACAAAAGCGACAGCATGCGCTTGAAACAGACCGTGAAGGGACAGGATCAGTGGTGGCCGACCCTTCCCTAGAGGATCACGACATTAATCTTCCTCCGTCTCATCCGGTTGGAACACGATGAAGGTATTGTGCTTGATGAACCTACATTTTTATAAGGATCGGCGCGATGCATAGTTTTGAATATCGCCACGGAGAGTTGTACTGCGAACAAGTACCAGTCAGCCGGATCGCAAAAGAACTCGGCACCCCATGCTACATCTATAGCCACACTACGCTCGTCCGTCATTTCCATGCCTACGACAGCGCCTTCAAACATATTCCTCACGTCATCGCGTTCGCGATGAAAGCGAACTCCAATCTCGCGATCCTGCGACTGATGGCCAGAGAAGGAAGCGGAGTGGATATCGTCTCAGGGGGGGAGCTGTTTCGAGCTTTGAAGGCCGGTGTGCCCGCCTCCAAGATCGTATTCGCTGGAGTCGGTAAGGCTCCTGATGAAATTCGTGATGCGCTGAAAGCCGACATCCTCATGTTTAACGTCGAATCCCCGGCTGAGCTTCATGCCATTAATCAGGTCGCCGCTGAAGTCGGCAGAAAAGCGCGCATCGCACTTCGAATCAATCCTGATATCGATCCGAAAACTCATCCATACATTTCCACCGGTCTCAAGAAAAGCAAGTTCGGAATTGCGGCAGAGCGAGCAGTAGAAGACTTCGTCCTCGCCGCTTCAATGAGTCATATTGAGGTCGTGGGCGTCCATGCCCATATTGGGTCTCAGCTTACGGATGTGGCGCCTTTTACAGCAGCCTTGAAGAAGGTTGTGTCACTTATCGGGACTTTAAAAGAAAGAGGCCTGAACATCCGTTATCTCAATATCGGAGGCGGGCTGGGCATCACCTATTCAGACGAAAAACCGCCGTTGCCACAAGATCTATCCAACGCCGTTTTACCGCTCGTGCAGGGGTTGAATCTCACGTTGGTCATGGAACCTGGACGTGTCATCGTCGGGAATGCCGGCATTCTTGTGACGAAAGCCATGTACCTTAAGGAGGGGGAAACAAAGAGTTTTGTCATCGTCGACGCCGCCATGAACGATCTCATTCGGCCAAGTCTGTACGACGCCTACCACGAGGTCCGCCCTGTGAACGAGGAAGCGGGGCGACGCGCAAAACAGACCGTGGATATCGTTGGCCCGGTCTGCGAGTCGGGAGATTTCCTGGCCAAAGATCGATCCCTACCGTTCGTGAAGCCCGGCGAGTTGCTCGCGGTGATGAGCGCCGGAGCCTACGGCTTCGTCATGGCCTCGAATTACAACTCTCGTCCCCGGGTTCCAGAAGTGCTTGTGAGAGATGGAGAGTTCCACGTTATTCGTGAACGAGAGCGGTATGAGGATCTTATAAAGGGCGAGCTGATTCCATCGTTTCTGAACACCACGGAGTGAGCATGTTTAGCGGATCTCTGGTTGCCATTGTCACCCCGTTTCGACAGGGAAAAATTGATGAGCGTGCTCTCGCCGAACTGATCGAATGGCAAATTGCCAATGGCACTAACGGCATCGTCCCCTGCGGCACAACGGGCGAATCTGCCACCCTTTCTCATGACGAGCACAATCGAGTCATTGAGCTGACGGTCGAGGTCGTCCATCGGCGCGTGCCGGTCATTGCAGGAACTGGCTCAAACAGCACAGAAGAAGCCATTGCGCTCACTCGACATGCAAAACAGGCCGGTGTCGATGGAGCTTTGCTGATTACTCCCTACTACAACAAGCCCACGCAAGAAGGTCTCTATCGTCATTACAAAGCGGTTGCAGAAGCAGTTGACTTACCTCTAGTGCTCTACAACATCCCTGGCCGCACCGGAGTCAATATGCTTCCGGCAACGATTGCTCGTCTTTCCGCGATTCAGACGATCATTGGAGTCAAGGAAGGAAGCGGATCCGTCCAACAAGCTTCGGATGTTGTGCAGCTGTGTGGCGACCGTCTTACCGTACTGGCGGGTGACGACTCTCTTACACTTCCGATGATGGCGGTGGGAGCAAAGGGCGTCATTACTGTCACGGCGAACATCATGCCTGTGGAAATGGCGAGTCTTGTAACGGCCTTTACCGAGGGGAAGATTGAGGCGGCCCGACGCCTTCATTTCAAACTTTCTCCCCTCTTTGCAGCGCTGTTCTATGAGACCAACCCTATCCCCGTTAAGGAGGCCTTGGGGCTCATGGGCAAGATTGATCCAGAATTGCGCTTACCGCTCTGCCCAATGGCGCAGGACACACGCGAAAAATTGATTCGTGTCTTGAAGGAAGCGGCGTTAATCTAAAGAGATCGAGGTGTAAGACACGATGATCAAGACCATTGTAGCGGGAGCGGCCGGACGAATGGGATGCCGTCTGGTATCACTGATCAAGGACTCTACTGTATTGATGCTGGCTGGAGCTTTAGAAGGGAAAGGCCATCCGTCGTTGGGTGAGGATGCCGGCGAAACAGCCGGATCAGGACACGCCGGCGTTTCCATCACGGACAATCTCTCATTGTTGCTGGATCAAGGGGAGGTTCTTATTGATTTTTCCGCACCAGAGGCGACACTCGACCATATGCGAACGGTTGTTCGCCATCGACGCGCTATCGTGATCGGAACAACCGGATTCTCTGCCGCTCAGCTGGAAGAGCTTAAATCATTGGCCCAGCAGATTCCATGCGTGTTTTCTCCGAACATGAGCGTAGGGATCAATCTGATCTGTAAGGTCATTGGAGAAATGGCTCGCACACTGGGCGAGGATTACGACATTGAGGTGATCGAAGCTCACCACCGGTTGAAAAAGGACGCACCGAGTGGAACAGCCCTCAAGATTGCCGAAGTTCTTGCCTGCTCTGTCAACCGGGATTTAAACCAGGTCGGGGTCTTCGCCCGTAAGGGGATGATCGGGGAACGGGGCAAGGGAGAGATTGGGGTCCAAACCATTCGTGCTGGCGATATCGTCGGTGACCACACCATCTTGTTTGGTGGTATGGGAGAGCGAATTGAAGTTACCCACCGTGCAAGTAGTCGTGATACCTTTGCACGAGGTGCCCTTCGTGCTGCACAGTGGATCGTCCGTCAGCCTTCCGGTTTATACGACATGATGGATGTCCTCAGTCTTCGCTAGATAGTACACATGATTCGATCTCCTTCCGTATCTGATCGTCCCTCTTGATTATTACGTAGAGCCTGAAAAAGTTCTGATCTGCACCAGGTGGGCGAATGTCCCGATCTGCCTTGCAGACTACTATTGCTTAGACAGCCGTAG
>CAZAKX010000051.1:0-19443 GCA_964485915.1 uncultured Nitrospira sp. | reverse complement strand
CTGTGTTGGATCGCCTGCATCGCCTCGGCGTTCGCCATATCTTCGGCATTCCGGGCGACTATGTCCTCTCCCTCTATCAACTGATCGAAGCCTCGCCGATCAAACATGTGGGAACGACGCGAGAGGATTGCGCCGGATTTGCGGCAGACGCCTATGCCAGGATCAACGGCATCGGGGCCGTCTGTGTCACCTACTGCGTCGGCGGGCTCAATACCGTCAACGCCATTGCCTGCGCCTATGCCGAACGGTCGCCGGTCGTCCTCCTAACCGGTTCACCCGGCCTGTCTGAACGAACTCGCACCCCCTATCTGCACCACATGGTTCGAGATTTTGCTACTCAACGAGAGGTCTTCGAACGAATGACTGTGGCTGCAGTGACGCTGGACGATCCCCTGACTGCTGAACGTGAGATGGATCGGGCCTTTGCTGCCCTGCTTCGCTACCGCCGTCCTATCTATCTTGAGATCCCTCGAGACATGGTGCACTGCCCCCTCACCGGAGGCATGAAGCCGATCTGTCTGGAGGATACACCGAGCGATCCAGCCGCGTTAGAAGAAGCACTCAGCGAAGTACGGATCATGCTGGCGTCGGCAAAACGACCGGCTATGCTCGTCGGCGCCGAAGTGGGACGTTTCGGACTACAGGACGACTTGGCGCGCTTGGTCGAGCGCCTCAATATTCCCATCGCCTCGACCTTGCTCGGCAAATCGATCATTCGGGAAGACCATCCGCTCTATGTGGGCGTGTACGGTGGACTCATCGGCCGAGAAGAAGTCCAGCAGTTCATCAACGACTCCGACTGTCTGTTGATCTTGGGATCCATTTTGTCCGATGTGGAAGACCTGGATGCACGATCGCCTTTGCTGTCGGAAGGACGAACTATCCATGCCACGGCTGACCGTGTCGCCATCAAACACCACCGGTATGAATCGATCAAGTTCCAGGATTTTGTCCAGGGCCTGGTGCGATCTCCGCTTCCCTCGTTTTCTCATGCGCCGCGCTCGCTTCCGACACGGGCCGCCGCAACCTCGTCGATTCAGAACTTGGATGCACCCATCACACTGGAGGGACTGTTCCGTCATCTGGATACGGTCCTCACCGAAAAGACCGTCGTGATAGCCGACGTGGGCGAATCACTCTTCGCGGCGGCCGATCTGCACGTGCGCCATCGGTTTGAGTTTCTGTCGCCAGCCTACTACACCTCGATGGGCTTCGCCGTGCCGGCTGCCTTAGGGGCGTCGTTCGCCGACCCTAGTTTACGGCCCATTGTCTTGGTAGGAGACGGAGCGTTTCAGATGACCGGAACCGAGTTAGCCAGCTCCGTGCGCTATGGTCAAGCCCCGATTGTCATCTTACTCAATAACCGAGGTTATTCGACAGAGCGAGAGATTTTGGAAGGCCCTTTCAACGATGTGCATGAATGGCAATATGAACGTGTATGCGAGTTGATCGGCGGCGGGAAAGGTTCTCGGGTGAGCACGCAGAGGGAATTTGAACAGGGTTTAGCTGCCGCTTTTGGCGACGGAAGCCAGCTTCACCTTCTCAACGTCCTGTTGAGCCCAAACGACCGTTCCCCTGGCATGGTGCGATTGGCACGTCGTCTCGGGAAGAAACTTTCGACGGACAAGCCATAGGGAAAATCCTCCACCCCTGCCTGCTTTTCCCTACACTCCATCAGGACTCCTTCAAAAATCCTCGGACACTTCCGAGCGAACCGACGGAATTCACAGGCTTTCATTACGATCAGTGATGGCATACCCCCTGCACTTTCTCCCAGCTTGTATTAGAATGGGCCGGGTGGTACAACTCCGCGCTCACCTTGGCTTTGGGCGCAATCGTCTTTCGGCACTATCTCTAAGGCTGCGGAAAGGACATCGTGTCCGACTTTTATCAAAATGGTGTGGTCACCGTCCTCCACCGTCTCGGTCAATCCAACATCGCACAACTGGAAGAGGAGCTTGAACGGTACGCCAAGACAACTCCGATCGCTTTGGTTCTTCCCTCACTCTATTCGGAACTGGAGCGGCCGGCCCTGAAGGGCATCGTTGAGACACTGAGTAAGGTTCGCTATATCAATGAAATCGTCATCTCTCTGGATCAGGCTTCCGCGCTGGAGTTCCGGCTCGCTAAGCAATTCTTTTCCCAGCTGCCCCAACGAGTCCGCGTCATCTGGAACGACGGTTCGAGGATCCAGGCGCTCCTGAACACGCTGGTCTCGAACGAACTCGATATCGGACTCCAGGGCAAGGGACGCGGATGTTGGACGGCCTATGGGTACGTACTGGCGAGAGGACAAAGTCAGGTCATCGCCCTGCATGACTGCGACATTGTGAGCTACGACCGCCAATACCTGGCGCGCCTCTGCTATCCCGTCGCGAATCCGAACCTCGCCTACGAATTTTGCAAGGGGTTTTACAGTCGGGTGACGGACCGCATGCATGGCCGGGTGACGCGCCTCTTTATCACGCCGTTAGTCCGCAGCCTGCAACTGTTGGTCGGCCCCCATGCCCTCCTGTCGTTTCTGGACAGTTTCCGATACCCGCTTGCCGGTGAATTCGCCATGGTGCGGGACCTGGCGTGGATCAACCGAATTCCCGGCGATTGGGGGTTGGAGATCGGCGTACTGGCCGAGGTGTACCGCAATTGTGCGCTCCGGCGCATCTGCCAGGTGGACATCGCGGATGCCTACGAACACAAACACCAAACACTGTCGACACATAATCCGGATGCCGGCCTGTTAAAAATGTGCGTCGACATCACCAAATCCCTTTTTCGCAACCTGGCCAGTGAAGGATTGGTGCTTTCCGAAAGCACACTCAAGACGTTGCGAGCCACTTACCTTCAAGCCGCCCAAGAAGCCATCAGTCGCTACGAAAATGATGCCGCGATCAACAGCCTCCGCTTTGACCGCCATGAAGAACGCCAGGCCGTCGAGGTCTTCCTTCGTGGAATGACGTTGGCAACAGACAGCTTTCTCGAAGATCCGCTGGGTGTCCCCATGATCTCGAACTGGAGCCGTGTGACCCATGCCGTACCGGATATGTTCCAGCGGCTTATGGATGCCGTTGAACAAGACCATGCATGGAATCCCACTGCCGACACACCGCAGCTCGTTTCATGAACAACCTCCAAATCACGAGAGAGCCATGACGTCAAGCTGGGAACAGACATTACTCGAACCTGTGGCTGCTCTCGGAGAATACGCCCTCGCGAGTTTGCCTCATCTCCTGTCCATGATCATGCTCTTGTTTGCTGGCCTTGGTGTCGCGTGGGGGATCGGCCATCTCATGGAACGGCTGCTTCGCATCATGGGTGTGGATCGCATCTGGGGACGCATCGGTCTCCCGGCGGTGTTCCTGAAAGGGAGCATGAAAGCGGATCCGTCCTACATCATCGGCCGTATCACGTATTGGCTCATCGTGATGTTCGCCGTCACCGCTTCGCTCGGCGCGCTCAACGTGACGCCGATCAATGAAGCTGCCCGCTCGCTGTTGTCCTATCTTCCGCATGTGGTCACGGCCGCCGTCATCGGAATCGCCGGCTACCTCATCTCGAATTTTGTCTCTCAGGCCGTTCTGATCGCCGCGGTCAATGCAGGTATACCGCCGGCTCAGTGGATCGCTGTCGGAACACGATGGGGCATTCAGTTATTGGCGATCGCCATGGCACTCGAACAACTCGGAATTGCCCGGCATATCGTCGTCGTTGGCTTCGGGATTAGTTGGGGAGGCCTTGTGCTGGCTGCTGCCCTTGCCGTAGGGTTAGGAGGACAGGAGCTGGCAAAGGATTTCTTGGAACGACGTCTGGGGGGACATTCCCGGGCACAGATCAACGAAGATTTACGGCATCTTTAACGGCTATGTCACAGTTCCTCTTATTCACAGATCTGGACGGTTCGCTTTTGGACAGCAACACGTACTCGTTCCACGAAGCAAAGCCGGCACTCGACCTGCTTCGCTCGAAGGACATTCCTGTCATTTTGGTCTCGGGAAAGACTCGCGCCGAGATCGAACCACTTCGAGAACAACTGGATCACCAAGCCCCCTTTATTGTCGAGAACGGAGCAGCGGTGTATGTCCCGTTTGAGACCTTTGACTTCACGCCGGAACGATCCCGTCGCCGTTCCTCGTATCATGTCATCGAGTTAGGCACACCCTATGCCCTCCTCCGCGACGTATTGAGGCAGATTGAAGATGCAGTGGGAACCCCACTCCGAGGGTTCGGCGACCTTTCCGTCGATGAGATCATAGCGACGACGGGGCTTTCGCGTGAAGATGCCCTACGGGCCATGCTTCGGGAGTTTGATGAGCCATTCTTGGTCAACGGACCTCCGAAGCTGATCGAGGAAATCTGTCGTCAGATTGTCACCCGCGGGTTGAACTGGACGAGAGGCGGACGGTTCTTTCACTTGACCGGGAACAACGACAAAGGGCGGGCTGCTGACATTCTTCTCCGCTGCTACAAACGACAAGGACGAGAATCCGGCCTGCCGGATCTCGAAACCATCGGCATCGGTGATAGCCTGAACGACCTTCCTCTGTTACTCGCGGTTGATCATCCGGTATTGGTGCAAAAGCCTGACGGATCGTATGATTCGGATATCAATCTCCCAAACCTCATTCGTGCCCCAGACATCGGCCCTGCCGGATGGAACCGGGCTGTTCTCAACCTTCTTCAGCACGCCTCAGAAGAGGCGACTTCTGGGCGACCAGTCGATATCAGAACCAGCTGAGCATAGGACAGTCCAACACCGTCGATACGGCTAGTCCTCTGCCGGATTGATGATATGGAGTCCCGCGGTTTTTGACGCGGCTAAGAGTTGCGTGTCCGCGCTGACGACGGTCAGTCGCAACGGTTTCAGCTCCAACGCTAAGGCGAGATGCATCACTTGAGGCGACCGGAGGAACGGATACTCTAAGACCAATTCCTTGGTCGCGAGATAGGTCTCCACCCTCGGAGTGATAAACTGATAGAGCCCCTGTTTGGACTCAATCTCGAATTTATGCAGGACCGAGTAACAATCGTCCCGCGTGATTTGCCCCTCTTGCGCACGTGCACACAGGATCGCGTAGAAATCCGTGACGGACCACGTCGGAACGATCGCGACTTTTCCACGTTTCACCATCAGCTTATTCACGATCCGCGTGCCTCGCTCCATGCTGTACCGCTTCACCAGCGCGGTTGAATCAAAATAATAATACGGCATCTCCTTATACCCTCCCCTTCAGAATGATTTCGGCCAACGGCCCTTGGAGCTTGGAGAGCCGGTCTTGCAATTCATCGAGTGGAACCTCTTCATACCCTTCTTTACGAAAGGTGTCGGCCAGGTTGCCGTGGTTGAACGAGACAGTGTCTTCCTTCAGACGGTCATTCAAGCGCCGTTTCGCCAGTCGGCTTGAAACTTTTTGCCCCGACTTGGTCAACCCTCTCCCCCGACTGCGTGGAGCACGACTGACGGACAGTTCATCTGATTTCTTCACGATCGTTGCCTCCCTCTACTTGAACGTTTACTCACGGACTCACCATTGATTCCTCTCGTGGGCAACCGGCCGGCATTTCGGCCTGGACCGGAAGCGCATCGTCGTCGAAAATGTGTGCGGCGATGGTTTTCGCCACATCGGACGACACGATGTGCTGCATCACACGAAGCGCCTTGGCAGACGCTTCACGCTTCGTCAGGTGTCCTTCCCTGCCACCACGGGCAACCGTCCCGGCCACTTGTCGCGTGGTAAAATCCACAACTTTGAAATCGCCGCACCATCGAACATACGTGAACTGTGGGTCGCCCACTTCGATGGGAAGGAGTCGCACGGTGCCGCTGACGAGTAATTCCGGAGAGTCGGCGTCACCTCCACCTGCTTTCGTCGCCACATAGAGCCCCTCTCGAAGGAGCCCTTCGATGAGCGAACGCTGCGCCAGCTCAGCTTGATCGCCCGACACTTGTACAGCAATCACCAGATTGGTGGCAAGAAACTGCTCCAACTCGCGGAACAGCTCATTCGCCCGATAGGCAGAGGGAGTCCCTTGCCCGCTGGGACGAATCACACGCAAATCCGTGTTATAGGCCTCTCGCAGAATCATGTTTCGACCGGCCTTTCGGAGGGCACGAACCTTGGCAAGCTTGTTGGTCGCTTGCCGGGCCTCCGTGATCTCCGCCGTGATGGCCTGATCCAACGCCAAGACCTTGTCCATCAACGACGCTTCAGCCTGCGACCGATTCATCACAGCCAGCGCGAAGTGCAACTCGCGGTCCGAGTCATACCAGTTGTCTATGATGCTGACATTTTCAAGCACCTTCTCGGTCGATACATGCGTCACACTGTCGATCGTCAACCGCCGTTTGGTGTTCGCGATATCATCATTCTCAACAACCTCATAAGACTCCTGGTCTCTCGCCTGTGCGGCTACCTCCGCTTTGAAGATGCGCGCCACCGCCGCATAGGCCTGATCCTCGGCGCTCCTCCGATTCTCAGCCCGTCCGACCCCTGTCAGATATTGCGCAGGAGGATATTCCGAAGTTCGACCATCGACCCACGTGGGTTTCCCCTTTCCAAGCACCCAGGCACATCCGCTCGTGACGAACGCAACACTACACAAACAGAGGCAGATCACCATCCCTTGACCAAACATCAATCTACGTAGATCGATCATTGCAGCACACGCTGAATGATGAACATGGTCTGACCGGCAGCCAGCGATATGGCATGTCCATCCTTCCCCATCAATCTGTGCCCCGACGGTTGAATGGACAGGCGATACTGACCGGGAGAGACCCACGCTCTCGCCACATGAATTTCATCAGGCAAAGTCTGCCAGCTTCGCTTGTCAGCTTCTTCCGAGGCCACTGCGATCCCCTTGGTGAGCAGCTCCACAAGAAGTCCGACCCAGGGAGCGGCATCTCTACCCGCAGCATGTTGCGCGCCTCGGGTGATTCCCTCTGCCATCGCGAATTTAGTCGCGGCTCGAGCCAGTGCCTTCACAGTCATCGCCGGCAGACGCTCTGAAAGGCTCTTGTCCGCCAGAGCGGTTAGGTTTTGGGCCAGCTCCGATCGTACGGTCACGGAGCGGCCAAGTGAATCAGTCAATGTCATCTGTTCAAACGGAACCTGCGTTTTTTGTCGAACTAATTGTGGAATCGCCACCCGAACTACCCGCCCATTGAGTCCGTAGAGTACACCGTCTGTGACGCGATTCCTCTGATAGGGTTGATGAAAAACTCCTCTATTTAGCAAAACTAACTGTACGGCATCAAGACTGATCGGCAAATCGAGCAACAGGTCCTCTTTTCTGGGGGCCCGCCCATTATAGCTGATCATCACGACTTGCGCTGATTGCTGGGCGGAGGAAACAGGGTCCCAGACCACATCCGGAAATGCCTGTCGGTAGGCCTCGAATTCCGTCTTCAAGCCCAGCGCCTCAGACGTGCGCAGGAGGTCTCCGCGCAACGACGGAGGGGAAGACATCTTCGACCACCCGCTCATGGCACCATAGGCCTCATAGGCATTCCGATAGGCGATGAACGCATTGTTGAGATCTCCGGCAGCCTCGTACACGATGCCGCTCAAGTATCGGGCAAATCCGTCATTTCGATACTTGCCTGCCTCTTTGATCCGATCACCCAACACATTCAGACGATGGTCGACGCGACGCACCTCGACCAGCGCTTCTTGCAATTGCCCCTGTGCTGCATAGTTCAGGGCCTTGACCACATTGACCATCACATGCTCATAGGCATCCCCCTCATACGGTAAGGCGTTGTCATTGGTCAGAAACGCGGCCGTTTCAGAGCGGATGCTTCTGGTGTAGAGTCGTTCAACTTCCTCTTCGGCCCGATCGAGCGACGCATTGCTTTGCTCGTACTGGCCCGCCAACTGCAATACCATACCTCGATCCATGGCATACAGAAGTCGACTCTTCGATCCATACTCTTTCTCGGTTTGCTCAACAATAGCTGCAGCCCGGTGAGGGTCACCGGCATGCAAGCTTTGTTCGATTAACAGGTAGTGATTGACCGAGGGACCGCACCCAGTCAAAAGAAGGAAGATAAAAATAAACAGGGCCAAGGAGATTGGAGTGGCAACGCCCCACTGCACAGAACCCTCGGGGGCAAACCGTGGGAGGAATGGTCTCAACAGTGTCCGCGGATGCTAAAAGACGGTGCGTTTCTTTTCGACCACCTTCTTGATCTTCTTCTGCCCATACCAGACCTTGGCATTACTCTCCAAATCAATCATCTGAAGATCAACCTGGTAGAAAACCGCTTTGGTCCCATCAGCTTCATCGAGAATGGTGGCAATCGTGCCCTTCATCATAAAATCCGCCCCAGTCTCTTTTCCGGGGGCCTTCTGAGTCTCTTCACTCGCATAGATTGCTTGCTCTTTTCGTTCGGTTCGAACCTCGTCGCGCTCACCTTTCCCGGCCACAAACGTGACTTTCTGGGAATTGGTGAGTTCTCGTTCCAAATCCGTGATAAAGGTCTGTACGCTGATGTGTTCGTGACTACTATTCAGCATGGTTCCGACAACGACGACAGGTTGGCGCTGCTTCGCCTTTTCAAAATTCCCGAGCCAGGGGTACTGCAAGGCATCTTTGACCATGGCTTCCGCCACCATCTTGGAATCCGTATCGTTCCACCTCCCGCTCAAATCAGTAATGACCCCTGTGTCGACCCGAGTCACCTTTGTTTCGTGCCCACATCCAGATAATGCAAAGACAGCACTCATCATGACGAGAAAAGAAGAGCCGCGCTGCTGAATCACAATCCACCTCCGCAAAGGAGTGAAAGTCTGTCTCAAAAAGATCACTGGATGCCCCGCTTTTCTTCTTCTTTCTCCAGCCTCTCAAACAAACGATCAGCGTTTTTTCGCACGAAATCCCGAACTTGGCTGTTGAGCTCCTTGGCCTGCTCCAGGTTGTTCTTCATATCCTCCAAACTCAACTTGGTCAAGACATAATATGTGTTGGTTTTTGGATCTAGATACTGGTCCATTTTCCGAACTCCACTCAACGTGGTGGTCGTGATGGTCTTAATCGCCCTCTCGACATTCTGCTCTTCGGTATTCCGAGAAAAATCGCCGGCTGTTGTTGAGGCTGCGTAATCCCTCATCAAATAGCCGGTATAGGTTTCGAATGTCTTGGCAATTTCTGCCCTACCGCGATTCTCAGCCGTGTCCCATGCAAGCGGGGCATTACGCACTCCGGATACCGCCCCCACTCCATAAAAGGCTTTGCTGTCTTTTTCATTAAATGCGCCGGATCCATGCTGGACCCATTTCGGGGGACCGCCACAAGCCACAAGTGTCCCCATCAGCAGGACCGTAAGGCTGAGGCCGACCAGCTTTGCGGGAATCAGTTGTGACCTGAGCATGACCATCCTCCTTCTGTTTAAATACTTTTCCGTACGCATAGAATACCGGTAAAAAATGTTGGATCATGCTAACATGGGGTTTTTGATCAGTCAACGCAAGGCTCGCTTCGAGCTTCATTGCGGTTGATAAGAGGGAGGAGTTGTGGCAGACGTTCAGATTGACGACGGCATTCTTCGCATCAGAAATCTTGATATCCGGGACCCGACCACTGCCGCCATCCTGTCAGCCTATCCACAAACACGCTGGGCGGAAATCACACGTCGCGCAGTGAAGATCGGGCTTGGATATCTGAAAGGTGGCGAATCAGACTAGGGGACGGAAGCTCGATCCGCTTGATCGACACTGGCGCGAGCCCGAGCATGGGTGCCACCCAATTCCACATACCGGCGAAATGCCTCGATCGACTTCTGCTGATCGTTGAGGTGATCCGCATATAACGTCCCCAAGGCGAAATACACATCCTGATAGGTGTGGTTCACACGCAACGCTTGCCGGAACGCCACCTCAGCATCCGCAAACTTGCCACGCTTTTCGTAGATCAAGCCAAGCGTAAAATAAGAATCTGGATTCCCCGGCGCGTACTCCACAGCGAGGAGACCGGCATTCAAGGCTTCATCAAGGTCTGGGAGCACTTCCAATCGAACATAACTCTTGAGCACATAGGCGTCCCCATAGGTGGGATCGTACGCAATCGCGCGATCCAATCGCTCGACCGCCTCTTCAGTCGCCTTGCCCTCCTGGAGCAGCGCAAAGGCACGTTCGTATTGAGCCTTCGCTTCCTGCTGTCGTTCAGCCGGAGTCTGGGGCTCGGCACCCAGGAGAACGGCGGCCTTACGTCCTTCGACTAACACGGTGTCTCCATCGCCATCAATGCGTAGGCTCGTCGGTAGTTGCATGCCGTTGGACACCGCTCCGACTTGCTGCACGAGATAGGTGCCTAATTCGGATGCCATGAGCCAGCCATTCTTGTCGAGATCCGCCGCTCCTGACAGTCCTTTCACCAGGGTCTGAACAAAGCGACTACTGTTATAGGGGCGCGCCGAAACTTCCCCCTTCCCGGCCGCACTAATCACTTGCACCGCGCGGCGCTCGGTCTCCGATTCCGGACTGAGCCGCCCTTCCAGCGTGCGCTCCTGCGGTATGGTGATTTCCCATCCATAGATCGGAGCGTCCAGAATCAACAGTGTGTGCTTCGAGGCGGACCGCCTCGTAAACTCTTTGAGTTGTTCCACTGTGACTGACTTGGCAACGTTATTGATTGGTGCGTCGATCGGCACAAGATACCCTCGATCCTGCCCATCAGAGTCTTGCATCGAGCCGGTATGGCCCACATAGAAAATCACGAGTCGATCCATGCGCCCGACTTTTCTCGGCAACATGTCGTTTAGGAGCTGATGCAGCCGTCGAGCGCTTGCGTCCTTATCATAGACCTCTACAATTTCTTCGAACCCTAATTGCCGAAATGCATCAGCGACTTTCTTCGCGTCATTGATCGCTCCGGGGATCGGCGGCGCTAACACATAATTCTCAATCCCAATTATGATCGCCCAAGATTTGTAATAGAGCCCTTCGGGCTTCCCCAATTGAGCCTGTACGGTTGAAACAGAATGAGGTGAGAACGCACCAAACCACTGCGCAACCACGAGAAGCGGCACCAGCACAATGATCCATGGATTTTTCATGGCATACTCGGCATAGTTGTTCCGGTCAGCCTATCTGCCGCCTCGACCAGTGTCAAGAAACCGAATGGGCGCGTGTAGCATCGCCACAGCGTCCTGGATGAAATGGATAGTTGCAGCGCTCTTCACCTTTCTCCATAATTGCCGACTACACGATGGACCGTCCTGGAGAAGGAGACCCTCCCACTATGAGTGAAAAGATCGAGACCCTCTTAAAGGAAAGTCGGACCTATCACCCGACGGCGAAGACAATAGCCGACGCCTATATCAAGGACTATGAGACCGAGTACCAGAAATCCATCGCTGACCCTGAAGCGTTTTGGAACCGTGAAGCCAAGGAGCTGGAGTGGTTTTCTCCTTGGGGGAAGGTCCTGGAGTGGAACTATCCATGGGCGAAATGGTTTGTCGGCGCACGATGCAATATCGCCTACAACTGCCTGGACCGCCACATCAAAACCTGGCGCAAGAACAAAGTGGCCCTGATTTGGGTGGGCGAGAACGATCAGGAACGCATTTTCACCTATGCCGAACTGTACCGACAGGTGAATCGCTGCGCCAACGCCCTCAAAAAGCTTGGCCTCCAGCAAGGCGATCGTGTCACCATCTATTTGCCGAAGATCCCCGAACAAGTCATCGCCATGCTGGCCTGCGCCAGGATCGGCGTGATCCACAGCGTCGTCTATTCAGGGTTCAGCGCCCCTGCCCTCGCCAGCCGTATCAATGATGCAGAGGCCAAGGTGGTGATCACCGCTGATGTCGGGTTCGATCGCGGCAAGACCATCCCCTTGAAACCGGTCGTGGACGAGGCCATCAAAACCTGCCCGACGATCGGCCATGTCGTGGTCGTACGCCGCGAGGTCCAAGGTCCGCCCCTTTCCGCCCCAAAGGAAATTGACTGGAAGGAGTGGATTGAGCCTGAGCGATCATTTTGTGAAGCAGCACAGTTGGATGCTGAAGCCCCGCTGTATATCCTCTATACGTCCGGGACAACCGGGAAACCCAAGGGGGTCGTCCATGTCCATGGAGGGTACATGGTCGGCACCTATACCACGACCAAGTATGTGTTCGATCTGAAAGATGATGACGTGTACTTCTGCGTCGCTGATCCAGGCTGGGTCACAGGCCACAGCTACATCGTCTATGGTCCGCTCCTCAATGGTGCAACAATTCTGACCGCAGAAGGGAAACCGGATTATCCGAATCCTGGACGCTGGTGGGATCTCATCGAACGGTATGGAGTCTCGATTTTCTATACGACCCCGACCGCGATCCGGTTGCTCATGCGCTACGGCGAAGACTGGCCGAAGAAATACGATCTCTCGACGCTTCGTATTCTCGGGACGGTCGGAGAACCGATCAACCCGGAAGCCTGGGAATGGTATCACCGCGTGACGGGTGGAGACAAACCGATCATGGACACCTGGTGGCAGACAGAAACGGGATCGATTCTGATTACTCCACTTCCCACCGTGCCGCTGAAACCAGGCTCGGCCACCCGTCCCTTTCTTGGCATTGAAGCCGATGTCGTCGATCGCGAGGGGAACAGTCTCCCCGCAAACGCCGGCGGCTTTGCTGTCATTAAAAAACCTTGGCCCTCCATGATGCGCACGATCTACAAAGATCCAGAGCGGTACAAAACCTATTGGAATACGATTCCCAACTGTTATACCGCCGGCGATGTCTGTCACAAAGACACAGACGGCTATCTCTGGTTCATGGGTCGCGCCGATGATGTGATCAAGGTCGCAGGGAATCGGCTTGGCACCGCTGAGGTGGAGAGTGCCTTGGTCAGTCACCCTGCCGTCGCGGAGGCAGCCGTGATCGGCAAACCGCATAAGACGGTTGGTGAATCCATCAAAGCTTTCATCATCTTGAAACAGGGAGAACAGGAAAGTCCGGAGCTGGTCAAGTCGATCAAGGATCAAGTCTTGAAAGAGCTGGGGAAAATCGGGGTGCCATCTGAAATTGATATCGTCTCGTCACTGCCCAAGACTCGATCCGGAAAAATCATGCGCCGTGTCCTCAAAGCGAAAGAACTGGGCCAAGACCCTGGAGATATTTCGACCATTGAGGAGTGACCGGAGTGGGAAGGGGCGGGCGAAAACCAGGCGAACCGATCTACCAGCGGCGTCACATGATGGCGCTCGCTCTGGCAGTTGGCCTGCCGATTGTTCTGCTGCAGCTCTATAAGATTTATGTTGGTCCGGTGAGTTTTGATGCCCAGATGGGGTTTGGGATTGTTGTCTCAATCCTGGCCGGCCTCATCCTCTACTATACCTATCGATCGTCCGCTCAGAATCAGCCGTAACAGCTTCCAGCCCCACCGATGGCTAAGGTTTGTTTCGTGTGAGAGCTGAGGTGTGGTTAGGCCTGCTGTGAATCAATGATCCGCGGATGCTACGTTTCAGTCCTGGAAGTTTCTCATGCTCCACCTACCCAATCGTGGTGCCTGCGCTCGGAAACAGAGTCCGAACAACTAACGCTCCGTATAGCAACCATCCGATCAAGATCACCAGCCTTTCATGGTTTAGTGCCTCTGTGCCGTGCCTGGTCGCTTGCATCAGCCAGCAATTGACGAGAGCACGTGGGTATACGGCCTGGGTCCGGTCGACAACCGAGACAGCATCTCGAAGCGGCCACACGTAGTCGATGACTTTAACGCTTGGACATATTCCTCCGTCTGGCTGTGGCACCCAGGTCGAAAGGTCTTCCACTGTAGGTGGATCTAAAATCCACTTCGCCAACAACTTATCTATGCCAGCGACCCGTAAGGCCGCCAACCTGCGTTTATGCAGCTGGTATTTCAGATAGATGAGCATGAAGAGCCATGCGACCGTCATCGCCACTAGCACCACGTTCGCCCCACCCCAACTTGGCGGCCAATCCTTCGCAACGAGCGCGGAAACGAACCCTGCGACGTACACCGCAGCGCCCGCATATGCCATTGATTCTTTGTGGTCATGGTATGAACGATAGCGTTCGCTGAGGTGGAAGATATACTCCGTGGCGCGTTTCACCACCTCCTGGTCAGCTTTTGGGGGGTCGCTCACGATCGAATCCTTACAGACGTTGGAACTTTATCTTATTATGTTTATGCCCGATCCGCATACGCGTGGCGTCCGGCAGTGTTAACCTTCATAACACGCGACGAACGTCCACACACCATACGCCATTTGTGTCGTTGTTTCCACAAGGTGCAACCGCAGGACCATTCGTCACGGGTTCTTATGCGGATCAGCATAACACCCGTCCCGTGAATGGGTTCAATGCTGCCCTTCGCAGACATGCGGAAGTGACGCTATCCCTTCTGGATGGCTTGAACGAGGCGATGGGAGAGATTCTGATTGAACAGAGGCTTCGTGACGGGGGAATCGACACAAGTTTCCGTCCCGGTCAGCCGCAAACGCAAGACAGGCGTGGATGTCCTCATGTGTGAGTCGGGGAAATCTTTGAGAATGTCCTCTTAACTCATTCCGGAGACAAGGTACTCCAACACATCATAGACGGTCATGCGGAGGCCACGGATGCATGGCTTACCGCCACGCTTCTCAGGATCGATGGTTATATGATTCTTCCAATCCATAGGATGAGGGTAGCCTGGGTAACCACAATGATCAAGGCCGCAATCGGAAGCCTGCGATCGCCCCATCCCTCCCCAATACTTCTTCAAATCAACCCTCGTTTCTGCAGGTAGTCTGTATCAATGCTGATTGTGGGTTTGTGAAGCTGGCCACGCTCTTGGAGCAGACGCTCGACGTACTTACCGATGAGATCCGATTCAAGATTGACGGTGTCGTTGACTTGCTTGAGGCCAAGTATTGTCACCTTCGCCGTGTGTGGAATGATGGCGACGCTGAATCCGTGCTCGGCTACCGCATTGATCGTGAGGCTGATACCATCGACGGTAATGGAACCCTTTACAACACAATAGCGCAGAATCTCCGGAGGCGCTCCGATGGTGAACACAATGGCATTGCTGTCCTGTTGCCGGCTGCGAATGACGCCCACTCCATCCACATGACCGGCTACCAGATGCCCCCCGATGCGTTCGTTGAGCTTCATGGCTCTTTCAAGGTTGACCGGCATGCCCACGGCGAAGCCGCCGAGCGTCGTCACCGAGAGTGTTTCAGGCGAGACCTCCACAGAAAAATCGTGCTCGGTTCTCGAGACGACCGTGAGACAAATTCCATTTACACTCACACTGTCACCAATCTTCAGATCGTCCATCACGGTCGACGCCAGAATCGTGAGCCTGGTACCTGCAAGCGTTTTTCTCACGACGGTAATGCCGCCCATTTCCTCGACGATGCCGGAGAACATCAGTCTTTCCTCACGATGATCTGTTTCACCACGTAAACGAACAACACAATCAGCACCACAACGCCTAAGCCAGCCAGCCCGCCGATCACGAAATTCTCGGTCGCAATTTCCTTCATCGCACGTCCATTATATCGCAGCCATACTCGAGATAGCAGCCGCTACATTCGCTTCATTGCCACCCAGAACACGCCTGCCGCCACCAGCTGAATCCCTGCAATCGTCGCAAATGCCGCTGAATAACTGAGACTCCCGATAAGCACGCCAGCTAAGAGTGGCCCACTTGCATGCCCGATGTCCATGATGGTCCCTTGCATACCCATGCCGGCTCCGAGCCTCCTAAACTCGGAACTATCGGCGACTAGCGCCGAGGACGACGAGGACACCACCGCCTCACCGAAACCAAATCCAGCAGACAATATCAGTAGCAGAGGGAATATCGACACGTGCGGGATACAGACAAAGGTTCCGGCGCAAATGACGAGGCCAAGGATAATGAGCGGCTGGCGGCCGACTCGATCGGATATTCGACCCATAATCGGCTTGGAGAAAAATGATGTGACAGCCTGGACAGTAAACAACAGGCCAACTTCGCCAGGATTCAACCCCGCTGAAACACCGTACAGCGGCAAAAACGCCATCAAGGCTCCGTTCGCGATCATCTTGGCGGCATCGGTCACGCTGGTGATCAGCACCTTCTTATTTTTAGCGACGGCGGCAAACCCCTTCCACATCTCGGACAGCACCACAGCCATCCCCTGCTCCTTCCTCTGCGGCACCGAGACGTCGAGATGAAGACTATAGAACAACACCATGCCGATGCAGCCAAAGACACCGGCCGTGACAAACGCCGTGGAGAACCCTGCCGCATGGATGAGGTACCCACCAAGAAAGGGACCCAGGAGAGAGCCGGACTGCGTACAGGCCGTATAGGTCCCGAGAGCTGCACCACGCCGCTCCCGATAGAGCTCCGCCACAGTGGCCAGAGCGCTTGGTGCGAAGATGGCTGTCGCCAAGCCGTGCAGAAACCGTAACGCTGTCAGCGCGTCCAGATTCGTCATGAAGGGA
Source organism: uncultured Nitrospira sp. (assembly GCA_964485915.1). GTDB lineage: Bacteria > Nitrospirota > Nitrospiria > Nitrospirales > Nitrospiraceae > Nitrospira_D. The sequence goes on along the minus strand of CAZAKX010000051.1, from coordinate 3,011 downwards.
TAGAGAAACGGCGGTAGCCCGAACGCCACCACACCGATCCGCAGCAAGACCCGCCTGCCATAGATATCGGAGAGGGCGCCGGAAGGCAATTTCAGCAAGACACCCGTTAAGGTCGAAACGGACACGATCAGACCGATCCGTTCGGGGCTTGCCCCGAGCGATTCGGCAAACAAGGAGAGTGCGGGCATGCGCACCATGTTGTAGCTGATGAAGCAAAAGATGCCGACCGTGCAAATCAGCACGAAACTGCGTGAGGCTGTCATGGGATCGATCGCCTGTCCGAACTCCCGTTGTCAGGGCTGTGTCGGCTACTCAAGACCTGTTTCAGAAACGCCGCGTGATGCTCCGGTACAGACGGTGGCTTCTCCGCTTCAGACAACACCCGTTGGGGATCCTCCCTCATCACCACCCCCAATCGATCGACCGTCTTCACTCCTTTTTGCAGCCTGCTGGTCGCAATTCTAGACACGAGCGGATGCAGGAGGGACGCCAACCCTGAAAGAAAGGGATTATCCAATTTCGTGTAGGCCACCAACGTGCTGACCGTCGTTTCGTTGTTGTTCTCATCTTGCATGACACCGATCCGAAGAAAGACGACCGCTTTACCCGTCACGTGAGGCAATAACCGGCTTTCATGAGTTCCCTCGAGGAAGTAGATACGGGATACAGGATCCTCGTACACAAGCTCCACGATGCCCTTCGACCCCTCGCCGTCATCCCCCCAGAAACGACCAGGGCCCCGTCCTTCCGACTGGTATAGACCAAGATTCAGGCGCCGAATCATAGCCGCTGTGAAGGGAGGGTGATCCAACAGATACCGATACAACGTTCCTGATAACGCAGTTCGAATCGGTCCGAGTTGGCTCTCTATCGAATTATTCTGGATGATCGATTGCAGTCGACAAGCCCAGGCAGGGTCCACTCGCTCGACGGGAAATGTAAGCCCGGCATGATCGGGAGACAACGTACAGGCTTCTGACCGGCCATACCAGGAAGATAGAAAAACCACCGTGCCGATGCACACAACAAGCAGGCGTGCCAGAGGACCAGGGTGAAACCGTGCTGCGGAGATCATGGAGCCGGCTTCGCGATGGCAATCGTGAGATGAACGGAGAAGAGTCGCTCAGGGTCTTGCCGTAGTCTGGCTTGTCTCAACAAGGTCTCAACAGACGGTGTGACAGTTCCTTCGAACGAGAGACGGCCGTTCGTCAGCACGGTAAGCGGTTTGGAGACATCGATCAACTGCTCGTTCAGAAAGAGGCTATACCGTTGAACGTGCTCGGTCGTCACCTCGATGTGATTGCTTCCGGCGATCGACGCATCAAGCCTGGCATAGACCCGGCGCTTGATCTGTTCGTCACGCTTGTCCACCAGGTCTTCTGAAAATGCCGCGATCGGGTCGGTCGAATCGAGGCGGACCCAGTTAAACGGTTGAAAGTGGCTGGCATCGCGCACCAGAGTTACTCTGGTCGGTAACGGCGCTCGGCGCTGATGATTGAACCAGGCAACCAGGTCCGGCAACTCTTCCTTGGGGAAATAGTGCCCGCCTGCTATAGGATGCTCACGGTGATGCTCGCGATACACGTAGGGATAGCCAAGCGCATCCAGCTCTTTGGCGATCGATCGGCTCAGATCCACCGGCATCACCTGATCCTTGGCGCCATGAATGATATAGATGGGAGTGCTTCGGAGATTCGCTAGAAACGGCACCAGCACATCATCTAGTCCACTTGCCATGGGTGCGATCCCGGCCAATAGCGGCGCATGATGCATCCCGATCAGCCACGCTCCGATCCCGCCGTTCGACATACCTGTAAGAAAGATGCGATCGGGATCAATATGGTATCGCCGGGTAACGTCCCGGATCGTTTCCAGCACCAGCTCCTCAGCCCGCCTGGTAAACCAGGCACCGGACGGATAGGTCGGACAGGCCAACAGATATCCTTCACCCAACCGTGTTCGCCACCGCTCTAAATATTCCTCACCGGTAAAACCGAATCCGTGCAAACACACAATTAAGGCATGGCGCTTCGCAGTCTTGTATGACGCCGGAACAAACAACGACAGAGGGTAGGTCTGCCTACGAACAACAACCTCTTCACGAGGAAGAGTCCCAACGGGTTGGCTTTGGTACACTCTTCCTCCCTTGATGATTTGAGAAACGGCTTCGATCGACGCCTGTTCGTCAGACAGAATACCTTGCAACAGACGTTCGGCTTCATCGCTGTCGCCGGCATCGAGAAATTGATGGACGAGCGACGCGAGACTTCCGGCCGATTGAGCTGATGATTCTGCGAAGCTGAACGCTCCACTGCCCGTCAAGAACGCCGACAGGATGATCATCCATCGCAAGACGATCACAACTCTCCTTCCACCACCACATCGTCACCAAGAGCCCGTATCACCATGTGGTTCAGTGAGATCGCGCTTGCGAGTCGCGCTGGGCTGTCTCCCCCGATGAGGCCTTTGGCATTCTGGCCGCCAAGCAACAGCGGCGCGATGTAGAGACGAACGTGATCGACCAACTTGGCCGTCAACATCGCCGCATTGACTTCGCTTCCTCCCTCTACGAGCACGGACAGGATACCGCGCCGCCCGAGCTCCCTCAGTAGAGCCGGCAACGAAATACGACCCTGCCGAGCCGAAACCGTGATGACTTCTATACCCTTCTCTTGAAGGGCCGATCGCCGAGCTCGTGGGGCCGTAGCAGTTGTCGCAATGAGCGTCTTCGCTTGATGCTGTCGAGCGAGAATCCGTGCGCGGAGAGGAGTGCGCAATCGACTGTCCACGACAATCCGAAGAGGCTGTCGTGGCAGAAGGCTGTCCAATCGAGATCCGGTTCTTGCCGTCAACACGGGATCATCGGCCAGAACCGTTCCCACCCCGACGAGTAGCGCATCCACCTGACCACGGAGTTGATGCACTTCTCTCCTGGACGATTCCCCTGTAATCCATCGAGACTCACCAGAAGCTGTAGCCAACTTTCCATCAAGCGTCATCCCTGCTTTGAG
>CAZAKX010000050.1:0-19580 GCA_964485915.1 uncultured Nitrospira sp. | reverse complement strand
GACATCGCTCGATGAGACGCCTTGAACTTGCTTGATCCATTTGTTATCCTTCGCCCACCTTTCGTATAAGTTGTCAACGTAACTATCTCATAATCTATACACATTTCGGAGGGATACCCACCATGGCCGGCATCAAGCGGGCGTTGATCAGTGTTTCGGACAAGACCGGAGTGATCGAGATGGCCAAGGGACTGGAAGCGCTTGGCGCGGACATCCTGTCCACCGGAGGAACGGCAAAGGCGTTGCGCGACGCCGGTGTGAAAGTCATGGATGTGGCCGCTTATACCGGTTCGCCCGAGATTCTCGATGGACGAGTGAAAACATTGCATCCGAAGATTCATGGAGGCTTACTCGGCCGTCGTTCGGTCTCAGCCCATGTCGAACAGATGAATCAACATGGGATCGGTCCTATCGATGTCGTCGTGGTGAATCTCTATCCCTTCGAAGCAACGATTGCAAAGCCCGATTGTCGATTCGAGGAGGCCATCGAAAATATCGACATCGGGGGACCGTCAATGCTGCGATCGGCCGCGAAGAATCACGACGATGTCCTGGTCGTTGTGGATCCAGCCGACTATTCGAGGGTCCTTGATGCGGTGAAAGGCAACACCGCGACAGCGGCGCTACGCCGTGAGCTTGCGTTGAAGGTGTTTCAACATACCGCGCGCTATGACGGATTGATTGCCGCCTATTTAGAAAAACAGGTGCGAGGGGGCGAAGTGAAGTTTCCGAAAGTGTTGTCCCTACAATTTGAATTGGCTGAAACACTTCGTTATGGAGAGAACCCTCACCAGCAGGGCGCCTTCTACCGTGAACGACACAGCAACGAGCCTTCAGTCTCAGGAGGCAAGATTCTTCATGGGAAGGCCATGTCCTACAATAATTTTCTCGACGCGAATTCTGCGTTGGAGTTGGTCAAGGAATACGACGAGACGACCGTTGCGATCATCAAACACAACAATCCGTGCGGTGTGGCGCTCGGCGACACACCGGTGGAGGCGTATGTTAAAGCACGTGAGACGGATCCCGTGTCGGCCTTCGGCGGTGTGATCGCCTTCAACCGGATCGTCGATTTCGCCGCAGCCAAAGAAATCACCTCGACCTTCGTTGAGGTCGTCATCGCTCCCGGGTTTGCTGAAGACGCGTTGGCCGAACTTAAGCGAAAGAAGGACCTCCGTCTCCTGGATGTGGGACCATTGACGAAGGTGAAACAGGAAGGCGTCGATCTGAAGAAATTGGTCGGCGGGTTGATCGTACAAGATCGTGATCTCGGCGTCTTGACGGATCTTCGCGCACTGTCCGTGCCGACCATTCGGAAGCCGACCGATGAGGAATATGCCGCCTGCGCGTTCGCATGGAAAGTCTGCAAACACGTCAAGTCCAATGCCATCATCTATGCTAAATCAGGCCAGACGGTCGGCATTGGAGCAGGACAGATGAGCCGGGTGGATTCCGTCAAGTTGGCAGCGATGAAAGCCCAAATGCCGGTGAAGGGCTGTGTCATGGCCTCGGACGCGTTCTTTCCGTTCCGTGATGGTCTCGATGCCGCCGCTGAGGTTGGTATTACGACCGTCATTCAACCGGGTGGGTCGATTCGAGATTCCGAAGTGGTGAAGGCGGCAGATGAACATGGGATGGCGATGATTTTGACGGGTATGCGCCACTTCCGCCACTGACCGGTCGCTGAAACAGGCCCCAACTTCGTGTTCAGTCGTTCGAGACCCTCAACGTACCCCACCCAGTACGCCTCGGGCCTCTCACTCCATGTGGTCTTGTTGGGTGACCCGTTTGAGCATCCGCTTGCTCAGACATAGCTCGGCAGGCTGTGTGCCCGGAGTTTGGCGAGAGGCCATTTGAGCAACCGGCTTTCTTTCAGAGTGAAAGAGAATTCATGAAGATTCTTGTTGTCGGCAGCGGTGGGCGAGAACATGCGATCGTATGGAAACTCGCCAAGAGTCCACGCAAGCCGGCTCTCTATTGTGCTCCGGGTAATGCGGGAATTGCGTCGTTGGCAACCTGTGTGCCGATGACGGCGGACAATATGAGCGGTCTGAAAGACTTCGCGGTTCAAGAGAAGATCGATCTGACGGTGGTTGGGCCTGAGGTGCCACTTGCCTTGGGCATCGTTGACGAATTCCGCAAAGCCAAGCTCAGGATTTTTGGGCCGACCAAGAATGCGGCTCGCGTGGAAGCGAGCAAAATCTTTTCAAAAGATGTCATGGCTCAAGCCAAGATCAGAACTGCTCAGGCTGAGAGTTTCGAGAAGGTTGCCGATGCCCTTACCTATGTCGAGCGTCATGAGCTGCCGGTCGTGATCAAGGCAGACGGGTTGGCACAGGGGAAAGGGGTAATTATCGCGACCACTCGCGATCAAGCTCGGCAGGCAATCGTGGACGCGATGGAGAAGGCGGTCTTCGGCCAAGCCGGGAAGCACGTGTTGATCGAACAGTTTCTCGACGGCGAAGAACTGACGATCATGGCCTTCACGGATGGCCGGACGGTGGTACCGATGCCGTCGGCTCAAGATCATAAGCGGGTCGGTGATGGTGATACGGGGTTGAATACGGGAGGCATGGGTGCCTATTGCCCCGCCCCGCTGGGAACGCCTGAGCTTCGAGCTCGCGTTACGCATGAGGTCTTGCAGCCGATGATCGATGCGATGGCTCGTCTTGGTTCTCCATTTCAGGGTGTCCTGTATGCGGGATTGATGATCGTCAAGGGAACGCCGTACGTGTTGGAGTTCAATGCTCGTATGGGCGATCCTGAAACTCAGGTTGTGTTGCCGTTGCTCAAAACCGATCTACTTGATGTCCTCGATGCTGTAGTCGAACATCGGCTGGACCAACTCGTGGTTGAATGGCATCGTGATGCTGCGGTGTGTGTCGTCATGGCGTCAGGAGGCTATCCCGGTTCCTACCAGCAGGGGGTGACGATTCACGGCCTCCCCTCAACCATCTCCGCATCAGCGACCTCCGTGGTGTTTCATGCGGGGACGACTCAGCGAGGCAACGAGATCGTCACGGCGGGAGGTCGGGTGCTCGGCATCTTAGGTCGAGGGCCAACTCTCTCGGATGCACAGCGCGAGGCCTATCAGGTTGTGAGAACGATCTCTTTCGAAGGCTGCCATTTTCGGACGGATATTGCGTATCGTGCGCTCAAGACATACGATTGACCCGATTCACACCCCTCTGAAACATTCTTTCTGAGCAACCGCAATCGCACGGCGCAAGCATCCTCGCTCCCAGTGCGCCCGGCAGATGTGTGCCAGCTCTAGATCTGAATAGCCGGGGCCGATCTTCCGCGATGTCGATCACGAGCAATCTGTTACAATGGTGTCATTCGATTGACGAGAGGATAGTTGCAAGACCCACTTGTCGAAACTGCAGCATGCCTCAATCCAGACCGACGAAAGGGGAGTGAAGATTATGACGATGAGCAGTCATTCGATGCGGGGCCTCTACACAGTGTTCGGGTGTGGTCTCATATTGAGCCTCGTTGGGTGTGACTATTGGCCGCCGGCCTTGCAGGCTCAGATCGAACAAATGCGCTTGGAAACGCAAACTCTCGCGATGGAAAAGGCGCAGCTGCAAGGTCAAGTCATGGACTTATCGAAGGCCAAGCAAGAGGTCCAGAGTCAGATGGATGAACTGAGTCGGATGAATCGCGAGAAGACCGCGATGATTATGAGTCTCCAGAAACAATTGGATGTGGTCCGTGCACAAACCTTGAAGTCGATGTCATCCAAAGCAGCGCAGCGGAAAACGCCAACAAAAGCGAAGACAAATTCTACCCCGAAGGTGCCATCCGGGAAAAAAGCTTCGTCGAAAGGGGTCGGCGTGCGGTAGCTCGGTCTATGCCATTACGATGAGGAGGTCGTTGTCGTGCTCGACGCAGCGGTGGATGAACTGGTGGAAGTCGTCGCAGGTGCCGCTGCCGGAGTCGAGGGTGTTGTGCTTGCCGCAGTAGGGGCTGTAGTTTCTTTTTTCTCGCCTGTGCCTGTTCCGCCGGTCTCACTACCTGAGCTTGATGGAGGTTTCAGCTTCTCGGAGTAGTCGGTCACATACCAGCCGCTTCCCTTGAACATGATTCCCGGCGAAGAAATCAGTCGCTGCACCGCCTTCCCACATCGTTCGCAGGTGGAGAGGGGATCGTCTTTCATGCTCTGTTTGACTTCAAAGCGGTAGGCACACCCCTCACACTGATATTCGTAAATCGGCACGGCTTCCCTCCCTTGTGCGCTGTTCTTTCATCAGATCTTCGTAGAGGTCACGTTAATTTCGAAAACGCTTGTTCGAGGCGTTCAAGACCTCTAATTATGTTCGTCATACTGGTGGCATACGATAGCCGAAGGTGCTCTCTGCTGCCAAACGGCTCACCAGGTACCGTTGCGATTTGGGCCTCGTTCAGCAGGTACTGAGCCACATCGTTCGGAGTCTTCAGCATACCTGATGGCCCCTGTTTTCCCAATACTCCTTTGATATTGGGAAAAGCGTAGAATGCCCCCTGTGGCATCCGACATGAGACACCGGAGATCTTGTTCAACCCATTGACGATTGTGGTCCGGCGACGAGAAAACTCTTCCACCATTTTTATAGTGAACGGGTTTCCTAGGCGTAATGCGGCAACTGCCGCTTTCTGGGCAATCGAGCACGGATTGGATGTGCTCTGGCTTTGAATGTTGGCCATCGCTGTGATCAGTTCCTTAGGCCCGGCCGCGTAGCCGATCCTCCACCCAGTCATCGCATAAGCTTTTGAGACCCCGTTGATAATGACCGTTCGAGCCGCAATCTCCGATCCCAAGGAGGCAATGCTGACATGGATCGCACCGTCGTAGAGCACTTTTTCGTAGATCTCGTCGGAAATCACGAGAAGATCGTGCCGTACCGCTACGGATGCAATCTCCTCCAGCGTCGCACGATCATAGGCTGCACCGGTCGGGTTGCACGGACTGTTGACGATAATGGCTTTGGTCCGAGGGGTGATGAGTCGTTCCAGAGCAGCGGCATGAACCGCGTACCCCTCTGCTTCAGTGGTCGCCAGCAGGATCGGCGTGGCATCGTTCAAGAGTGCTTGGTCAGAATAGGATACCCAGTAGGGGATCGGGATGATGATCTCGTCGCCCGCTTCGAGTAGAGCTTCGGCCAGATTGTACAACGAGTGTTTGGCCCCGCAGGAAACCAGGACCTGAGATTTGTCATAACGCACTCCGACCTCAGCCTGCAGCTTGTCTGCGATCGCCCCGCGCAACTCATCGATTCCGGACGAAGGCGTATATTTTGTAAATCCACTGCGAATCGCCTCTTCGGCTGCAGCCTTGACCGGCTCAGGTGTGTCAAAGTCTGGTTCCCCGGCCGAAAAGTCGATGACATCCACCCCCTGTGCCGCCATGGCTTTCGCTTTGGCCGCCATGGCCAGCGTAGGCGAGGGTGCAATGCGGCTGACACGGGCAGCAAGCTTCATGGTTTGAGACTCCGGATGCGATCGTGTAGGCGTCGAGCGACTTCTGGGTGGAGAAACTCAGTTAAGTTCCCTCCGTGTCGCGCGACCTCCTTGATGATGGTGGAAGATAGGTACGAATATTCCTCGCTGGGCATCAAGAACACGGTCTCCACCGTCTTGGCAAGTTTGCGATTGATCAATGCCATCTGAAACTCGTGTTCAAAGTCTGAAATGGCCCGTAAGCCACGGATGATTGCATGGGCGCCTGACCGTTCGACATAATCCACTAACAAGCCATCAAACGGTGTCACGTCGACTTGCTCAAGATCTTTCATAACCAGCTGCACCATAGCAAGGCGCTCCGCCAAATTGAAGAGCGGATGCTTAGAAGGATTGGGAGCCACGGCCACGACCACCTTATCAAACACGCGGAGGCTGCGGGTGATGATGTCGGTGTGGCCATGGGTAACCGGATCGAATGTGCCGGGGTAGATGCCGATCTTCATGGTTGCACAGCGTTGGGACTGGAGTAGACAGAGAGGGTGGTATCTCCGTATCGATATCGACGCAGGAACTGCGTGGGTCCTAGGGACAGGGGTAAGGCGGTTCTGGTGGCGTGCTCGATAATCAGCCATGAGTCGACATGAAATAGCCGTTCGGCTTGTGGTTCGGAAAGCAATACTGAAAATGCTCGGGCGTCAGAATAGGGAGGGTCGGCAAAAACAATATCGTAGGGACCGTTCCATTGAGCAGGGTTGTCTAGAAAATCTTCGACTGCTTGCGCCCGCATAGAGAGTGCATCGCCGATCTGACAGATTTGAACATTCTGCTGAATGAGCTTCAAGGCTTCTTTGTCAGATTCGACGGAGGTGACGCGGGTCGCTCCTCGGCTTATGGCTTCTATTCCCACGGCGCCCGTTCCGGCATAGAGGTCTAAAAAACGACTATTCGTCAGCCGATTCCTGAGAATTGAAAACAGAGCCTCTCGGACTCGATCTGAGGTTGGACGTAGATGATCGGTCCGTGGTGCGTTGAGTCGCCGACCTCTATGAGTGCCCGCGATCACACGCATATGCGCCAACATCACCTTGAACGGTGAACTCTAACATAGCGTTTTTGTAGGGGTCAAGGAATTGAGAATGAATGAAGGGGGAGGAAAATCACAACAGAGAGGGGCAGCCAGAAATGATTCGCGAATGTATGAAGTGGCCTTGGTCATCTTTTGACCGTGCAGATAGAAGAGGGCTATAATGCAGTCACTATTATGAGTGAGGGAAGGATGGTATCCGAACGATCAACCGTCCCCCTTAGGGGCTCGGATACCGAGCCCGACAAAGAGAGAAATCTAGCGAGTCGTGACTGTGTGAGACTCTCGAGCTGCGAGGCTCTTTCTGCGATTGTTGGAAATCGTGCGATCAATAATGGCTCCACAATTGATGCATTTCCATGCGTAGAAGACAAGAAAGAAGTCTGAAAACCGCTCTAACATCATCATACCCTTACATTTCGGACATTCCATTGACTCCTCCTAGGGTGGCGACGTGCATTGCTGGGGGCGAACTTAAGCAAGAGCTGCACCAAATTGTCACTTGTTGGTATTTCAATAGGTTATAAGATACGTATTTATCTTAGGTGGGCAATATCGGCTTCTTTGACGGTGCAAAATCGTCCGGTCCGTCAATTTTTTGTCCAGCCAAGGCTGTATGGCGGATACGAAAGACCATAGGAGAGGGATTGCCCACTGGCCTCAAACTGAGCGTCCCCGTGAACGTTTGCTTGCCAAGGGTTCAGAGGCCTTGTCCGATGCGCATCTTCTCGCAATCCTTCTGAGGACCGGGAGACGTGATTCATCCGCCGTACAAGTCGCTATCGAACTCCTTGATCGAATGGGAGGGTTGGGAGGGTTAGCGGTGTGTGGCATTGAAGAACTCTGTGCCATCCCGGGGATCGGCCCCGCAAAGGCGGCCCAGCTCAAGGCCGCGCTGGCATTGGGAAGGCGTTCTCTGGCGGTTCCACTTTCAACCGGCATCCGTATTTCGTCGAGCGCTGATCTCTTCAAACATTTCCACCCTGTGCTGCGCGACGTGAAACACGAACTTTTTAAAGTGGTGCTGCTTGACGCAAAAAATACGGTTCTCAAAGAAACGACTGTTTCGGAAGGGAGCCTGACTCTCAGCATTGTTCACCCACGAGAAGTCTTCGCTTTTGCGGTTCGCGAATCGGCTGCAGCCGTCATCTTTCTGCATAATCATCCAAGTGGAGATCCTACTCCTAGTCAGGAGGATCGACGATTGACTGATCGATTGACGGCGGCCGGCAGACTATTGGGGATTCGCGTATTGGATCATCTCATCATCGGGGATGGTCGGTATGTGAGTTTTGCCGACGAAGGGTGGTTGGGTGGATCTCGGGAGGATGGCGAAAACGTTTGAAGCGATGATTCATCGAAGTCTACATGCCTGTCCTGCAAGGAGGTCGATGGCCTAAACTACCAACCGGAGGGTATGCCATGGAAACAGTCCGTGTGGAGCCCGTCAGAAATGTGGCGATTGTGTCCAGCGTCGGGGCTGGGAAAACTTCGCTGTGTGAATCCCTGCTGTATGTGGGGGGAGTTATTCCCTCCCTCGGTTCCGTGACGGAGGGAACCACCGTCTCTGATTTTGAACCGGAAGAACTCCGTCATCGTACCTCGACCAGTACCAGCCTTCTGCAGTTCAATTGGAATCAGGCACAGATCAATCTGATCGATACTCCCGGAGCACTCGATCTTCTTGGCGAACCGATGGCTGCGCTTCGTGCCGTCGACGCGGTCATCATTGTCGTGAATGCAAACAGCGGGGTAAGGACTGAGCTGGTTCGGCTATGGTCGAAGATCGAAGAGCTGGGCCTCCCTTGTCTTCTGTTCGTCAACGGGCTGGATAGGGAAGGCACATCCTTCGACAATGCGCTGGAAACTTGCCGCCAGCACTTTGGTTTCGCTCCACTCCCTCTGACGGTGCCGGTCAATCAGGGGAGGGCGATCGACGGGGTCTATGATATCTGGCAGGAGAAAGTGATTCGATCTGGACCAATGTCTTCAAAAGTCGAGCAGGTCTCTCCTGGCGACGATCTGCGGGAGTTTTCTAAAGACGCGCACAAACAGGTGGTTGAGGCGGTGGCCGAGACTGACGAATCTCTTCTAGAGCGGTACCTCTCTCAGAGTGATTTGACACAAGAAGAACTCTTGGACGGTCTGCGACGCAGTACTCAAGTGAGGCGATTCCTTCCAGCCTATGCCGGATCTGCCGTTCAGAATGTGGGAGTCTGGTCGCTCTTGAATGCTATTGTGATGTTGCTACCCTCGCCAAGGGAGCGTGGTGTCGATCACCCATGGCAGGGGATTCACCCCGAGACCAACGGAATCTGCCAACGGAAGGGGAGTGCAGAAGAGCCCTTGTCCGCGTATGTCTTTAAGACCCTGATCGATCCGTTCGTTGGACGACTCTCCTATTGTCGTGTGTTGTCAGGAACGGTTCAGGCTGATGCGACGGTGTGGAATGCGTCAAAACAGGTGCGGGAGAAGCTCGGTCATTTTTATACGGTGTTGGGCAAACGTCACGTGTCTGTTGAGTCCGCTCAAGCAGGAGACATTGTGGCGATCGGGAAACTCAAGGACACGCAGACCGGTGACACGTTGTGTCAGGAGCGCGCCCCTATCTGTTATGCAGGGCTTGGGATGCCGAAGCCAATCTTATCGTTCGCGGTTGATGCGAAATCGAAGGCGGAGATCGACAAAGTCAGTCTCGGTTTGCACAAGCTCATTGAGGAAGATCCGACACTCGAGTTCACACGCAATCCTGAAACCAAGGAGATGGTGCTCAGCGGGATGGGACAATTTCACATCGACCTGGCTTTGGAGAAACTGCAGCGCAAATTTGGAGCCGACGTTACGCTGCACACCCCGAAGATCGCGTACCGGGAAACAATCAAAAGCCAGTCACAGGCGCAGGGTAAGTACAAAAAACAAACCGGTGGTCATGGACAATACGGTGATTGTTGGCTTGAAGTGGTCCCGCTGCCTCGCGGTCATGGATTTGCCTTCGGCAATCGCATAGTCGGAGGAGCGATTCCCCGAAACTTCATCCCCGCTGTGGAAAAGGGGGTGCTTGAGGCCATGCATGAGGGGCCGTTATGTGGATTTCCAGTCGTCGATGTTCGAGTTACGGTCTATGATGGCTCCTACCATACGGTCGATTCCTCTGAGATGTCGTTTAAGATTGCCGGCGCCATGGCATTGAAGAAAGCGATGGAGACAGCCCATCCGGTGTTGCTCGAACCCGTCATGAGGGTCGATATCGATAGTCCGACCGACGCGGTCGGAGCCGTGATGGGAGATGTGAACGCTCGTCGTGGACGTATTGTTTCCGTCACTGCGCTGGCTCATATGGAACGGATCACGGCCATGGTGCCGCTTGCGGAATTGCTGAGGTATGCGACAGCCCTGAATGCCGTGACCGGCGGACGAGCAAGTTATGTCATGGAGTTTGATCACTATGACGAAGTGCCTCGAGATCTGACGGTCAAGCTCATCGAACGGCAGAGGGCCGAGCGGCACATCACGGTCGCTCACTGAAAAGTCAGTTGATTGTTTTGAGCACGACATAGAACGCACGGTTTTCTCGAAGCACGCGAAGCAAGAGCGCATCACCCCGTCGGGATTGAGAAATACTTGACGTAAATTCCACCAAGGAGGATATCTCTGTACGGTTGACCTCGATGATCAGGTCGCCTTCTCGAAGCCCTTCGGCTTGTGCGAGACTGTTCGGATCGACCTTTGTGATGACCACGCCCGTTGACTGACGGAGCTTAAACCTTTCTACAAGACTCGCCGTCGATTCTTGAACCTCTAGACCGAGATGGCTCTCCATCTTCTCTACCCGAGGAATGGATGCCAGGACGGGAGTCTCCGGTCGTTCAGTAAGCGGCACATCGAGAAGGAGGGGCTTCAGATCTCGAACGACCTCGATCCGTGACGTGGCGCCGGGAGAGAGTGTCCCGATCAGGCGCGAGAGCCTATTGGGTGAGTCGACCAACACCCCATTGATCCGAACGATGACATCGCCAGGCTGAATCCCGGCGAGCGCCGCGGGATCTTTTTCAAAGACTTCATTGACCAGCACACCGCCGCCTTCCGTGACACCGAATTTCTTGGCCAACTCGGCGGTCAACGGTTGGATGCCGACGCCGAGCCAACCTCGTACAACCTTTCCCTTGGCGAGAAGTTGCTCAATGACCTGTTTGGCCATGTTCGATGGTATGGCAAAGCCGATGCCTTGAGCAAAATTAATGATTGCCGTATTGATGCCAATGACCTCGCCACGAAGGTTGAACAGCGGACCGCCGGAATTACCCGGGTTGATGGACGCATCAGTCTGAATGAAGTTTTCATAGCGTGAGAGGTTGATATTTTCACGACCAATCCCGCTGACCACCCCTAGCGTCACAGTCTGGTCCAGCCCAAAGGGATTTCCGACGGCCAGTACCCATTGGCCTACCTTGACGGACGTCGAGTCACCGAACCGTGCGCTGGTCAGCGGCCGACCTGCCGATACTTTGAGTAGGGCCAAGTCCGTGTCTGGATCTTTACCAATCACGTGAGCGATGAGCTTTGTCTTGTCTGAGAGGCGTACTTCGATCTCGGTGGCATCGCCGACGACATGATTGTTCGTCACGATATGACCGTCGCTGTCTACGATCAGTCCGGAGCCGGAGCCTGACGCATTCGGCATGCGCTCGCCGGGGCCTTCCCGAGATCTACCGCCGCTGGTGATTGGAAAGAGATTGACGACCGAGGGCTTGGTTTCCTCTGCCAGCTCGGTAATCACGATTTGAATCTCTTCGAGCATGCGAATTCCTGGCAAATCGGCGGAAAACGCCTCAACCTGCCTAGTCTCTAGGCTGAGGAAAAGAAGAAGCGAGACAGCAGAGAGTAGGAATCGCTGGATAGACAACGAAGAGGATGTGTTCATGACCATCGAGAGCTATTGTATCCGATCATCACGAGTGTGCCTACTGCTTACGATGCAGATCATGTCAAAGAAGGTGTAAGGCTTCGTTGGCCGGTGAACCATGTCGTGAGTCTGTTCAGCTCTGCTTGTGTGCCGATCAGGATGACGATATCGCCGGGGCGTAGGAGAAGGTCTTTGGTTGGGGCCAACAGAAAAGGCCCTCGTAGCACCGTGGCCACGTGTGCGGAGGCAGAGTACGGAAGCGCACTCAATGGTTCATGTGCTGCAGCCGCGCTGTGAGTGACAATAAGCCGTTCAATGCCTCCCGAACGAAGTGTCAGATCTCGCTGAAAGGCAAGCAAATCTTGATGTATTGCTTCAAGTTTGAGCTCCCGGATTTGTGCGTCGACCCGAACAAGCAACGTTTTGAACTGCTGGACCTGGGCCATAGTCTCGGTCAGCGTCTCGTCAATCATGCCGACACCTGAGTCAGGCGAGGGTTTGTCGAGGAGTCGGTCGGAAACCTTGGTGACGATGTGCTGTCCGAGCGTGCCCATTATCTCATCAATTCGTTTCAACAATGTCGAAGCTTGCCAGTGTAGCCGAATGATCTGAACTTTCCGATTGACCAGTTCAGAGATGGCCAGAATGGTTTCATAGCAGGCATGTCCGGTGATCGAGAGTTCCTTATGAACCCGGCTAAGCAGTTCGAATGTCATGTTCCGATAAGATAGATTATGTAAACTATAAAGAGTGTCCGATTAGGCTTCCGCTGGAATGCGCCCAGCTTCCCCTTGTTCATAACGGATTGTCATTCTACCGTCAATCGCACGAGTAATTTGGTGATAGTACAGTGAATCCAGTTTTTGCCGTCGAAACGCATCTGGCATGACAAGATGACCGCTAGTCATTTGCAATCATCCGTGTCTCCCTCGTATCATCACGGCCATGAACTGCACGAAATGTAAGATCAAAGCCGTGATCAAGCTGCCCCGTCACAATGCCGCATTCTGTAAAGGCTGCTTCAATGGCTTTGTGATGGATCAGGTTCTGAAAGCGATTTGGTCGCAGGACATGTTTACGAAAGAAGACCGTCTCCTGGTCGCCGTGTCTGGTGGTAAGGATAGTTTGGCCTTGTGGGATATTCTACTGAAGTTAGGCTATAGGACCGATGCCTTGTACGTGAATCTCGGGATTGGGAACTATTCTGAGTCCTCCCATAAGAAAGTCGCGCATTTTGCCGAAACTGTGGCTGCGGCCTATGGTTCGGTGGTGCACGTTCATACCGTAGAGCGTGAGGAAGGGGCTGGCATTCGAGAACTCGCAATGCTTGTCCACCGCCCAACCTGTTCGACCTGTGGGACGATTAAGCGATATCAATTCAACCGTGCCGCGATCCAGCAGGGATACGACGTCATGGCAACCGGACATAACTTGGACGACGAGGCAGCTCGACTGCTCGGCAACGTGCTTCATTGGCAGGATGAATATCTCGAGAAGCAAGGTCCCAGTCTCCCCGCTTCTTTGGATGGATTCGCAAAAAAAGTAAAACCGTTGTATCGCTTAACCGAGCGCGAATTGGCGGCCTATTGTGTGTTGAATCGGATCGAGTATGTTGTCGAGGAATGCCCCATGGCACAGGGAGCCCGTACACTCCTCTATAAAGAGGTGTTGAATCGATTGGAAACCGAATCGCCCGGGACCAAGCACATGTTTTACTGGGGTTTTCTGGAAAAGCAACGAAAGGCTGAGACACCCACGAGTATGATGGACAAAGACCGCTCCACCTTACACCCCTGCTCTCTTTGTGGCCAACCCACGACGGCTGACACCTGCTCCTACTGTAAGCTCATGGCTCGGGCTAAGGTCTCTACGTCTCTGTGACCCACTCGGCTCTTGCAAACCGTTTCTATACTTCGTAAGCTCACTTGTATCGTTTAGGTCCGTTCCTTGCTTGGTCGGAATCCTATGGCAACCGCCCCACGCGATTATTATCAAATCCTTGGCGTTCCTCGAACGGCTTCAGCAGATGATATCAAAAAGGCATTTCGCCGCTTAGCCCGCCAATATCATCCTGACCTTCACGCCGGTTCTAAGAAGGCTGAGATGGAGAGGAAGTTTAAGGAACTCAACGAGGCGCAAGAAGTACTATCCGATCCTGATAAACGTAAAAAATACGATCAGTACGGCACGGATTGGGAACAAGCCCAAGCCTTTAATAAAGCCCGTGAACAGGCCCAATCCAGGAGCGGAGGGTCTGGTGGGCCTTGGGGGTTCGAACAAGGATCCGGCCGTCAGAGTGCTGGTGGGAACGAGCACTTTTCCGATTTTTTCGAGAGTCTCTTCGGTAACCGCGGGCGCAGCGCGAATAGAGACAGCGACGATGGACCACCGGGTGAGGATCTCGAGACCGACGTTCAACTTGCACTGCGCGAGGTGCTAACGGGCGTCACCAGACGTGTGAACCTCCGTGAACCGCAAACCTGCGCAGCCTGTCTCGGTAATGGTAACATACGAGGCCGATCGTGCACGACCTGCCACGGAAGCGGGGTGACGACCGAATCCAAGACCATTGAAGTGCGGATCCCAGCGGGAGTGCAAGACGGAACGCGAGTGAGAGTTGCTGGAAAGGGGCAGCCTGGAGCCTATGGTGGTAGGCGTGGTGACTTGTATCTCCACGTGACCATCGCGCCTGATCCGATTTTTCGTCAGCAGGGTTCAGATTTGCATGCCACTCTCCCAGTCTATCCTTGGGAAGCCGCACTGGGGGCAGACGTCACCGCTCCAACCTTAGTCGAACCGGTTAAGGTCAAAGTGCCGGCAGGCAGCAAAGCCGACGGCAAACTCCGACTAAAAGGAAAGGGACTACCGTCCGCGACTGGTGGACATGGAGATCTTTTCCTGACCCTGCAGATTGTGATGCCAACGATGATGACGGACGAAGAACAAGTGCTGTACGAACGGTTGAGCAAGCAACGGCATCCAGATCCGCGAATGGAACTCCTCCATACCGCCCGACGACGCTAATCTCAGCATGTGTGTCAGCCTACTCGCTTGCGTTGCGCAGCTCACTATGGCAAGCTTTTGGTCAGGGTGTTTCAACCAAGGAGGATTTCATGAAGTCTGTAGCCAAGACGATTGCTGTCGCTGCGATAGCTTCGATCGGTCTGCTGATGTCAGGCACCCCCGGCTCCTGGGCAAATGATCCGAGCTATGGCCATGCCGGGAGCGGATACGGCATGGGAGGAGGACACGGCTATGGCAAGGCCGCGATGCATAGTGGCACCGGCCATCTCATCCGACATCTTCTTAAACACGAAAAGGATATCGGCCTCACAGCTGAGCAGGTTGCCAAGCTCAAGGACGTGCAACTCAACCTGGACCGCATTCGTATCAAAACCGAAGCCGATATCAAAATTGCTGAACGTGAATTGAAAGCGTTGACGGATGATGAGAAAAGCGATCTTGGTGCGATTGAGGCAAAGCTGAGGCAGAGCAAAGATCTACAAGTTGGGCTGCGGATGGTGTCGATTAAGATGCGGCGCGATGTGATGGCGGTGTTGACGCCCGAACAACGTGAGAAGGAAAAGTCCGAACATGACAAAGTGATGCAGCAGCACAAAGGGACAGGATCTCATCATGGCGGAGGAATGCCGTATGGTGCGTACCCTCATGGTGGGAGCGTGCCTGGAGGGAATCCTCATGGGATGAACCCACACGGCAAGGCCCCATATGAATCGGCTACACCCCCCACTCCTCCAAGCACGATGCCCGTCGAGTGAATTCGAGTACGAAAGACCATGAAAAAAAAAGATGAGATGAAGCTCCAGAGCCACGATCTGTTAATCGGCCCGGGACGGGCACCGGCGAGAGCGATGCTGAAGGCCGTGGGATTGACGGACGAAGACCTCACGAAACCGCTCGTCGGGGTCGCCAACACATGGATCGAAGTGATGCCGTGCAATTTTCATCTACGCCGCCTCTCTGAACGAGTCAAAGCCGGGATCCGAGCTGCCGGTGGCACTCCGATCGAGTACAACACGATCGCCGTATCGGATGGCATTTCGATGGGGACCGAAGGAATGAAGGCGTCTCTGATCAGCCGAGAAGTCATTGCGGATTCCATCGAACTCGTCGCCCGTGGGCACCTGTTCGATGCCGTCGTCGCACTGTCTGGTTGCGACAAGACGATCCCTGGGACGGTCATGGCGCTTGCACGATTGAACCTCCCGTCACTCATGCTGTACGGCGGTTCGATAATGCCGGGGCAGTTTCAAGGGCATGATGTGACCATCCAAGATGTCTTTGAAGCCGTCGGCAAGCATGCGAAGGGGACCATGACGGATGCTGAGCTGAAGGATTTGGAAGATCATGCCTGCCCTGGGCCCGGCGCCTGCGGGGGGCAGTTCACTGCGAATACGATGGCGATTGCGTTTGAATTCCTCGGTATTTCCCCGATGGGCCGCAACGGAGTGCCGGCGATGGACGGTCGGAAGGACGATGTGGCGTTTGAATGCGGCAAGATGGTGATGGATCTGGTGAAGCAGAATCTCCGCCCGCGTCAGATCATCACGAGGAAGTCGTTGGAGAATGCCATTGCTGCAGTCGCCACGACCGGAGGCTCGACGAATGCCGTCCTGCATTTGCTCGCCATCGCTCGCGAGTCAGGTGTGAAGCTGAGCATCGACGATTTTGACAAGATCAACCGGAAGGTTCCCCTCCTCGCCGACCTCAAACCAGGAGGACGCTTTGCAGCGGCCGATCTGTTTGCTGCGGGCGGTACGACCTTGGTTGCGAAGCGATTGCTCGATGCCGGTCTGCTCCATGGGAATCAACCGACGGTGACAGGACGCACGATTGGCGAAGAGGCATCGACCGCGACTGAAACCGTCGGTCAACAAGTGCTGCGTCCCCTCGCCCATCCCATCAAGCCGACGGGCGGACTTGTCATTCTGAAAGGAAATTTGGCGCCGGAAGGCTGTGTGGTGAAAGTGGCCGGGCACTCCATGACCCGGTTCCAAGGAGCCGCGAAAGTGTATGATCGGGAGGAAGATGCGTTTGTGGCTGTACAGGCAGGCCACATTAAAGCCGGCGATGTGGTCGTCATTCGGTACGAAGGCCCGGCTGGTGGGCCAGGTATGCGTGAAATGTTGGGAGTCACGGCGGCCATCGTGGGTGCCGGACTTGGTGACTCGGTTGCGTTGCTGACTGATGGTCGGTTTTCCGGAGCGACGCATGGATTAATGGCCGGCCATGTCGCTCCTGAGGCGGTCAAGGGAGGACCGATCGCAGCCGTGAAGAACGGCGACGTCATCACCTTCGATATCGTCAAGCGCCGGCTGGATGTGGCATTGTCGCAGAGGGAAATCACTGCTCGACTCAAGAAGGTGAAGTCCCCTACTCCTCACTACACATCGGGCGTGATGGGAAAGTATGCCAGGCATGTCTCCTCGGCCTCGGAAGGAGCCATCACGACATAGATGGCTCCTTCATGCAGGCGAAGATCCTAAGTCTCTAACGAAAATCTCGTCGTTGGAAGATGATGGAAGCGAGGGTCAGTAGGAACGCCGTGTAGGCCATTCCATAGGCACCGATCACCAGCAGATCGCCGGTTGAGACATCGAGTTGATGTGTCACATGGCCTTTGAGATTGAAGCGATCCAGGTTCGGTAGGATATAATACATCCCTTCCAGTATCGTTTTCCCTACACCGCCCATCTTTTCGCCGAATGCTTTGAGGTCAGGCGTCAGGTGGCCGATCACATACAGGGCTAAAGTAAAAATTGCGCTGAACGTGGCACTGGAAAACGTTGAAAACAGCAGCGCGACAGCGGTGATCACCATAAACTCCACGACGATCATGATCAACGCTTTGAAGAGGACAGCATGGATGGGAACATCCTGCATATAGAGGACCGCCAGTAACCCACAGGCCATGATGGCGGTATTGATCAACAGCGTCAGACTGAGGCCCACATACTTTCCCAAGAGAAATTGAAATCGAGCGACCGGCTTGGAGATGATCGTATAAATGGTTTTCTTCTCGATTTCCTTACTGACGAGGCCGATGCCGACGAAAATGGCGATCAACACGCCGAAGAAGTTGATGCTTCCAAGACCGATATCCAAAATCAACCGATGGAATTCTCCAAGCGTCAGGCGCATTAAGATCAGAGAGCTGCCGATCATCAGAAGGGCGAAGATCAACAGATTGTACAGAAGCTTATCTCTCAGGTTTTCTCGGAACGTATTGAAAGCGATGGATAAGACTTTCATGCGTGAACCTCGATGGCCTGCTGCACTCCCTTCGCTTTGCGGATGAACAAGTCCTCGAGCGAGGCCTTATGGGGGATGAGAGAGACGAGTTTGGCCTTGTGTGCTCTGAGCACCTCGATCGTCTCATCCACCTGTCGCTGACTCGCCAGGATCGCAATGACGCGCTCTCCGTGTAGCACCGTTTTGATGGCGAGCGGTCGGAGCTCTTCAATGCCCTCGGGAGAGAGCCGATCCACCACCATCTCTACTTCTTGAGTCGTTCCGTGGTCGATCAACTCAGACACCTGGCCACACGCTACGAGTTTTCCCTTCATGATCATAGCCACACGATCACACAACAGCTCGGCATCATGCAGGATGTGCGAGCTGAACATGACGGTTTTCCCTGACTCCTTGAGACGAACGATCAAATCGCGCACTTCTTTCCGTCCGATTGGATCCAGCCCAGACATCGGCTCATCCAAGATCACCAGCTCTGGGTCATTCATTAAAGCTTGGGCGATCCCTACCCGCTGCAACATACCCTTTGAGAATTTGCGTAGTTGTAGATCGCGTGCATGTGTCATGCTGACGAGCTCCAACAATTCGTCGATGCGTTTTTCGAGGGTGGCTCCAAGGAGTCCAAAGAGATGCCCGTAAAATCGCAAGAACTCTCGACTCGTGAGGTAGTCGTAGAAGTATGGTGATTCCGGAAGAAAGCCGACTTTCGCTTTCGCTGCCTGGTCACCAACTGGCCGTCCGAATAGGCGCGCCGTTCCCCTACTGGGATAGATGAGCCCCATCAGCATCTTAATCGTGGTCGTCTTTCCTGCGCCGTTCGGCCCGAGGAATCCATAGATCTCTCCACGCCGGACATCAAGCGACAATTCATCAACGGCCGTCACGGGGCGCCCCCAGAAGCCGACTTTGAAAATTTTAGACAGATGATCGACCGTGACGATCTGTTCAGAATCAACATTCATATGAGCGTCCTGTCGTTACATGCCACTCTCTAGATCCCGACGAAACACTTTGAGTCGAGTGGGATGGGTACTGCTTGTGACCTGCCCGGTCCGGAAGTTGAGTTCGTACGAACCGCCGAATGGTTCGTCTGGGATTCGCGGGAGATATCCGGTCGAGACGAGTTCCATGAGTGTCTTGGGATAGGCTTGATACTTCTTCTGATAGTGACTGATTGCCTGTTCGAGCATTCTGAGGTCGCGCTCGATCATCACCTCCTTGGCCCGCGCCTCCAGTTTCTCCCGTACGACAAGGTCTGGATTCTCTCTCCACAGCGCCTCGAGAAATTCTAGTGCGACTTCCGGATTGCCGGCCTCCGCATGCATTCGCGTCGCTAAACCGGGAAGGAAATCCGGAGCGCCTGAAGTGCGTGCGGCTTTGCCGATGTAGGCAGCTCCCTTGGTGGCATTCCCGAGAACGAAATAATGGTTATGGCCAAGCAAGAAGGGAAGGTTCCATTCGCCTGGGTTTTCACTGTGCCCTTTTTCCAATAAGCGGTTGCTCAGATCAACCCGATTGGCATAGTTGTTCAGCACCACACCGCCGACGTAGTAGGCGTACGCATACTGCGGATCCAATGTGGTGACAACGTCGAGCGCATGGTAAAGCCACTCATACTCGTCGGCCGTATTTTTCTTTTTCCCTAAGACTTGTAGGAGTCGGAGCCATAAGACATCGGCACCCACATGGTGATAGCCCAATAGAGCGGGTTTGAGATATTCTCCACGAGGCAGTTGCGCCAGCTCCTCGATCTTTGCTGCATGAGCATCGATACGCAGATCTAAATTCCGTTGGAGGAATATAACCAGCGCCAGGAAGCTGAGTGCGATCACCGTGACAGCAGTCCATGCCAGGACAGGTTCCTTTGAGGATGTGTAG
>CAZAKX010000049.1:0-19683 GCA_964485915.1 uncultured Nitrospira sp. | reverse complement strand
TATCGTATCGTTCCCTCACATCACCCCAGGGAACAATCTTCGTCTCCGCAAAAACCGACACTGAGGGCAACACCCCCCAAATAAGCACAGCCGCAACTGCGAACCTAAGTAATGGTCTGATCTTGAACCGTCTACAACACCCCAATAGAGTCACCACAATCCTTTTTCAGAAGTAGCTACAAACGGATGAAGATCAGCCGATAACCGATCCACCCGCCTGATACCACATGTATGGAGTTTGAAGAAACAGAGCCAATAGTGTGTCGGACACCCTGCATGATTCCATCAAGGCACGACGACCGTATCCCCGGAGGCCAACACGATATTACCCGGTTCGCCACGACCGCTGACGAGGTCATCATAACGCAGAGGAATGTGGATCTCCTGACGTTTGTGACCGGGGCTTTCGATCACCCGCACAACCTGTAATCTATTCTTACTCGCATAGTTTGTAAAGCCTCCGGCCATGGAAATAGCTTGAAGTACCGTCACATAGGACTTGAGCTGATACTTACCTGGTTTCGTGACTTCACCTAGGACAAACACCGCATAACTATTGAGCTCTTTGACGTTTACCGAAACAGAAGGATTCTGGATATACCCTTTGAGCCGCTCAGTAATCTGGGCAGCGAGCGCCTCGGCTGTGAGTCCTGCTGCTTGAACATCACCGATGATGGGCATTGACACGTAGCCATCCGGTCGAATCAAGGTCACCCTGGACAAATCAGGGTTCTTCCACACATTGATTTCGATCTGATCCTCAGAGCCAAGAAGGAATTCGGTCGGAACATCGGACGCCTTATATTCTCGCGATGTTACAGGTCCAAGGCAACCAGCTTGGGCAATCAGGGAGCCCAACAAAAGCCCTATAGCGAAGGATCTCATCATCGAACGACCCGGCACTCTTGTAAAAATCGCGTAGTTGTCCACCGTCATCCTTTCTGTCATCCCCTATCGACCCGGGAAGACGACCATCGACTCACTCGGAACGACAAGCGTATCACCAGGCTTGAGCTCAAAATTATCAGTGATTCCGCTGCGGAGGACGATATCGTCGTAGCTAGCAGTGAATCGCTTCAAGCCCGGCGCAGTATCAGTAAATCGAAAGATGACTATCTGATTTCTTGCCGCCGTATCTTTAAATCCCCCTGCGATAGTAATCGCTTGCAGTAGCGTCGTTTTGCTCTTTAGCGGATACTTACCAGGATGAGCAACTTCGCCAAGCAGAAAGATGTTCGAACTATTGACTTCCTTCAAGGTCACGGCAACGACCGGGTTCTGAACGTATTCCTTGAGCTTGCTCGTCATTTCTTCAGCCAATTTGTTGGGCGTTTTCCCTACGGCCACCACATCGCGAATGATCGGCATTGAAAATCGCCCATCAGGACGTACTTGCACTTGTCTTGATAGGTCTGGGTTCCTCCACACAGTAATGTCCAGAACATCTTCCGCGCCGATCACATATTCGCTGCTGACCGCATTCGACAGCTTATCCATCATTACCTGACTGATCACCTTCTCAGTCTGGATTGTTGTGGCAGGCAACACGGGGGCATCAGTCGGCGATTTGCCGGCGTCCGGCTTCCCTCCTGCCGACTCGCAGAACCCCATACCGGGGGATAAGCCAGCAGCGAACGCGGTGATCACAAGCCACAGACAGCGTTTCATAATCCTGGTTCCTTATGTTGTCCAAGAGGTCATATTTTTACCTGGTGTCACACTACCCGACTTTCTCACTTCAATCAACATTAACCCCTCTCATCCAACTCGCGGGCAATCCGGCAACAATCCTCCACCCTAGACTCAGTTACGACCGCGCCGCCTTCACCGAAGGAAGAACCGACAGATCCAGCGCAGGATGCGAATTGATACCACGAACTGCTTCTAAATAACGTTGCTGGATCGCGCCAAGGATCGGCGACTTCTCAGACAACGCGTATCCATCAATTTTCGTGATCAATGTGACCTCATGAATCGTGCCACATATGCCAAGTTCATCAGCCACTAGCAACTCGGTTCGGTCTATGGGACGGCGCCTGAACGTGATACCTAAGGATTGAGCAAGCGACTCCACAACATCGAGCGTGATGCTCTCGAGCGCACCCTCCGTAGCAGGGGGAGATACAATAGAGTCGTCCCTGACCATGAGGAGACAGGAAGCCGTTGCCTCGGCAACGCGTCCGGACTGATTGAGCAATACCATGTCATCGTAACCTCTGGACTTTCCTTCGATCCGCGCTAAGAGTGAGACTTGATAATTGCTACCCGTCTTAATTCGAGCTGGCATGGCTGTATCACTGCTTCGTTGCCAGGTGCTCACTCCGACTTGGATCGACCGCGGGGCACCCTTGTCCTGATGGTAGGCTGTGAGAACAAGGTCTGCGACCGTATCCTCGCCCCAATGGCCCTCCGTTACAAACAAGGTGCTGCGCACCCACATGTCTCGATCGGGGCTAGCTAATGCGCCGATCAGTTGATCAATGGCATCACGATATCCTTCAAAACTGTATTCACAGGGGATATGCAGTAGGCGAGCTGACCTCTTCAGTCGCTCGTAGTGTCGCCGTAGCATGGCGATTTTGAACTGTCCATCTGGTTGCCAATATCCCTTGAGCCCCTCGAAAACATTTCGCCCACGAGTGACTGCTTCGCAACCGACATGAAGGCAAGCATCCTTCCAGCGTGTCAACCTTCCGTTCATGTAAACGAATTCTGGCTCCTGAAGTTGCGCCACGTTGCCCTCCCTAATCGGTATTCAACTTATCCTGCTGGGATACATTCCAAACGACCTTGCATAAACTGTGTGACACATCTAGCTCGCAACAACTCTCTCTTCGAACAAAGCGCCGCACAAATGAAGCTTCCCTGTGAAAGCTGGCTTAAAAATGTAATCGACCTTCAGCCCTCAGAGAGCCCCCACTGACTTCTGAGGCAGATGCTCGTTTTTCTCGCTCCATATTCTTTCGCTCAATTTCCAGCGTACACTGCACTGCCTTTGTCCGTCGTACCATCATCGTAGAGGGCAACTAGTTCGTCAGGGATATGTGACAAGTCCGTCACTCTCATGTAGTCACGCATGGTCGTTCCAGTACAGGCCTCGTCAGACCGGGGAGCACCTCGCTTGGCTTGGACATCATCGATGTGGACCACACGGAAATCGATGCTGAACCGTGTCTTTCCAGACGTATTGGGCACGCTCGAATGCATCTGCGCCGCAGAAAAGAGGATGATCCCCCCGGCCGGCACGATCAGACGCACTTGCGGGTCAAGAATCAACCGTTTCAAAGGCTTAGGTAAGACACGTGGATCCGACGTGACAAGTTTGGCTACATGCGCGCCACGACTTTGCTGGTTATGGGCATAATAGTTGAATCGGTCAGAATCGTTCTTCACGGCGACGTTCCAATACTGCGGATGGAAGGCCATCGCATTGTCCGAACGAATATCATAAATGGGAATCCAATAGTTGATTTGGCACGGCGGTGCCGAGTACCACGTATCCCGATGAGGATGCCAGGCATATGCGATCCCCGTCGTCAGATAGTTGTCGCTTGTCGAACTTCTCATCTTCGGGACATCAAAACAGGTCTTCTCCGGATCACAACCGAGTTCATTCAGAAGGTTTCCGAGGTGACGTTTGGACTCCGGATGGTGAATAAATGCCGGCTTCAGCTTTCCGAGGATCTCAGCATATCTCTCTACCGACATTTCATGCTGAGCCAACTCAGGGTTGAGCGGAGCGAATGCTTCCTCGATCATTTGCCGGGCATGCGTGATAAACGCGAGCGAGCTGGGCCGAGGGGAATAGGCAAACAGTTGCCCATCAAACAGCATCTGCCTGCGAACATCATCGGAAACCGCCGCGTCGTAGTACACGGTGTTGTTCATAGCCCTACTCCTCTTTATAGATCGCCTACATGCTCGAGGGATTGGAGAAGTCCATGCTGCTCCAATAAAACAGCAGCCTTATGAATAGTGGTAAACGGATACCCTGCACGCTCAGCAATATCAAGCAATGAATGTGTGCCATCAGACATATTGAGCACCCATAACAAGCTCAACTCAAACACTTTCGACTCTTGCTGACCTGCCAGATCACGGTATAAGCCGCGCCGCCCCAATTGAGGTTCGCCCTTGGAGCTTTGATTGATATACGTCCTGTTGTGATCGAGTATGTCGAAGAGTGCAAGGCAATGCGAGTATGACTCCGCGAGTGACTCCGCCCGCACAAAATCCAAATTATCGGCCGACGTATGATACTCGGGATATTGACCATGGGGCGTCCGCATCAGACAGCCGACAGGAAGGTTGAATGCCGGCGAGCAATACTGACGCTCGTCGTAGCCGTACGGGAAGAAATCGATCACGCAATGGCCCGGCTCGTCATGGCGAAGGACATGTTGCATAGCACGATCCACTTCCGCATCACCCCGTCGGCTTTTCTTATAGGTTGTCGTTCCTCGGTCTCCCACCCCTGTGATTACCAGTCCATGCTTGATGTTTTTCAGCGCAGCTTCATTTCGTGCCATCCACGTAATAGCCCCGATGGTCGCAGGGATAAAAATAAATCGATAAGAATACCGTCGTGCCTTTTCCGCCATCGCTTTCGCGAGAGCTGTCGCGACCGCCAATCCTGACAGGTTATCATTGCCCAGGGAAGGATGACATATGTGACAGGAGATGAGGATTTCCTCCTCCGATGTACCTCGGAGATAGCACTCGCCGTACGTCAGTGACCCAGGGCACAATGTAGCCTTAATACAAACTTCCAACTCCACCCCCTCCGGCAGCTCAGACAACTGCTTGTGTGAGAGACAGAAGCCCCAATTCTCGCGGTAATAAGACGTCCGGTACGGAATCCATGCAGGATGGTCAGGAAGCGAGTGGAGATGAGGTTTCAAGTCGGCAAGCGTCATTTTTTTATGGATCGGTACGCTGTAGTTGACGACATGAAGATTACACTGTTGAAAATCAATAAGGCGCTTGCCACTAGCATCCTTAATAAAGGCGTCGGCAATGTTCCATTCCAACGGGACAGTCCAATCGAATACTTGCGTACCACTTAGCACTTCATGAATTTCGAGTGGAATCTTGTTCGCTATATACGCCAACGTCTCGCGTACACCATTACCGGTAATACTGCGGCACAATGGAAACAGGTCGGCCATGAAGTCGTGCATGGCTTGGCCCAAGTCTGTTGGCGATTCTCGCTCTTGGCCATCCCTCTTGATATGCTGAAGTTCCACCTGGCGTGCTCTTTAGCGACTAATGGACTGTGACGTCGGGTAGAGGAACGACAAATCGCCCACCCCATTCTCGAATACACCGCATCTGCTCCATAATTTCATCCTTGAGATTCCACGCGAGAATGAGGAGATAGTCCGGCTTGGTTTTCTTGACTGCGTCGGGCGAAAGGATCGGGATGTGGCTGCCCGGCAAACATTGTCCTTGCTTATGCGGACTTCGATCCATCGTGTACTCGATGAAGTCCGTTCGAATGCCGCAGTAGTTTAGTAGCGTGTTCCCTTTGGCAGGAGCTCCATAGGCCACAATAGTCTTGCCTGCGTCCTTTGCATCGATCAAAAATCTGAGGAGGTTCCGTTTTACCTGTGTGACCCTACCCGAAAAAGAGAGATAGGTCTCCAGCCGATCGAGATGAAGATCCTTTTCTCTCTGCCTGAGCTCTGTCAGACGTGAACCGATAGACAGTGCC
The DNA here is from genome assembly GCA_964485915.1 of uncultured Nitrospira sp. Lineage (GTDB taxonomy): Bacteria > Nitrospirota > Nitrospiria > Nitrospirales > Nitrospiraceae > Nitrospira_D. The sequence continues at coordinate 13,970 of CAZAKX010000049.1, read as the reverse complement.
TCGTGTTCGGCATGCCGCCCGTAAATGCGCAGTGAGCCTCCATGCGTGGGGACTTCCTCCACATCGAACAACACCAACCCATGCTTGGCAAATACTTGCTCGACCGTAGACAACGAGAAGTACGAGAAATGCTCATGGTAGATCGTATCAAATAGTCCGTCCTCCATTAAGCGCACAAGATGAGGAAACTCCATCGTCACGACCCCTTCCGGCTTCAGCGCCATCTTGATGCCAGCCACAAAGTCGTTCAAATTTGGGACATGCGCCAAGACATTGTTGCCGATGAGCAGATCGGCCTGCCGGCCTTCCTCCTTCATTTCCAGCGCCGTTCGTGTCCCGAAAAATTTGACGAGACTCGGAATGCCACGCTTCATCGCAACTTCCGCCACATTTGAGGCAGGCTCAATACCGAGCACAGGAACACCTTTCTCGACAAAATACTGCAGGAGGTAGCCGTCATTACTCGCTATCTCCACCACCTGACTCTTACTGTTCAACCGGAATCGGTCGACCGCCATTTCCACATAGGCCTTGGCATGCTGGAGAAAGCTGTCAGAAAAAGAAGAGAAGTAGGCGTAGTCGCCGAATATGGCTTCCGGGCTCTCGAATTCTTGAAGTTGCACCAGGAAGCACCCGTCACAGACGAGCGCATGAAGGGGATAGAACCGTTCGACCTGGTTCAGCTGTGTCGGCTTGATATAGCTGTTCGCGAGGGGAGACATACCCAGATCAGCGAATGTGTGCTGTAATGGGCGAGCGCAAAAGCGGCAGTTCCCATGATCCATTGAAGTTCTCTCCCTTAACTCATCATGAGGTTTCGGCTAGACCAATTCCGGCGTATAGCCCACTCCTCGCCAAATCACACCGGCGGCGGCGAATACAGCTGGATCGAAGATTCCTCGACCATCGACAAGGAGAGGATTATGCATTCGCTTAGCGAATTCTGTGGGTGGAATAAGGCGATACTCGGGCCAAGCCGTCACCACACAACAGGCATCGCTATCCTGTATCGCGGCCACCCAGCTCTCGACAAACTCTACTCCTGCAAAATCAGGATGCCTTCTTGCCAGAGGCAGTGCGATTGGATCATGAGCAACCACCGTCGCCCCCTCCTTCATCAACTCCTTCACAAGCGGAAGAGCCGGTGACTCTCGGAGATCGTCCGTACCGGGTTTAAACGACAGGCCAAGAACCGCTAGACGTTTTCCAGAGAGGTCCATTTCCTTCTTCAAGAGCGCGACCATCCGAAGTGGTTGTTCTTGGTTGATTTGTAACACTGCGTCCAAGATCCGAGTTTGCTCTCCGACTGTACGACCGAAGCCCCGCAACGCAGCCACATCCTTTGGAAAACAACTGCCTCCGAATCCTAGCCCATGCCAGAGATACTCCGTCACTCCTGCCGGCTCTCCTGTCTGACCATTGACGGGCGTCAACCGCCTATCGAGATGGACTCCTTTCCAGACCTGGCTTGCATCCACACCTGGAAAGGCCGAACATAAGTTCCCTATCTCATTGGAGAAAGAAATCATCGTCGCGAGCATCGAGTTTGATACATACTTAATCATTTCTGCGGTTCGTGGTGTCGTCACCAACTTGGGGCAGGCAAAATCCACATATACTTTCAGAAATTGCTCGGCAGTTTTCTTGTCCGTTGCGCCAACAACAATGCGGTCCGGAACTCGGAAATCTCCTATGGCCCGACCTTCCCTCAAAAATTCAGGATTCATGCAGAGCCCCCATCCAACACCCACTTTCTTCCCCGACCGTCGTTCAATGGCCTCCAGTACAGGACCGTCCGTAGTTCCTGGGAGAACGGTACTCTTTATTGCAATCACATGGAATTCCTTCTTGTCGATCAATGCCTCGCCGACTACTTCAGCCGCTGCGACAACTTGAGAAATATCCATGCGTCCATGAACCGTTGGAGTCCCGACGCAAATCAGCGTCACCTCCGAATCACGGATGGCATTTCGTGCGTCCGTGACCGCAGAGAGAGTCCCATTGGCACGAACCATTTGAAGTAATTCTTCAAGACCGGTCTCGTAAATCGGCGGTTGACCTGCGTTGATGGCCGTGACGACTTCCGATCTAATATCGACACAGATGACCTTATGCCCCCGTTCGGCAAGGCAGGCTCCTGAGACCAACCCAACATACCCAGTTCCGATTACCGCAATCTTCACAATTACCTCATGGGGTCTATTTGACAATCGCTTCGTTCACCAACTCCTCTAACTCAGCAAACCGTCGATACCACTCAAAGAGCCTTCGAAGGCCTGACTTTATATCGACGGTGGGCACGTAGCCTAATAGAGTCCGAGCCTTCTGGATGTTGGGGCACCGCCGATTCGGATTATCCGTTAAGTAATCGGCTTCTTCGCTTGCAATGTGGACCACCCGCCGCTGGCTGCCAGCCACCTCCAGCAGCATGGTAGCAAGTTCTCGCATTGAAATCTCGGGCGATTCCGATCCGATATTGAACGGTTCGGCGTGATGAGGAGATAGCAACACGAGAAGATATCCGGTCAAGGCATCCGACATATAGCAGAACGTACGAGTTGGGCTCCCATCCGAACGGAGGATGATATCTCGATCAGCCAACACGTCTCGGCAAAAGTCTGGAAGCACACGTCCATCGGCTAATCGTAGTCCAGGGCCATAGTTGTTGAACGGCCTGACAATCTTGGCAGGGACACCATGTTGCTGCGCATATAAGTAGCACAGTGTTTCGCCTACACGTTTAGACTCGTCATAGCAAGCCCGAGGACCAATACTAGCAACATTTCCTCTATATGTTTCACTGGTTGGAATCTCGTTGGCTGGTGGATCACCATATATTTCACTCGAGCTGAAAAAGAGAATACTTTCACACTTGTCCGATTTGGCCAACTCGAGCATATGCCGCAAACCCGAAACGTTCGTATCGAGAGTTTCAAGGGGATACTTTCGATAGACCTTTGGGCTAGCAATCGACGCGGCGTGAATGATGAAATCGAAGAGACCTCCTGTCTCATCCTGCCAAGGCTGGGTAATGTCTTTACGCACCAATTTTATCGACGGACTCGCAGCTGCTAACTCCTTCAGCCATCGCGGACATCCTCGAATATAGTTATCGACTGCAACAATGGACAGCTGACCATGTTTCAAAAGATTTCGATTGAGGTACGAGAAAAAATGAAGAAACCCAAATCCTAGAAATCCCGCTGCACCTGTAATAAGAATCTGCTTCCCCCGAAACGCCTCGACGCGATCTCCGAGCGCAGTCTCTATTTTGCGTAAATCCTCGACCAGCCAATTTTGAGCTTCGTCGTGTAGAGGCGAAACATCACTCATGCAAAACCCCTTTTCTTTCATATCCAAGTGTATGAATCTCGGTAAAAACCCACATTGCCTGATCCTGACATCTAAACAACCTCACCGCGTAAGTACACTCATCAGTCGTTTACATCCACCGTATGAATCAAGCAGAACAGAAACTACACACCGCAGAAGCCCTGCTTGCGCGTTCTCTCGAATGGACATTGTGACACACCTTCTTCAGTGACAGAGAACTCCTCCCTCGACAGGACTTCTTACGATACTCCACTAGCATAAACCTAATCTCTTCTCCATTCCAAATATACGAAACCCCTCGTGGTAATAGCTGAAGACGCTCGGGCATTTGGTTACGTTGATCCAACACTACCACATCTTCCACGGAGCTTTGCCAGACTGCCAGAGATCCTCTAAATATACTTTCTCCTTTAGCGTATCCATGCAGGACCAGAATCGATCGTGCCTGTACCCCATCAGTTGATTGTCTTTCGTAAGCTTTTCGATAGGCTCCCGCTCCCAAGCTGTACTATCGTCCTTAATGTAGTCGATTACCTTACGCTCAAGAACATAAAATCCTCCATTAATCCAACCTTCATCACCGTGAGGCTTTTCCATAAAATCGACTATATGGTCCTCATCAAATACCAGCCGCCCGAACCTTGCTGGAGGCAGAACCGATGTGACAGTAGCCAACTTTCCATGTGACTTGTGGAACTTTATGCTGGCCTGAATATCGACATCTGAAACACCGTCACCATATGTAAAAAGAAATGTGTCATCTCCTTCAAGCCACTTTCTAAGCTGTTTAAGCCGACCCCCTGTTTGGGTATGCAAGCCTGTATCGACTAGGTGCACCTTCCAGTCTTCATGCTGCTTCCCATTATGAATGGTTGTTTTTCCGCTTTCCAAATCGACCGAAATATCCTTATTAAACGCATAAAAGTTCATGAAGTATTCTTTGATCATTTCCCCCTTGTAGCCAAGCGCGACAATGAATTCCTTTATGCCATGGGCGGAATAGATCTTCATGATATGCCATAAAATCGGTTTCCCCCCGATTTCAACCATAGGCTTAGGCCGCATGCTGGTTTCTTCAGAAAGTCGAGTCCCCATTCCTCCCGCAAGAATTACCGCCTTCAAGGTTCTCCCTCCCTCCCCTAAGCCCGAGGCATAAATACCTCAGGTATTCTCACGCAAATCCTAACCTAATTGTCCAAAACCTCGATGTACGCGCGACTAAGCAGCCACATAAGGAACGAGCTTGTCGACTTCGATCACAACTCGAGCTTGAAGCGCCAATGTATGGAGGAGCACCATAGCCCTCTGTCGACCAGGCATTCCCCCGACGAAAACAGCCTCGAGCCCACTCAGCGGACCTCCTTGTATATGAACACGTTGGCCATGTCCTAGCTTCTCAGGCCTTTGCAACATATCTGTTTCTGAACTGGTAACTTTCGATCTAATGGAGTCAATCATCGTGGAATCAACCTCCACTGGCCTGGAACCAAATCCGACAATCTTCCGAACACCTCTGGCATAATTCACAGTCCGATAATGTTGCGCAAGATCAATTCGAACAAACATATATCCAGGAAAGAGAGGATTGATGGCAGTTATCATCTGATTACGAACAATCCTACGCTCTTTCAGCAGTGGGAGATAACACTCAATTCCTGAATGCGCGATATTCCGTTCAGCGTGTTTTTCATGATTGGCTTTTGTATTCACGACATACCAGCGCAGCTCTTGAATTTGCGATGGTTTAATATCGGCCATAGCATCCATTTACTCACCCCGCCGCGCAAGCTACCGCCCATTCCGGCACAGCCGGATAATGAGCAGAACAAGGATTAGGACCAGAAAGTTAACCTGTCTCCTGGTCGTCAATAGAGAAACTGGAATGGCGAAACCTTATGCAACCCAGTGCAATTCTTCATCTGTCGATGCGAAGATCAAACTTTCAAAATGTTTTCTTACGCTACACTCACTCATCCTACAGACCTAATCTGCTAGGGACATCAGGAGGTAGTGCTGAACTCGGAACTAAACATCACTGCTTATAGCATCAACGATCAAAACATAAACTTCAAGCCCACGAAATAGGCTGTCTGGCTATTTGGCGACCTCCCAAATGGAAACTTTCTTGTCCAGCGCACCTCCGCAAGTGTGGGAGTTTCCGCTCTAGTTATCGGAGTTGGCACATGCACTTTCAGTACCTGCTTGATATCCGGAGCATAATCCATGAGCACTAGCATACCCCCGTTACTAATGTTCAAAGACAATGCTTTCTTTTCTTTGACCATACCACCGGTCCCCTCATCCGTGGCTGATACTTCATAAAGGATAGTCCTGAGCAGTGCCGCTCTCTCACCATGGCTTTCATGACTATCCACGATTGGCCATTCCCATTCTGTTGATACCACGTCAATCCCTCCTCAGCAAGGTGTCCTGGTCTTATTCACCCTATTTCGCAGTTGATTAGCTCTGTTACAACTGCAGGCACGCACATCGGCTAGATCTTTTTTGTGATTCTCAACCCTGATCCGGGTGAATAGTAAGTGCCACTGCCAGAATCAACAATACCGATGACGTATGCCGGTTTCTCAAAGGTATTATGTTGACTCCCTCGAAAGGGTTAGGTACTATTCCTGTACGGATCTGAGGAGTGCCCTATCGGCCTCGACTCAAATCGTCGAGGTCTAAGGCTAATCCTGATCGTGTAGAAGGATAGTGTAATCTCATAACCTTATGACCGATCCAGCTAAAAGTATCGATCAAACAGATGCCCTCGCTGATCAGAGAGCCGGGTCTGGCATTGTTGTGCTATCGGCATCCATGCAACTATTACATATGAATCGGCAAGCCACAGAACTTGCCAAGAAGATCAACGCTGTCGAGCATGGAGGCAATGCCTCGATTTCAGCGCGTGGAGTTCTCCCAACAGCTCTGACTGAACTCTGTGCAGAAATCATCAAAGCGCTTCATATCCGAACAGAAGCCAAAGACTGGGAACAATTCGAACTAAAACGTGTGACGGGGGACCCTAATCAGCCGATCCTCCTGAGAGGGTTCGGTTTGCCCGATCGAGGAGGCATTCAATACGCCAGGTTGGTAGTTACCATGGAAGAGTTGGGGCGAAAACAAAACCTGAATACGGAGCATGCTCGAGAACGTTTCCAGTTAACAAACCGTGAGCAGTCGGTAGTTGAGCATCTGGCAAAGGGGTGGACGAATAAAGAAATTGCCAATGCGCTTCAGATCACAGAGCAGACCGTAAAAGAACACATCAAACATATCATGCGAAAAACGAACGCTACCACTCGGACAGGCATTCTTGTCCAAATCTTTAATTCTTAATCCCCCCTCTATAACAAGCCCCGTTCCACGTTCACAAAGAATCTCCCCTAACTGTGTCAATGACACCACAGTGAGTTGTGATTGACACATTCCTCAGCCGCCTAAACACATCAATATTTGTAATTTTCAAGTTAATTTAGAGAGTTACGCACTAGGCCTATTATTTGCATTTTGCCCCACTAGCATCTTGCTAAGGAGAAGATAGATGAAACGTCGTGACGCGGTCGGAAAACACTTCATGCTAGGCCTTCTTGGCATGGGAGTGATGATTATGGTCACGGGTTGCACAAGCAGCCCCTCAACCCAGATGTCAGAATCACGTAATAGCGGGTTTATGTCATTATGGAACACCTATGCAGATTGCAAGTCAACTTCCGATTTTGTCCAAGCTGAATCGGACTTGAAGCAGCTTCGTTCGGCCCACGTACAGGAGCCAGATGTGTCTGAAGGATTTGTTCTTCCACTACCCGCCCGTATTGAACGCCTAGTGTCCAACCCAGCTAGTCGGGTTGCGGTTGATGTCGAGGCTATGGTTTCTGCTTGCGCCTTACACGCTGGAGAGTTAGCCTTGGATCAAGGGCACATCGATGTTGCTCGTGACCTTTTTGTTTCAGTTATCACCCTCCATGATGGCGAAAACTCTTACTACGTGCTAAAAGCCAGGAATTTGCTGGGAAGGCTCGGACAAGGAGTTAATATTTCTTTCAACGCTTATAGACCCTCCTCTAATCTCTTGCCATAGACCGGTAGAGGTCGATGTATTGCTGGGCTGATCTCTTCCAGGATAAATCAGTACCCATTCCAGATCTGACCAGCGAGTTCCACATTTCGAGCTTCTCATATACGTGAAGAGAAAGCATGACCGTGGAAAGCAGTGCGTCAGAAAAAGGTTCGATGAAATGAAAACCTGTTGCGCGCTTCGTTTTGACCGTAGACGGACGAAACGGGACAACAGTATCAGCCAACCCTCCAGTGCGACGCACGATAGGCACCGTGCCATACCGAAGACTATACAATTGACTTAATCCGCATGGTTCATAGCGAGACGGCATGATCAACATGTCTGCACCCGCTTCAATACGATGAGCCTGCCCCTCATCAAATCCAACGTATAAGCCGATTTTCTCTGGATACTTCGCTTTCGCTGCTCTAAATTGTCGCTCTAAGTCGTGATCACCGGTACCTAGAAAAACAATTTGGAGCTCCATGCACATGAGCTCAGGAATAATCTCCAACAAAAGATCGAAACCTTTCTGGAATGTCAACCGACCGATCACACCAAAAACGGGCACCTCAAGATTTGGTAGGCCAAATTCCTTTTGTAGCGCCTGTTTGCATGTTTGTTTCCCAGCTAAATCAGCGGCTGTATACCGAGCTGGAAGATAGGAATCATGCTCGGGATCCCAGACGGTTGTGTCGATCCCATTCGTAATGCCTCTTACCCCATTTACGCGACCTGACAATACACCTTCGAGTCCGCACCCATATTCTGCGGTGATGATTTCCTTTGCGTAAGTTGGACTCACCGTAGAGACAGCATCCGCATAGATGATGCCACCTTTCAGGCAATTGACTGATCCATAAAACTCAAGATTGCTCGGTGAAAATAAGGATGGAGGAAGTCCGGTCTTTACAAAATCCTGAGCAGGAAATATTCCTTGGTAGCCAAGATTGTGCAGTGTTAACAGGGTCTTGATCCTTTGAAGCCCTTTATACTCATGAGGCAATGTTTTGAGATATACCGGGCACAATGCGGTCTGCCAATCATGCAGATGAAGCACATCGACTTGCTCCCCCTGCACCTCCGTCAGAATACGCAGCACATGGAGGAGCGCACGACAGAACAAAGTAAACCGCTCGAGGTTGTCTGGATAGTCGTGATGATTATCCTGGTAAAGTCCTGGGCGATCAAAATATGGATCATACCGTACGAGAAATACTCTTAGAGGATGTGAAGCTCCCGTAACTGGCACGAGCTCCTCTTCGACTGTCACCTCCGCCTTCGCCCCCGCCATTGAAATTGAGAATTGCATGACCCCTTGGCGAGTGGTTTTGGCTGCCTGGCCTCGATATCCAGGTAATAGCAACGTCACACGATGCCCTAACTTCGACAGTTCTATTGCCAATGCCGTGACGACATCGGCCAATCCTCCTGTCTTTGCGTAGGGAACGGCCTCAGAGGCTGCCATTACGACATGCAAACCGTCTTGTGCTGTCAATGCCATGGAGGTATTGAGTAGAAGAACTAGGGCTGGAACGTCTCATCAAGCCTCGTTTTGAACCGGTCCTCATAGGCCCAGGTTTTAGCAAGAACGAGTAGCTCTTCAGGTTTGAGTTTTTCCTTATAGACCAGACGCTCATCGAGAAATACCAACAACCAGCCACGATCAGGGTAAGCGAAATAGATGCCCTCACCCGCATGGACACCGGCCTTCCACCCCTTTGGCGCCTCCCCAGCGGCAACTCGTGATTGTGGAATCACGCTGAAGTCAGGCATCACAAAAAAGTGAGTGAACTTACTATGATACAGTGGAGGAGTGCCCCACGCGTTTACAACAGCCTTAGTAGTGATTTGATCGAGCACAAGGTTGTCAGCCTGTACCAAGCGCTCTTGCTCCTCCAGTGTTGGCATACCTTTGCATCCAACAAGGACGAGGAGTGTCAAAAAACCGCAGAGTCCTAGCAGCTTCTTCGTCATGCTGATGTCCATGGTTGCCACGTCGTGTGCTCTCACATGAGCCGTTTTGATTTTGCTTCGACCGGCTTGACCGGTTGACAGACATCGCATTGGCATAGGGTCCTCAGTAAAGAATAGGAATAAATCCCCGTATCATGACCATCGCTCCACTTGAATTGAAACGCATAACGACCGACCGGCTGAATATCCTGGAGCATGATCAGAAGTGGCACATCTTCACCTTTGAGACGGCGCTCTCCTGTCCACTCGTCAACACACGCGGCACAAGGACAGTGCTGTCGTAAATACCGAACCGGGTAAACTCCCTGGTGACCGTCACTCCACTGAATTCCCAGTACTCCTTTGTCACGCCACTCCATATCCCGTGGCTCTAATACGGCAACAGACATACGTCCCTCTTCCATCTCTCTAGCTCATCCTGGCGAGGCGACCGACAGAAAGTTCACAGGTGGCAACCGTTTACCGGCCACGACCGTTACATACCCCTCGATCGCCTCTTCCACTTCGCGCCGCACCTGTCCCGTAGCTCGCAACCTCGTGACGGTAGCAGGAGCAAGCCGAATAGCTTGCTGAAGAAATGCCAGGCCTCCTCGAGAAAGAGCAACACACCGCACACGTTGGCGTGCCGCACAAATCTGACAAACAAGCCCCCCGGCAAGCGGTGAAAATTGAGGCTCCCCGACAAAATAGGTCTTCCCACAGGAAGCGCAATGATCGGTCTGAGGGCGAAAGCCCGTTAATCCCAGCAAGCGGATTTGAAAGAGCAGTGCCGTAAAGGGTGGGTCGTCGCTTGCCTGAAGCGATACCAACCCCTGCTCCAGCGTATCAAACAAGGGTGGATCCGGATCCCCCTCGGGAGTAATGGCTGCTACGACGTTGACCATTCTCGCCGCTGAATCCATTAAGCTGAGGTCTTCTCGCAACGCCCGGGAAGACCTGATAAGGTCAACATGTGAGATTCGGAATAGCGAGTCGCCATTCTTTTCAAACAGATCCAACCGACACACGCTGAAGGGTTCGAGGGCAGCGCCGAAGCGGCTCTTCTGGCGTCGAGCCCCACAAGCTACTCCTCGTATCTTACCCAAGCTCTTCGAGTAAACGGTCACGATTCTATCGGCGTCACCCCACTTGCGACTCTTCAAAATGATCGCCGTCGTTTTTACAAGAGACACAACGTTTTCCCTGCTCTTACATATGACAGCCACATGCCCGTGCGCGAGCCATTCTTACCGGAGATACTCCAAGAAAATCGTGGCTAACGTCAGATAGATCGTAATCCCGGTGATATCGTTGGCCGTCGTAACAAAAGGGCCGGCCGCCACGGCAGGATCGACCCCCATGCGCTTCAGGACAATCGGCATGATCGTCGCCATACTGGTCGACACCAGAAAGGCAATGAGCAGAGAAGTTCCAACGACCATCCCCAAAAACCCTTGATGCAAGACCCATCCAACCAGCGTCAATGTCACACCACAAGCCAATCCCATGACCAAGCCGATCTTTGCTTCGCGAAAGAAGACCGGCCATACATGGGTGAGCTCCACCGTGCCGGTGGCCAACCCTCGAATAATCAACGTAGAAGACTGCAATCCGACATTGCCGCCCATCGCCGCAATGACGGGGATAAAACTCACAATCGCTACGACCTCTTGGATTGTATATCGGAAATACCAGAGAATTGCGCCGGACAAGAGGCTGCCGATGAGGTTCGTGAAGAGCCATGGGAGTCGTAGCTTCGCCGAACCAAAACTCGACGACTTCGACGTTGAATCCTCTTCGATCGCCCCGGCCATCTTCAACATATCTTCGGTCGCTTCTTCCCGAATAACGTCGACGACGTCGTCGACGGTGATGATGCCCACAAGCTTGCAGTCCCGCTCGACGACAGGAATGGCCAGCAGGTTATAGCTGGCCACTTGGCGAGCCACCTCTTCTTGGTCCATATCGATCGCGACGCTCATGACCTCACGGGTCATAATATTCTTGAGTGGCGTCGTTGGAGGAACCGTGAGGAGCTGCCGAAGCGAAAGCACACCGACGAGATGATCATCTTTATCCGTCACATAAATATAGAAGACCATTTCCGCATCAGTCGCCTGTTGCAACCGACGAATAGCTTCCTGTGCCGTCGCATCCTCCGCCAAGGAAAAGAATTCCGTGGTCATGATTGCCCCGGCCGTATCCTTGGGATATTTCAGGATGTCCGCAACTTCGGTCGAATCCTCAGCCTTCATCAAGGCGAGAATTTCCTTACTGCGATCCTCGGAGAGAAACCCAAGGATATAGGCCACATCGTCAGGGCCAAGATCCTTCAACAGCCATGCGATATCGGAATGGAGCAGATCTGCGACCACCTGCTGAATACTCTCGCCGTCAAGCTCACTGAGGACCTGGCCCCGTTTACCCTCGCCTCGGACCAGCTCGAAGATTTCTCGCTTTTCTTTGGGCGACGAGAGATGGGTGATGGCCTTCGCGATATCAGCAGGGTGCATGCGCCCCAGCATTCTTGAAAGGTGGGTAATCGCTCCCCGGCGCAGCAACTTCTGGACAGACTGAATCACAATGTCGGACTTCGTCTGACCACGATCCGTCTGATCACGCAACATCTCGCGTAACCCATCCCGCTCAGACACGCGAGCGCGCTGGTCCGGTGTACGTGGCTCTATCGGTCGTTCCGTCGGCTGCATACTCCGTTAGTACCCCAACTGCACCAAGGTCTGCTCATTCTCGCGCCAGGACTTCCTGACTTTCACCCATAGCTCAAGAAACACTTTCATGCCGAATAATCGTTCCATATCTACTCGCGCCTGAGTCCCGATCGCTTTCAATCGTTCTCCCTGCTTTCCGATCAAGATTCCCTTCTGCGTTTCGCGTTCCACCAGGATCGTAGCTTGTATCTTGGCCAGCTTACCCTCCTCGATGAACGCATCGATCTCGACGGCTACGGCATGTGGAACCTCTTCTTCAGTTTCTTGCAACACTTTCTCACGAATCATTTCAGCTGCCAGCGTCCTCATGCTCTGATCGGTAACCACATCGTCGTCGTACGCACCGTCTCCCGAAGGAAGGTAGGGCACGGTGACAGCCAATAACCGATCGATATTGTCATCCTTCATCGCAGAAACCGGCACAATCTCTGTCCACGCGAAGAGCTTGCCATAACGATCGAGAAGCGGGAGCAACTTCTGTCTATTCACCAGATCGATTTTTGTCATGACAAGGATGACCGGCCGTGACCTTTTTGCCAGAGCCTCTTTCATATATTTGATCGCAGTCATATCTCCGGGGCCCGGCATGCTTGTCGCTTCCATAAGCATGTAGAGGAGATCAGCCTCCTCTAACGTCTCTACGGCAGTGCGTATCATTCGACGATTCAACAAATGTTCAGGCTTATGCAGACCTGGCGTGTCGAGAAACGCGATTTGCGCACCCTCCGCATGTACGAGGCCCATGATTCTGGTCCTCGTAGTCTGAGGTTTACTCGACACGATCGCAATTTTCTCACCCAAAAGATGATTGAGTAAGGTCGACTTCCCCACGTTGGATCGGCCGATGATGGCAACCGTTCCGAACTTCATGGTTTCGACAAAGGCTCCCGTTTCTTCTCCGACCCGGGGACTAGCTGATACACCGTCTCTCCCTTCCTCACATAACCCAACTGTTCCCGAGCCAGCTGCTCGATCTTGGCTGGGTCGTGCTCCAAACGATTGATATTCTGCTGAAGCTCGACATTTTCCCTGCGCAAGGTCGACAGTTCTTGTTCCAAACTCGTGGCCTGCTCACGCATGGACACGTAGCGTGTGAGGCTCATTTCTCCTGAAAACAATGCGACGAACAGCCAGACGCAACCAGCAGCACCGACCCCTTGTGCAATAGTGAGGGCTCGACGCTGCCATTCCAGCCAGTGACGGCCACGATTCCGTTTGATGACCATTCTGTTAACTCACCAAATCAAAGAGCCGCTATGCTTTGACGGACACGGCCGCTCGTCCACGATACACTGCGGTCGTTCCCAGTTCTTCCTCGATTCGAAGCAACTGGTTATACTTGGCCACACGATCCGTCCGAGATAACGACCCTGTCTTGATCAACCCGCTGTTCGTCGCGACCGCAATGTCCGCAATCGTCGTATCTTCCGTTTCACCAGACCGGTGTGAAATGATCGCCGTGTACCCGGACCGTTTGGCGAGCTCAATGGCATCCAAGGTTTCGGTCAACGTTCCAATTTGATTAAGCTTGATCAAAATCGAGTTTCCGATTCCTTCCTTGATGCCTTTGGAGAAGATCTCGACATTGGTAACAAAGATGTCATCGCCGACCAGCTGCACTCGCTTGCCCAATTTTTCGGTGAGCATCTTCCATCCCTTCCAATCCAGCTCACTCAGCCCATCCTCGATGGAGAGGATTGGATACCGATCCAACAGCGTGCGGTAGTAGGCAATCATGTCTTCCGATGAACGATCTGAATTCTTTTCCGCTTCAAGAACGTAACGTCCCTTCTCATACAGCTCGCTTGCAGCGCAATCCAAGGCGAGCGCGATATCGCGACCTGTCTTATAGCCGGCCTCTTCGATCGCCTGAGAGATTAGACTCAGTGCCT
>CAZAKX010000048.1:0-20305 GCA_964485915.1 uncultured Nitrospira sp. | reverse complement strand
GGCATCACTCCTTTTCGTATGCTGTGAGGTGCAAACTTTCGGTGGATGCTGCTGCTCTTAGAAACTGCTTCGGAACGATCGGTCACCAGGCATTAGTCCTTCGCACCTAACCCCCTACGATTAGACTGTTGCACGGTACCAAACACTCTGGCTTGCGCGCAGGCTTGTCACCCTCCTTTCTCCAAAAACATTAAAGAGCCTGAGGATATTTTTCGTCCAACGAGAGAGAATTGAAGAATAGCTGTTGTCGTGAGGCGTGGATTCCGGAACAGGGCTAGTCTCGAGAAATAACGTGCGGCCCGTTGAGGTTGTTCTTATTCTCAGGCCGATCATTCCCCCCCCTAAAAGGCGATGTACTTATATACTGCCATTCCGCACCGTGTCAACAGATTTGGAGACAGCCTATTCATTTAGTCGTCTCCTTAGAAATCGGTAAGAACGAAAATAGGAAACCCGTCAAGTTGCGACTGTGATCTTTTTGTGTTTACTCCGTGTTCCTGTTACACTGTCATCCTTGTTATGACTGCCAACCTCAACGAGTCAACAGCATGCTCGAATCAGCTGCATTAATCTTTAGGCGCCCACTACACTGTTTATTACTCAGCTGTCTAGCCCTCATCGCCGTCGGTTGCGCCGCATCGCATCCGTCTACCACTATTCATGACGCTGCTCTTGGCAAAGTCTTCCTTGAACAGGTCTCGGATAAGTCTTTTCAGGCCGCCCATCCCATCAAGCTATCGGAGACGACCGTCGCAGATATCTTACGGGGGGTCCACACGAAAGAAAAATCTGGTCTGGTGTTACTGCTCGGCAAAGCCTTAAAATCAACAAACCTCAACGACATTCGCACGTTCTCCGAAGATGATATTGCGTTCCTAACTCCACACCTTACCGCCGCCCTCGCGCAAGCGACTCCCAATCATCGGGTGGGATTTCATGTGTATGCCACACCGGTGATTTCCCAACAACGTAAGGATAACCACAACCCAGAAACCACATCAGGCTATCTCTTTGCAGACGGTCTGTCCCTGCATTTCACATTGACTCAGTACCGATACCACCCAGGGAAGAAATCTGCCAGCAGCCAGAAAGAACCACGCCCTCTTCCGGATACGGATGGCTTACGCGACCGAGAAGTAACCTTCCTCCCGGAAGCTGCCGTACGCCCTGACGTCTACGATCGGTCGAGTTGGATTGGAAAATCTGAAGATCGCTCGCTTGCGATCGATTATCAACTGCTGACGAAAGTCCTAGCGGCTCCTGCACCTCCAGCATCCTCAACAGCGCAACAGTATCCTACAGCTTCGTCGGCCACATCAGCGTCTCAATCCAACCCTGCTCAAGCATCACCGGCCGGAAAGAATGACGCTGACCTGCAGGCCTTTAAGGAAGAGCTGAAGGCTCTCCAAAAAAAGGTTGATGAGCAAAGCGCGGAACTCCAACGGCTAAAGAACCCTGCGTCCAAGCAAACGCCGAGACTCTCGTCGCCATAGGCCAATCCAAGCCATCGGCTCCCCGAAACCGAGTGTTTCGTTCTCAATTCGACACTAACAAAACGGGTTTGAGGCGGAGCGTAACAGGATAGGACGGCACGATAATGGGCTTACTTCGATTTGGTGGAGAGCTGATCCGGCTAGTGAGTGGCAGGTAGGGGCTCAAACATTTCCTGCAACTGAGGAGCATTGGCGACCTCAGGACTGATAGGCTGTTCCTCCTCAGTCTCGATCGCATCCATGGTCGCCCCCGCCGCCGATTCTTGTTCCGACGGCATCATTTCTCCATCAATCGGCAAGAGAGACTGTTCTGCCTCTCCAAGCTCTTTGAACTCGCGCAGCGGAGGCAGTTGCGAGAGATCGTTCAGGCCGAAGTGTTCCAGAAAGAATTTGGTGGTTCCATACATGATGGGACGCCCAGGAACTTCTTTACGCCCGACGATCCGGACCAGCTTCCGTTCCAAC
This sequence comes from uncultured Nitrospira sp., assembly GCA_964485915.1. Classification (GTDB taxonomy): domain Bacteria; phylum Nitrospirota; class Nitrospiria; order Nitrospirales; family Nitrospiraceae; genus Nitrospira_D. The sequence continues at coordinate 18,347 of CAZAKX010000048.1, read as the reverse complement.
AATGTGCGCAACACACCGGAAGTTTCCACTCCACGAATTTCTTCGATTTCCGCCCGCACCAGCGGTTGCTTGTAGGCAATAATCGCCAAGGACTCCAGCGCAGACCTGGAGAGCTTCGCCGCCGTTTTGGCTTTGTCCAGCCGCTTGATCCAGGAGGCATATTCCTGTTTGGTCACGATCCGATATCCACCCGCGATTTCAGCCAGACGCACGCCGCGTCCTTCGTGCTCCAGTGCTTGGCCAAGACCCCGCAATGCTTCTTCCACTTGACTCTTGGTCACGCTACCGATCACGGACGTGAGCCGAACGACCGACATCGATTCGGAAGAGACAAAGAGGAGCGACTCCAGAATGGCCTGAAGCTCCTCCATGCTTTGCACACGGTTAGGATCACTGGTTCGCTCGTCGGGGACTCGATTCCCCTCCTCGACGTCCATCGTGTCGACCTCGATCATCTCCTGTGCCAAGTCTGCCTCCCCTGAAGTCATGTCTCTTTCCATTCTCCCCCACCATCATGAAGCTCTGCTGAATCCGGCACCAGAGAAAACGTCCGTGACACCAGAATCGGTCCAAATGTCTCGGTTTGGAACACACGCGCAACTCGCAGCCGCATCAGTTCAAGCAAGGCCAAAAACGTGACGACGATCACGACACGATGGCTCGGCCCTTCAAATAACGCCGCGAATGAGACCGACTCTTTCCCCTCGAGTGTTTCGAGAATGAGATTCATCCGCTCACGAACGGTGAGATTATCGGGAATGATTTCGAGCAGCCGGCTGCTCGGATTTCGATCGAGCACTTCCTTCAGCGCATCAACCAGATCGAACAGAGAAACATTCTCCAGTGGGAGATCCTCCTCAACGCGCTCGAGCGCCGGACTCTGCTCACGCCAGAAGATCTCGCGCCACATTTTTTCCTGACCGTCGAGCTGACGCGCCGCTTCTTTATACGCTTTATATTCAAGCAATCGCCGGACAAGTTCTTCCCGGGGATCCGGCCCCTCCTCTTCGTCCTCCGCTCTCTCATCCGCAGGCAGCAGCATTTTTGATTTGATCTGCAATAAGGTCGCCGCCATGACCAAAAAATCTCCTGCGACATTGAGGTTGAGCTCCTCCATCGCCTCCAGATACTCCAAGTATTGCTGCGCAATCATGGCGACTGGAATATCATAGATATTGATTTCATTTTTCTTGATGAGATGGAGCAGCAGATCCAGCGGTCCCTCGAAATTCTCGATGCGGACTTGGTACGGCAGTTCGGTCTGTTCACAATCTTCTGGATGCGTATCCACAAGCGGTGTTTATATCAACTTATAGAGAGACGGGCAAGTCTGAATCTATATATTGGGGATGGCCCGACTTCATTCATTTGAGTTTGATGATATACGCGATCAGTAAGACCGCCCCCACGAGAAAAACCAAGGTGAGGGCATACTGCCCTTCGAGGGTCTCGAGGAAACTGTCCGATTGCTCAGAGGCGAGTCGTTTGGTTTGAGTCAAGAGCGGAGGCTGGTCGAAGCGCGCCTTCGCAAGGTCGTCCTGTTGCCTGAACTCAGCATTGGAAAAGTCGGCGGTCCCTAGAAATTGAGCGCCGGCAAAGAGTGCCTCGTTCTCAAAAATCGTAAATCCAAAAAAAGTCTCACGACTAAAGATCGCTTCGCCGAACGTCACTCGACTCTTAAAGTGACTTCCGGAAAATCCGGTCCCCTGGCCGAACCTCGACCGCTCAAACGTTGCCGGTTGCTCGAACGTCACTTCAAGAAACTCCGCCATGCCGTTGAAGAGGGCGCCCGTGCAATCCAGCGGCCCCTGAAACATCGATCGATGAAATCTGGTGCTGGGTCCAAACTTCGTGTCTCTGCAAACAGCTTCCTCGGTAAAACGTCCCCGAACGAAATACGCTTCCTTTTCAAACGTGGCGCCGGAGAGATCGACCTTCCCCTGAAAAACCGAACGCGAGAGGTCCACTCCTTCTCGGAAGCGAGATCCCTGAAAGTCGACCGGCCCTTCAAACCGAAGCACACCATCGGGAGACCGATGCCGTAACACTCCCCGCACCTCGGAATCTCTGATCCGCAATGCGGCCTGGACAACCCGCTGCTCCTCCTCATCCTCATTCAGGCCACGGGCAGTCTTGGACGAGAGGCGATCAAAGATAAGGTCTCCACGGATGATCACTCCGACCAGATCGACCCGCCGCCCTTTTGCGATTGCATCGATCACCGTATCACCGGATATCGCATAGGCGTCGCGTTCATCCGCTGAACAGGCAGGAGGAAGATGAGTGACCAGTCCAGCTTCCGCATCACTCGCGTGTTGCTCAATCACACAGGTTGCATCGGCCACAAATGGCTCCGTAACGATCATGCCAGCAACCGCCAAAGCGAGATACCAGCCGAGACCCATCTGCGCCGGTTGTAGAAATTTCACGAGGATTGGGCGGAACTACGTCGAGGGTTGTATCTGTCTACCACGGGGAAGAACAACGAACCATTCGTGATCTGATCAGGCATCCGTCGCGAGAGGTCATGACCTCTCGCGACGATCGAGTGGACGCAACGAGCGATTCCAACCCACCTATTTCGCTCTTGCCATGGTTCGGTTGCATCGCAATGAGACTTCTACCGGTGCCCGCTATGAGAACGGGAGGCAACAAGATCCTTAATTAGTTGTTTCGGTAATCGTCGTCCAGCAAGTCCTCGGACTTCCCGATCAGCTCGTCCCTGTCGTCATCGGCGTCGAGATCCAACTCTTCCTGGACCTCGTCCTCATCAATCTCCTCTTCCATCTCTAATTCGTCGCCGACCATCTCATCTTCTTCGAGATCGACATCCCCAGGCTCAGCAGCCACGGCCGGCTTGGCCGCCACCGACTTGCGTGGAGCAATATCCTCCGCCTGAGACACGACTTTTTTAACGGGCGCGCTCGTTCGGCGAGCCCGGGGAATAACCTTCTTGGCGGGTTTCCTAACCGCTTTTTTGACGGATTTTTTCTTTGCCGCCGGCTTAGACTTCTTGACAGTCACACGTTTTTTCAAGGTTTTCTTGGCCGCTTTTTTCTTCGATGATGGCGCGGCTTTCTTTTTGCGTGACGACGTCTTGGTGACGACCTTTTTCTTCTTGTTCGCCATTCCGATTCCTCCTCTTCGTTTCAGCCCGGCGTAACGGCCTCCATCTAGCATGAACGAACAGCCTCTTGCAACCATCCTGATCCTCTTTTTGAACGACCGAAGATTTTCGTACTACTTAGCATTCAAAAACATCTCAACATTTCAACAAACCTGGTGGTTTGCAGTTCAAAGACCGGAGAAGGCCTCCCATCTCTTCAAATCCATGCCATGCTAAGATGAAAACACGAAAACGACAGAATCCTTTGCCTGTTTTTTGACTCGTATGATCAAAATGCCTTTGTTTGATCGAGTGGTGACTTCGTGAGCCGGATACTCATCATCCTGATTGCCGTATGGACTGGGATCAGTTCAAGCAGCCTGGCGCTGGACACATCCCTGCCGACGCGGATTATGATGGAGGACGGCTCGCCCTACTACGTTCCCATCGCTCCAACGGTCGTGAGTCATACCCCTATTCGGTGGGACAATCCAACACCAACTCATCACACAGTCACCCACAGCGGCTGTGTAGAGGAGGAAGGCGCATGCTTGTTCGATTCGGGAGCGGTGTCCCCTGGGTCATCTTTTAGCGTACCTGGATTGCCGGCTGGCCGGTACACCTACCACTGCCGAATCCATCCCATCATGCGAGGCCAGCTGATCGTCACCGATAGTCCATCACCACCTTCCCAACTATAAGTGCCTTCACATGGCTATCTTGCAGGACAGTCAATTGGTCCTGTAGTCTGCCGTCGTCTGACACAGAAAGTCCCCCGTCACCATGAAACCTGCTGCCGCCATCCACGAGCCCCATGACTTAACGGGTGAAACCCTAGACCTCCTGGCCTGGCACATTCCTGACCTCGTTGCCTATCAACACGGCACAGACGAATGGTGGTTGGCCCCGCTTGACGACAACCTCCCCCTCATACGGCTGAATCGCACTGGGCTGGATCTGCTCAAGACCATGACCGGCCACACAACGGTGGGCACACTCCTTGACCAATATGGTACGAAGATCTGTGGACCGGATGGGCAACCAGGCGCGTGGCACCTTGCTCGATGGGCGACTCCCAACTACTCACTCTGCTATTACGGCACGGCGCCACCAGGCGGCCACCGGCACAAAGCCAAGTGGGATATCCTGTTGCAACAGGTCCGCGAAAACTGGTCCGGACAAGAGGGATTTGAAGGTGAGGAACATCTGGAAGCATTCCACCTTCATGATCTGGCCCAGAGCGACGGAGATGACCGTCACTTTGACCTGATTGAAACCACGGTCTCGCACTTATTCCGTGAGCCGAGCGAAGCCCTGACCGGTTTGACCTACGGGCAGCTCCTCATGCGGCAACTCCGTCGACTAGGCTGGTTCAACCCCAAACCAAAGGTCTTCCTGGAAATCGGCGGGGGCCTGGGTTACGTCGCACAGGAACTGGGCAAGGGCCTACTCCCCTTCGAGAAACAGGGGATCATCTACCTGTCGCTCGACATCACAGAACCGTTTCTCAAGCTCCAAGTCTCTCGAGCCAAAGTCGGTGGATGGAATGTCACCGGTACCAGGGCGAACGCCGAATCGCTTCCGTTGGTCGATCATTCCGTTGATCTGGTGATCGACAATGAAAACATGGCAGATATGACGCCGGTGCAACTGAGCAGAAACGAAGTGACGTCCGGAATCGGAACCACAACACAACATCAAGAAGCCCTGGATTGGATCAGGCGTCTTCGCTTGCCGATCGAGGCGGATCTCCCGGAATCCGTCATCTTCAACTTAGGGCCGATTCGCTTCGTTGCTGAATTGTGGCGGGTCCTCAAGCCGGGCGGTCGTGCCTTTCTGACCGAGTTCGGTATCGAGCAAGGGTGGCCGGCACCCGTGAAACTACCGGGACATACCGAATACGAAGTTCAATATAGCCATGTGCGGCAAGCGGTGCGCTGGCTCGGCTTTCAAGAACGGTATCTTTCCCTCCCGCAATTTCTAGGGCTCAAGCCGGACACCAAAGTCCTCTGTACTGGCGCCACGTACACCATCCAAAGATTCTGCCAGGCCATCAACCGACCCTTTGCCGTGCGTGCCTACACGGAAAAAGAATTACAGCAGACCTTAGGGGATATGCTCCCCAAATTCCAAGGCCTCCACTACCACGACCTTGCCGATCCAGCTTGGTTCGGACTTCAAGATTTCAAGGTACTGTTGCTGGAGAAACCAGGCGGCGCGCCGAAAGCGCAATTCACCGAGAACAAGGGCTATCGGTGGTATTCACAGAAGTAGAGGCTTGAGGGTAGCCTGGCTAGTTCCCGTGCTCGCCAACCGCGCTGCTTAGAGGGCAGAACTTTGGAGAGTTACTTCGCGGTTAAGCCGAGGTGTTCCTCGATGGTGCGGGCCCGCTGTTCAAGACGTTCAACTCGATCCTGAATCTGCCCCGTAAGACAGCCTAATGAGTGCACGGGTTTCGCTGAACTGTTCGTCAACATGCGCTCGATCATCTGCATGACGCCGATCGAGGCGCATCTGAAATCCGGCGGCAACGAGCTGAAGTTCGTGCCGGAGTCCTTCAGTAAGGACGCCTGTGTGGCGTTTGCTGTCAACAATCTCAGCTCGAAGCGATTCACTGGCAGCACCAACGATCTGCTGAATTTTGGCGAGCGATTCTTGGTCCATATCAGCCCGTCAAAAGTAGGCATGTCAAGGTTGACATGCAAGGGGAGTCAACACCCAAGCAATCAGAAGATCGCCGTTATCTCGATTCCACCTCCTCTGACTTCTGGTGCTTGCCAAAGTAGGCCAAGAGGCCTTCTTCAACACACGCCAGCAACACATCCATTTCAAGGTTTGACTCAACGACTTTGCTTCCCTTTCTTGAGTAATTGCTGCCACTACAGGCCATTAACACCAACTCTGCTTCATGCACAAATTTACTGCGCTCCTCGTAAAGAAACTCGGCCACTCTCTTAACCGAATCGAGCGGTTTCCCCTCAACTTTGATTGCGTTGCGGAGCGCTTTCTGACTCAAGACAGGCAGATTCTCAAAGAATGCCTTGCAGCGACGAATAGAGCCGTATTTGGACTTGTATCTGTCATTAAGTTTAGATAGGGCAACTCCATCATTAATCGGAAACACTGAACCATCAGCTTCACTGCTCAACCAGCCATAGACATCCTTGTACTGTTGGTCAGTTAGACTTTCAATCAGCGCAAAGATCGCTACAAACTTAAAAGAATTGGTCAAATAGTTGATCACAGGATTCGAACGTTCAACAGATACATGCCAATCCCCTCTCTTCACAAAAAACAGGTAAAAAGTGGCTGCGCGGAGAAATTCGTCCTTTACTGCCGAGCTGTTGAGCGATGAATAGAACTTTTCAAAACCCTCACGACTGCCAAAGCGCGATGTTAGTGCAAGATATGCATCTTCTTTGTATATCTCTTCATCAGCGAGATATCGCAACCTTTTGTTTCGCTTCCTCGTTGCCAGATCGATCACAACTCCTTCGCGTAGTCCTAGATCACTTACCAAGCATTCCTCTTGACTCAACGTCTCCATGATCGTCCGGATGATGATCGCACCGGCGGCGATGACTTCTTCTCGGTTGTTCTCCAACCCCGGCAATCCGACTCGCTCAGCCTTTGTTCTGTTCAGCAGCGTGTGCTCAAGTTCTTGGATGGTTTCGAGCCTTAGAGTGTAGTTGTGGATTCGAGCCGGCTCATAGGTAGGGAGCTTCTGCGCCATGGCGGCTAGGCTGGTGATCGTTCCAGCTGTGCCAATGAATGTGGCTTGCCGATAGTCACCCATGTCGGCAACAGCCACCCTCGTTTCTTGCTCCACCCACTCACGTGCCTGCCCCACTTCCTCATCGGTTGGCGGATCGTGGTGCAGCACCCGCTCGCAGAGGCGGACGACTCCGATATCAATTGACTGCACGATCGGCTTCCGACCTGGCCGGTCCAGGATGAATTCGGTGCTCCCGCCCCCGATGTCCAACGCCAGGATGTCCGTTACCCCAGCCGGTAAGCCGGAACGAATCCCGAGCAAGGTCCTCCGGGCTTCTTCGTCACCCGAGATGACCTCAACCTCAAAACCAGCTTCACGCTTGACCCGCTCAAGAAACTCCTCTCGATTCACTGCATCACGAACCGCGCTCGTGGCCACGATGGCGGTCGCCTCAACGTGATAGCCGTTGATGACATTCCGCCATTCCTGTAGACGGTGGACTACACGATCCATTGCGACTGGACTTAGTCGTTTGGTCCGATCGACCCCCTCACCCAGCCGAAGAATGCGTCGTTCTGATTGAAGTTCTTTGAGGGGCTGGCCGGAGGTTAGGTCTGCAATTAGCAAGCGACAAGTGAGGGTGCCGATATCGATACCGGCAAATCGGCGGGTTAGCCGAGGCAGTTCGGTCATTGCTCGTTCCGGATCTGATTCATTTCCGCTTCTAGCTTTTTCTGCGACTCCTTGAGTCCATCAACCTGTTTGACGAGACGCACAATCTCGGCGTCATACACCACTCGTTCTGCTGTTTCACCCCGCTCCTTCATGTCGACGGCCCGCTCGCCGATATCTTTGTACAGATCGGAAAGTTGTTGTTCGAGTTTGCGGAGTTCCAACCGCATGCGGAGCAACTCTGTCTCTTCCAAAGCACGTCCTGCCGCATGGACCGTCCCCAGGCGCAACGTCGCGACCCCAGCGCGCAAGTCATCTTTCAATCGCTGAAAGAAACCCATACGAACTCCAGGATGACAAGGTGACAGGCCTCAAGCTGACAAGTCGAAATTCCATCATGTCAGCCAGCATTCATGTCAGCCTGTCAGCAATTTCAACTGATTGACCCCAGCTCCAGCTTTTTCTCCCACTTTCGGAGCATCGCCTCACGCAACCCCTGATGAGCCTGATCGTTCAAGCCCGGATCAGATTTTAGCAGTGAAAAAGCTTCCTGCCTGGCCTGCTGCAACAGATCCCCGTCTCGCACCAGATTCGCCACGCGAAACTCCGGCATACCCCACTGGCGTAAGCCGAAAAATTCCCCGGGTCCTCTGATACGCAGATCGTCTTCGGCAATGACAAATCCATCATTCGATCGGACGAGTGCCTCCAACCGTTCTTTCGCTGAAGACATGGGCTCCTGATGTTCCTGAGAGTGTTCTCCCCGCTGAGTCTTTCCCTGCCTCATATTCGCCGCCATCAGCAAACAATACGATTGATGGCTGCTCCGTCCCACACGGCCACGTAATTGGTGGAGCTGCGCGAGACCGAATCGCTCAGCATGCTCGATCATGATGATGGTCGCATTCGGCACATCAACCCCAACCTCGACGACAGTCGTGGCTACCAAGAGCTGGATGGTTCCGGTCTTGAAGTCGGCCATCACGGCCTCTTTTTCAGTGGCCTTCATTCGTCCGTGCAGGAGACCAATGCGGAATTCTGAAAATTCCCCATTCTGTAACTGTTCGGCGCCCTGGATCGCGGCTTGGAGGTCGGTCTTTTCTGACTCCTCCACGAGTGGATAGATGACATAGGCCTGCTTCTTGTTGCGCAGTTCATCACGGACGATCTGATAGGCCCGGCGCCGTTGTCCCTCATTGAAAAGAAATGTGCGCACTGGCTTTCGGCCGGGCGGCAATACATCGATGACTGATACATCCAGGTCACCATACACCGTCATCGCCAGCGTTCGGGGAATTGGCGTGGCCGTCAGTACGAGAACGTCCGGCTTATAGCCTTTGTCAATCAGGGTTTTCCGTTGTAACACACCGAACTTATGCTGCTCATCAACGACTGCTAAACCTAAGCTCTTAAATTGCACATTGCGCTGAATAAGCGCATGTGTACCGATCGCCACCTGGACTTGACCGGTTGCCAGTTGCTCAATCTGTGCCCTCTTCACCGACACCTTGTCTCCTCCGCGTACGAGAATTGCCTGCAACCCCAAAGCCTGGAGTGTTCCAGAAAGGTTTCGGTAATGTTGTTCGGCCAGAATCTCGGTCGGTGCCATCAACGCCGCCTGATAGCCTGATCCACACGCCATCACGATGGCATGGAGCGCGACCGCCGTTTTCCCTGACCCCACGTCTCCTTGCACAAGACGATTCATGGGCCGAGGCGAGATCATGTCTCGAAATATTTCGCGAAGAACCAAATCCTGCGCCGTCGTGAGGCGAAATGGTAAGAGGCGGCTGAGTTTCCCCAAGAGCGGGGTCCTGGGATTGAACCGCAGCTCCTTCGGTTCCTCGTGCACTGAGCGATACCTCGTTGCCAAGGCCAACTGCAGCAGCAGCAGTTCTTCAAATGCCAGCCGCCGATGCGCTGGAGTCTTCCCTCGTTCCAGAAGTTGAAGGTCGGTGCCTGCCTTGGGAAAATGGGCATCTTGCAACGCTTCATGAATCGGGATCAATCGTTGTCGCGCCCGAAGGGGAACGGGTAAATGGTCGTGGAGATCGAGCCCATGCTCCATCAAGAGATTCCTCACCAATACCCGCATCTGACGAGAAGTCCACCCTTTGGTTTCATGATAAATAGGCACAATGCGCCCGACATGGAGCGTCGATTCGTGATCTTCTCCAAGAATCTCATATTGCGTCACATCCATCCTTGGCACCATCCACCCCTGACGACCAGCAATCACGCGCCCGCTCATCATGACGCGAGTCCCTACTGACAGCACCTCCTCTAAATAGGGTTGATTGAAAAAGACGACCTGCATCCGCCCGGATTGATCTTCGACCCCAAGTTCCAGCACACTCAATCGTCGATTTCTCGTCCGTTTCGCGTCACACTTTTCAATCGTCCCACAGATCGACGCAACCATTCCTGGCACGAGATTCCCGATCGGTGTCATCACGGACCGATCTTCATAGCGCCAGGGCATGGTCCAGAGCGCATCTTCCACGGTTTCGATACGCAATCGTTGCAGAATATTGGTGCGTTTTGGGCCGACACCTTTGACGAACCGCACGAGAAAATTCCAGAGAGGAGGCCGCCCCATCGTCTTCACGTCGGAATCACGAGATGACGATGCAGACGCCGCCTGGGGACGGATGGGTTGTTGCTGAGCAGCTGTTCGAAGCGCGTTGATGTGCGACACAGCCGCCTGTAATCGTCGACGTTGCTCCTCAATGGAAAGCGTCGGCTCAAAATCAACAAAGAGGTCCCGTAGCGAAAGCAGGCGAGCTTCTATGGCCTTCGGGTAGGTCGCTTGTTGGAGAACAGATAGAACTTGCGCGGAGACAAACGTGCTGAGGTTTGTAACGGCTTTCAGGTGGGCACAACCGTCTCGACTCGCAAACTCAATGGGTCGGGCGATGCGATCCAGGCACTCCTGAAGCGGCGTGAGCAGACTTGATTCGGTGGAAGCCGACATACGGTAGAGGATCGTAGCACAGCCTCTTCGAGTGCTCAACGAGCCACAAGGCTTGTTGCACAAGAGGTCCGCCGGTCATTTTCATTCGTTTGCTTGGTCACCTTTCCCTACGGTGCTACACTCTGCGTTAACTCTCATGTACCGACGCAACATCACTCATATCTTACTGCCACTCGGAGTCGGACTTGTCCTGCTAATTGTCTACAACCTATTTCTGAAATCGTCCCTATCGCCACCGCCGACTCAGCTTCCAGAAACCATCGAGTCTGTCGCACCACCGCCGACTCCTCCATCAAACAGAGCACCAGAGAGCGAACCAAAACACGCTCGTGCACTCGACCAGAGCGTGATCCCCTCCACGCCGCATGAGGCACTACTAGAAGCGATTCGAGATGAAATCGAAAAGCATAACCTTTCGCTGGCTGAAAATAAGTTAAAAGAGCTTCCTCCAGCCGTCTTATCGAGCAGCCAATCCAGACCCTTCGTCGCCATTCTGTGGAACAATCTCGGCTTACAGCAGGAACGACTCAACGGCACACGAGCTTCCGTCAATGCGTTCAAAAGAGCGGCGGAGCTGGATGACTCGAACCCTGTCATCCTTATGAATCTGGCCCACACCTACTGGGAGCAGCGCGACCGCGCACTCAATGTAGAGTTTCTCACGAAGCTCATGAAGTTGGCCCCAGAAGAACCGTTCCCGCACTTGGCCATGGCCGACCTGTTACAAGAACAGGACAACCTGAAAGAAGCCGCAAAACACCTGAATCAGGCAACCGACAGGGCAAGGCAAGATCCGGCACTTCAGTCTTATCTGGCCGCCGTCACGACAAAGGTTCACCGCACTCAGTCAGTCGAGTTCAAGATGACTGCACGAAACAGCGCTCATTTTGTGGTGAAGTTTGACGGTGAGGAAGACCAGGGGATGTGGACCTCAGTACTCGAGATTCTTGAAGATGCCTATCGGGAGATCGGACAAAAGTTCGGGCATTTCCCCTCAAAGCCCATCATGGTTGTCCTCCACACCAAGGATTCGTTTCAGGGGACGACCGGTAGCCCGGCTTGGGCTGACGGCCTTTATGATCCTTCGCTCGGGCGCATTCAGATTCCCACTCAAGGAGCGGCGACCGATACCAAATGGCTCGCTAGCGTGCTCCGCCACGAGTACGTGCATGCGCTTCTTCATGATCGCTTAGGAACAAGCACCGGAGCTCTGCCGACCTGGCTCAACGAAGGCTTAGCCATGCAATGGGCTGGAGACACATGGCCTGAGCTTGATCAAGCCATGCAAGGAACGATCAACGTGATTCCCTTGACCTATCTGGAGAGTTCCTGGGGTGCACTGCCAGCTGGGACTTCTACTGTGGCCTACTTAGAAGCTAATTCAGCAACCCGGTACATGATCGAACGATGGGGGATGGCTCGCGTCGATGAATTGCTGAATGCGTTCCAAGCAGGCTCTACGGTAGCCAACGCCTTTCAAAACAAACTGTTCATCTCCTACGAACAGTTCCAACGTCAGTGGATCGAAAGTTTTGAACAGAATCGTTCCTAACTTCGAATTCATCTTACCCAACTCCATAGAGAATCGATAAGGATAACCGTTTAGATCGACTCTGCAGGAGCCTCATTTTCTTGAGGTTGATGAGGCCAAGCTGGAAGTATAGAGGCCCGGTCACTGGACGATTCCGTGGCTCCGTCATCTGATTCTAGGCGAGATAATTGATCCTCCCAGCGGACGCTCTGTCCACTGGGGTCATACATGCGAATTCTGAAATCAAAGGTACGAGAATTTCCTATGGATGTCCCATCTGGCTGATTTGACCGACCGATAATCGGCTGTACCCGTGGAATTCGTATATGCGCGGCTGTAAACTCATCTTCCCAGACGGCTAAACCTGTCACGGCATCCAGTGCACGCAGCAGGAACACCGGTTGTTCGGCACCTATTTGAACCGCTTGTGTCCTCATAACAGTGGCATGCCGCGGCATCCTAACCGAGATTACTTGCGCCTCTCCCTTTCTGTCGGTCTGCACGAGGTTAAGCCGCCCTTCCCATTGAAAGGCCCCGGTATTCGCATCATAGACCCGCAACATGAAATTGGAGAGGTCGGTGGCACCCAATCCTACACCACCGGCGAAAATACGAGGCCCGTGCGTCGATCCGCCGCCATCATTTTCCTTAACGGCCAGGTCATAGACTTCGTCGGACAAGATGTCGCCTGACTCAGCGTCATACACTTTCACTGCGATCATCGAGACAGGCCCAATTTGGTAACCGAACCCAGCCGCCACAATCATATTGTTTCCAGCTTCTACTTCTTCACCCCATGCCGGGCTGTTGGACCATGCGAAACAGAATCCGACAATCATGAGCCATGTCAGGATGGCAAAGCGACCGTGGAACAACCAATTTCCTTTTAGGTCCGCATCTTGAACTACGGCAGGACGTCTCGATGGAAAAACCAAGGTGTAGTGCATGTATCCTCCTCACAAGGTGAACGCATTCTGGAGGAGGGCACGTTGTTGGTAAATTCCTCGCTGTAGGAAGAGTCCCCCCCAAAGAGGGGCCCCTGGCTTGAGAACAAACTGATGGCTTAAGTCGAGGGGGCCTATTTAACTGACTTGACTTCACCAAACCATCGATACCGATGACGTGCAATGGTCCGATAGGCACGCTCTGCCAGCTGCTTTGCGAATGGGAACTGCAACCCTCGCAATAGGATCGTCCCATCAGGAAGGTTGGGAATGAAGGGGCGAAAGGCTTCGAGGCCTCTTCACTCTGATACGCAAGGAACCGGACCTGATCGCCGGCTTGATCAATGCCCACCCGTTCTAACTTCGATTTTACAGACACACAAAGTCGACATTCCGCGTCATAAACCAAACGGCAGGCCTGCCGAGATAATTGGCTCGTTGTCTGCGCGTGTTGCTTCACGATGCCAGCACGCGACCATCCCGTAGCTTGCGGCCGCAAGACAGCCGTTGCCGACATTTTCTTCTACAGGCTATAGTGGCGAGATGAACCGATCCGCTCTGCTGGCTCTGCTTCTTGGCCTACTCGTCATTGAGGGCGGGATACTTTTCAGTGGGAATGGCACCTCCACACCACCAAGCATGGCATGGAAAATTGGATTTTTCATTCTCCTGCCTCTTGGGCTCGCAGTCCTAATCTGGCTTGGATTCCGGTGGGCCGCAATGGTGTGCGTAATCTACGCGACAGTGGGATTAGCAATGGATCTGGCAACCATCGTTCAGCTGCCGATACGGGATCTCGACACAGTTCATTCCTTGATCACCAGCGGCATCAGTGGGCTCTTCAACTTCCTTTTGGTTGTGTTCGGCGGACGATGGATTTTGGGCGTCGGCCAGGAGCTGATGCCTCCAACAGCCCATCCTCCCAGTCCTCCGTCGACTTCTTGATAGGAAGTATCTTAACACCCATAAACCCGGCAGCTTTCAGCCACGTGGCCGTCTCCGAAACAGAGTAGGTATTCCCCTTTTCCGTAAATAATAACATCGATACGGCGAACAAACTCGCCTCTGCGGGATGCAGGCCTTCGCGGTCATGGAGAAATGCATCTTGGATGATGAATCGCCCACCCGGTGTCAACGCGGCAAAAGCTCGGCGAAAGATGGCTTGATTCTCTTCACGCGAATAAATGTGCAGGACATTCGAATACCAGATCACATCGTAGGTGCCTGGGATCGGCTCCTTGGAAAAATCGAGCGGCAGATAGGAGAGTCGTCGCCCTGCCCTGTGAGTGCCCGCGATTTCTTTCGCCACTCCAAGCGCGGCCTCTCGATCACAGACGGTGGCGCGAAGCGTCGGGTTCTTTTCGAGAAACGCCATCGCATAGGTGCCTGGTCCTCCACCGAGATCCAGCAGCGTCCTGGCACGACCCAGCCGAACCTGAGCTGCAATCGCCGGGGCGATCTCTATAGTCCGGTGGTGCATGGCCCAGGTGAATTGCCGGCGGTAGTCGGGGTCGTCAGGAATGTCATGGTCGATCGGTCGTCCACTCCGCACAGACTCCAACAGCCGCACCCAATCAGCCCAGTGGGTACGGATGAGGCTCAGATAGCCGCCGCGATAGGTGCGGTGGTTGGCATTCAGCGCAGTTGCGCCCAACCGACTGTTCTTATAGATAGGCCCTTTCTTTTGCAGCACCCCGGCCGCCGCGAGATTACGACAGAGAATGCTCAAGCCCCGTTCACTGACCTTGAGCTCCTTGGATAGATCGGCGACTGTCCATGACCGATCTCCGACAGTCGTAAAGAGATCAAGTTCCAGCGCAGCTAACAACACACGCGGCAACCGGTAAGCCGATATGGCATCGCGAAACTCGTCGAATGTCGTGATATTCGGGCTCACGACGCCCTTCCAAGTTCTCGGCAGCACCAACGGAGGAGGTCCGCAAGTTTTGGATGATTGTGAAGATCGACTGTCCTGGAAAAGGTGACCGCCACGAACTCGTCGGTCGTCTCGGTCTCTTCGATAAATCCGGATTGGAGCAGAAGCGCACGATACTTGTTTACTGCAGGCTGGAGAAAATACTTTGCCTGCTTTGCCACTTCATCGGTTCCTAAATCCTCAGGCGTCCCATCCGACATCAGCGCCATGACATCTTCCATTGCGACGCCATACTGGCACACAACCTTGCCTTCAGGTCTGACTTCCAAAAGCCAGCCATCTTCCCCTAAATCCATGGCTAGCGGTCCGTTGGATTCCAATTCGTAGAATCCTGGAAAAGATCGAATTAATTCATGACGAAGTTGCATCCAAGCAGCAGAGACTGCGTCAGTCATGCGGACCTTCCTTGACGAGCCTGCAGAGGAAATTGTTCGACGAGACGGGCACGCAGCCTCTTCAAACGCTGCGTGTTTTCTTCAAGTTTTGGCAGCCCATACTTACGATCCATGCTCACAACCAGCTCGAGCAGGTCCGATGCCTCTTGCAAACATCCCATCTCTTCGTAACATTGGGCCAGTAGGTACCGCGCGCCACCCGTACGGAGCTCGTCCCGTAACCGCTCAGCGATGGATTGGCTGGTTTGGCAACACGCGATGGCCTCGTCATAGCGTTTTCGTATCAAGAAGGTGCGGCCGATCATGCGCCATGCATCCGAGACCCCACCGAGATTTCCCAATCGTTGCATCAACGCCAACGACCGCTCATAATATTGAATGGCCTCGTCAAGCTGCCCGGTTTCCCGAGCCACTAGTCCAAGGTCAGAAAATAACACGGCTTGGGCCTCGTCATCATGCGTCTTGACCATCAGATCGAGGGCCTCCAGATAATACGCTCGCGCCCGAGTCCACTCCCCGGCATCGGCCCTGAGATTCCCCAAATTAGCCAGCGTCGTTCCAATGCCCTTCTCGTCCCCTAGAATCTTCTGTAGTTCCAAGACCTCTTGATAATGTACCTGGGCAGAATCTCGACGTCCGCTGACTGCACAGATGTTTCCGAGGTTGCCGAGCGTTGCAACCAGCGCACGTCGATCGCCGGTGAGACGATCGCACTCCAACGCTTTGGTATAACAGACATACGCCTCTGTGTAGAATCCGCGTGAAAAATGTTCGTTCCCTTGCCGGTTCAATTCCTTGGAAAGTCCGTTCCGCAGCGTCATGACGGGCCCACCAATAAATGTGACACTTGCCGCTTCGCCCCAGCAAGGATGGAAACGCCGTCTCCGACCAAAAGACTGTCGAAGTTGTACTTCAGGAGGCGACAGAGCCCCTCCTTAGCCTTTTTGGCATCGACATACTTTTCCGAAGGAAGCAACCGTACGGCACCTGGAGGTTGGCCGATGAGTGCATCCCCTACAATCAGAATCCCCTGCCCTCTCTCGATGAATAAGGCAGACTCACCTGGAGACTTCTGATCCTTGAGATGAACGGCCCAAATTCCGCCAGGCAAGAGCTCACCATCTTTGTACGTCTTCGTTACGTTCGTCCCCATCAAAGCAGCATCAGCTTCCGGCACATACAATCGGCAATCAAACTCATGCTGATAGGTTGAAGCCTCACGGAGATGATCACGGTTCGTGATGAGAATGTAGTCGATCGGCGCATGACGCCGAACAATCGCACTTGCCTCGCCGGACATCGGAGGCGGATCAACCAGCATCTTGTGCTCGCCAATCGTCAACAACAGACCGTTGAAATCGAGTTGCTTCTCATCTGAAAACCACGACCACTGCCAGATGCCGGGCAAGATTTGTTTCATGGCAAGAACCCGCGTCTTATTGGAGGGAGATCATCACACCACTGGCATTACAGAGCTGCGATCGCGTCTTTGATCGTCTTCGTGACTTTCGCTTGAATGCTTGTCTCGTTGGGCAAGTCGATCATGTCGTCTTCCGGCACCGTGATAAATTTTCGGTTTGCCCCCTTCGTTAAGGAGATCAGGAACAGGCTATTAGAAGGAGTAACAGGGATGACAACTTGTACGGACCCGTCAATGCCCTGCACCACTTCTAGAAATTTATGTTTCCCCTCCTCCATCTCATCCATAGAACACCCTAACCTCCTCTTGTCAGCTTGTCGACTTGTTACCTGTCAGCGTTACATTCGTGATGCACTCGCCAACAATTTCTCAACCTCGGCAATAATTACGTCGGCTGCAGCCACATCCATGTTCCCGACCCGCTGCCAATGGATCACTCCATGCTGGTCGATCACGTAGACATTCGGAATAAACTTTCCTCCACCATAGAGCTTGTCGGTTATCTTGGCGGGGTCCAGAAGGTAGGGATAGGTAATCTTCACGGGGAAGCCAGACAAGAACTCCCCGACCTCTCGTTTTCCATTACCCGATGAATTAACACCCAGCACTACCACACCCTTGCCTCGCACAGACTCGTGAACCTTTTGCAATGCGCTCCCCTGCATCATACAAGGATCGCAGATATGAAAGAGTCCCAGCACAACGACTTTACCTTTATAGGAGTCGAGCGAGACCGTTTCTCCAGTGATCGCAGTGAGGGTGAAGGAGGGCGCTTTCGCTCCTAATTGGAACAATCCTGCGGCATAAACGGGTGGACTACTCAGGGCGGAACACAGCAACCACCCCAACGCCAGCACCCTCAGCATCATGTTCACCTCCCGTTTGAGAAAAGCTCATGGTTTCGAGACCAGGAAACCATGAGCGTTCCAGCGCACTGCATCCTACCATGACAATTTTTAGGGCAGCAACCACACAGGAGGCAGGCGACTACTCCGACGCAGCGTTCTCTCGCTGATTCAACATATCCTCGAGTTGTTCTTTCGCATGGCCCTCAAATCGAACAAACTCGAGTCCAAATCGATCGCCTTGCTGCCAACGAACGATGGCAAGTGCAATAGTGATGGAAGGCCTGGCACCTGGGGGCTGCACATGGACAGACACACGCGCCCCGACAGGAAAATGGACGTGGCTTTCGATCTCACCTCCGGCAACCGTCAGATTCATCACGGTTCCTGGTCCTGAGCCTTCGTCTCCTGTCACACTCACAGGGTAATCGACCGGTACTCGGCGTCGACCTCTTGCCTCCGCTTCGCTTGAATTGTCTTCAGAAGACATGCGGTGGTCCGTACAGAACGATCTCAGCGCGCTGTTTCAAAGAGGCCGAGCTGAAGCTCTTCTGCGCGGGTAAAAGGGATAGGATAGCGCTCGGTAAAACAGGCTGTGCAGTATTGGTCGGGCGTCCTCGGGGCAGATTTGAGCATGCCGTCAAGGCTGAGATACGCCAGGCTATCGGCGGTAATATATTTACGAATTTCCTCGATCGAATGTTCGGATGCGATCAGCTCCTTTTTCGTCGGAGTATCGATCCCGTAAAAACAAGGCGAAAGAATCGGCGGTGAGCTGATCCGCATGTGGACTTCTTTTGCCCCGGCCT
>CAZAKX010000047.1:3410-20440 GCA_964485915.1 uncultured Nitrospira sp. | reverse complement strand
CGGCGCTTGGCCTGTCGCAGACCACTCAGTAACCTTAGGAACGCTTTTATGATCCTCTACCCCTTTGGTCTTGGAGAAGGCACTGCATGCCCACCGGTCGGCGCGGTCCCAAACCCATGAGCGATATCCTGCATTTCCTCGATAGCCAACAGGATGTGTTCCAGCGGCAAGTGCGCCCAGCGGCGGAGCTGCTCGCGGCGCGCGCCTTCGAAACTGGTCACATGCCAGTCGAATTCCGAAATGAGCGGTTTATTGTCCGGCATCATCTTCCAGCCTCATGCGCAAGTGTTCGATATCGATCCTATCCTGTTCCCGGCCCGCCGCTTCCTTCATGGCAATCAGTGTGGGGATCGAACTTCGATGGTCCCATACAAGGGTTTGATCAACGCCTTCGCGTATTCGTCCTCAAACGGAAACGGCTCATGGACGAAGATGTCAATGGATGTTTCACGGTGGCGGTTGCTCCAGAGTTGCAACACTTGCATGTTCTTATCGCGAATCCAGCCCTCGCGCGTGGCTTGATCGGCAAATTGCTCGGCTGTGACCGGCGCCACCGGTGTATAACCAAGTGCCCCAAGCGCGGCAAAAGTCCGCAGGACGTTATCCGGTATCAACTGGATGACCAAGTCAGCATCCTTGGTAAAGCGTAGATAACCATGGGCATTTACCGCAAGCACGCCGGCGACGAGATATCGAACACCGGCGCTGTTGAGCGCTCGGACGATCGCTTCAAAACTGCCCAGCTTCACAATGTTGCTATTGTAGCGGATGTACGGAGAGAATAATAGAACTGGCACCGGTCCGACGCGTGACATAAGCGCCGAGACCCACTCCGGTGCTAATCTGGCTGGTGCCGTGTCAGACAATGATATCTGACCACTGGGTTTAGCACATTTGTTTAGACCCGGAGTCCTCAGATGTCATGCTGGAACAGTGGGGTTAGGGTGCTGCCTGCAAGGGTTGTGTCTTCTCTGCGACACGGCGCTTGGCCTGTTGAATCCGGTCTTCGTAGGCTGGGTTGGCCATGCCCTGCTCGCGGAAGCGCCGGAGCAGTTTTTCGTTGGAAGGGTCAAGCTCCAGCGAGTGGAGCCAGGCATCACGAGCATCCGTCGTCTTGTGCTGCTTCATGTAGATCTCTCCAAGATGCTCATAGATCACAGGGTCATCGCCGACGAGCGAGACGGCTCGCTTAATTTCGGCAAGGGCTTCAGAGAGCAACCCTGATTTATAGAATGCCCACCCAAGACTATCCACGTAGTATCCATTTTCCGGTTTAAGCGCCACAGCTCGCTTTGTAAGGGACAGTGCCTGATCGATCTTCATGTCTCGCTCGGCATAACTATACCCGAGATAGTTCAGGGCATCGGCATGATGGGGGTCGAGAGAAAGCGCAGTTTCCATCGCGCGTTCCACGTCATCAAACCGATTCAGTTTGTCGTAGGCTGTGCCGAGATTGAAATGGAGATCCGCGTTCTTGGGGTGATGCCGAATCCCCTCTTGAAACGCTTCCGAAGCCTTCTCGAATTGCTCACTTTGTAGATGAGCAAGGCCCAATACGATGTGGGGCTCAGGTTGTTTTGGCATCAGACGAACAGCTTCGTCCAGGTGCGTGACCGCTTCAGGAAATTGTTTGAGCCGATAGAGGAGGACGCCGAGGTGAATGTGGCTGTCGGCGAACCGTGGATCCAAGTGGAGATTGTAGCGATAGGTCTCCATGGCCTTGGGAAAGTCTTTGGTCTCTTCGTACAGATACCCAAGGTAGTCGCGCACTTTCAATTCAGCCGGCTTCGCCTTCAAAATGTCGGTCAACTGAGCGATCGCTTTTGAAAACTCTTTCTTCTCCCCATAGATCAGCGCCATCCGTAATTGAGCATCCAGATCACCGGGGTTGTCTTCCAACATGTGTTCCAACTCTGCAAGACCACCGGCGTAGTCTTTGGTCGCGATATACAATTGGATCAAATGCTGACGAACTTCTCGGTTTCGTGGATTCACTTGATGGAGGTAGTTTTTTAAGACAGCAATCGCTTTGTCTTTCTCTTGGCGCGATTCGTGGACCGAGGCTTGAGCCAGATACGCCGGCTCAAATGAGGGGTTCACACTGATCGCGCGGTCGAAGCTGGACAAGGCTTGCTCCATATTTCCCGCTTCAATGGAGATTCGACCTAAATAGTAATAACCGATCGGCGAGTCTGGGGCATATTGCAAGCCGTGCTTGACTACTTGTTCTGACTCGGCGATTCGTTTTTGATTCAGTAAGATAAGACTCTTTGGAAAGTACGATTCTCCCCGCTTTGGGTCGATCGCGATCGCTTTATCCAATAAAGCGATGGCACTCTCGGATTTCCCCGCACTGGCGAGAATGCCGGCCATCTGTGTCAAGAGTTGAGGCTCGTGTCCCGTTCCTTGTCCAACTTCTTCGGCGTACTGTACGGCTTGAGTCATATCACCCAGCGCAAAGTGCAGGGCCGCCAGGCGTGATTTGACTTCCTGTGATTTGGGGTCGGCTTTCAGTGCAGCCTGGTACTCCTTCAAGGCTGTATCAATATCTTGGGCGAGCTCGGCTTGGTGTCCCATCATAAAATGATAGGTGGCATCAGATTCTGGTGTGGCTGGTGGAGATTGCGGTACCGTCGAGGGAGGTGGCGGCCCCGTCTTTTGCGGCTGAGTCGCCGTCGCGCAAGCCACGAGGACACAGGGCAGAATAAGGATGGTCAATTTTATCGCGAGGACCGTGCGGTCATGACCAGAAGCTCGTCTGTTCCAAATCATGCGGGTGCCCCTATAGGCGATTGTTCGGATGTGGACGAAAGGAAGAACACCAAAGATTATACCGACTGTTGGAACGTTGCGCAAACCAGGGTTAGGATTCGCGCAGATCAAGACTTTCAAATTTGGCAAAGCGGTCCTGAAAAAACAACTCTCGTTTTCCGATGGGCCCATTGCGATGTTTGCTCACGATGATATCGGCGATTCCCTTACGTTCAGAATTCTGGTCGTAGACATCTTCCCGGTAGATAAACATGACGACATCGGCATCTTGTTCGATAGCCCCGCTCTCACGGAGGTCTGCCAGCATGGGGATCGGAGGCTTGCGTGCCTCCACGGCCCGGCTCAGCTGCGACAGGGCGACCACCGGCACATTGAGTTCCTTGGCCAACGCTTTCAAGGAGCGGGAGATATCGGAGATTTCCTGCTGACGGGATTCAGAATCGCTTCGGCCTTGCATGAGTTGCAAATAATCCACAATGAGCAAATCGAGCCCTTTTTCAGCCTTGAGTCGACGGGCCTTGCCTCGCATCTGTTGAACGGTAATCCCACCGGTATCGTCGATAAAGATCGGCGCCTGCTCCAACCGTCCCGCGGCTTCCGCCAAGCGCCACCAATCTTCTTTTTGAAGCTTTCCCGTTCGTAATGCGTGTGAATCCACCCGCGCTTCGGAGCTGAGCATGCGCAGCACGATCTGCGGCTTGGACATTTCCAGGCTGAAAATCCCGACGACGGTATTGGCATGGATGGCGGCATGGGTGGCGAACCCTAATGCCAAGCTCGTCTTCCCCATGCTGGGGCGTCCGGCGACCACCACTAAGTCGGAAGCTTGAAGCCCGGCCGTAATATCGTCAAGGTCATAGTAGCCGGTCGGGACACCAGTGACATGTTCTTTTCGTTTTGACAGCTTGTCGATGACATCCAGACTCTCTTTGATGACTTGACTGATCGGACTGAATGCACGATCGAGCTTGCCTTGCGCGATGCTGAAGACCGATCGTTCGGCAAAATCGAGCAGGTCGTCGATGGAGGCCGTCCCTTCATACCCCCTGGTCAACACTTCCGTTGAGGTGCTGATCAGCTGGCGAGCCACCGCCTTATCGCGAACGATTTTGCAGTGGTATCGAATGTTGGCTGAACTTGGAACTATCTGGACCAGTTCCGCGAGATAGGAGGCGCCTCCGACTGCCTCCAGCTCTCCGCGTGACTTGAGCCGTTCGGTCAACGTGATTTGATCGATCACTTCGCCGGTGTCCGACAATTCCAGCATGGCTTGGTAGATGCGTTTGTGAGCCGTCCGATAGAAATCTTCTTCGACGAGCAGTTCCATCGCCTTCGGCATCGCTGCGTTATCGAGGAGGATGGCGCCCAGCACAGACTGTTCTGCTTCCAGATTCTGTGGCGGAAGCTTTGGTTGAGAGAGATCGACCATGCCGGCAGATTTCATGGCACCTCTTTTCGGTCGGTGCGGAGGCTCGCCATAAGATCACTCATCGACATCGTTTTCTTGTGAAGAGGAGAACGTCCGGCTCTCCCCTCACCCGTCTGTCGGCGGGAGAGTACGACAACGTGCCCACGATTCCGTTGGTCGATTCCCATCACGATGGTGGTAGGGATTTCAGCTTCGAGTCCGGCATCGGCGGCCGCCCCGACTAGATCGTGGCCCGATGCTGTCACCGCTCGTTGAATCACACGAACACCCGCCTGGCGTAGTTGTCGGGTGACGGATACGAGTTCCTTCGTCATCGTGATAGGGCCGACCACTAGAACCGCTGACGTCATCGTCCGGGCGGTGTCGACGAGGTTCAGTCCACGGAAGAGCCGATCAACGTTGAGCGCGAATCCCGTCGAAGGAATGTCACGGCCAAAGCGCCCAATTAAGTGGTCGTAGCGCCCGCCACCGCCTAGCTCTATTCCAATCCCGTCCGTGAAAACATCAAAGACAATCCCATCGTAATAATCGAATCCTCGAAATTCTCCGAGGTCCAGTAGTACGACATCCTGAAACCCCATCGAGCAGAGTAACTCGTAGACCTGAGCCAATCTGTCCAATGCGTGGAGGAGCGGTTGTTCACCTCTGGCCAAGGCGCGCCCTTTTGAGAGGACCTCCGCTTTTCCGCATAGTTCCAGCGCATCTAAAATTGCCTGCGCGGATCGCTTGCCGACTCGCTCCCGTACGAGAATTTCTCCCAACCAAGGGAAATCCTTTCTGGCCGCTGCCTGCTCCGCCAGCTTTTGACCTTCTGCAGACAGCCCAGCGCGCACCAGAAGTCCCTTGAAAAATCCAACGTGTCCGAGTGAAATTTTAAACGAAGCTAATCCGACCTGCCGCAAGCTTTCGATCATCAGCATGATGATCTCACAATCGGCGGATAGGTCATCAGCTCCGATCAGTTCCGCTCCGACTTGAAAGAGCTCACGATCACGGCCGACATGTTCCGGCTCGTAGCGAAAGACGGTTGCCCGGTACGATAACCGCAACGGCAAGCAAGTGCCGAGCATGCCCATTGCAACCGTTCGCGCGATTTGTGCGGTGACGTCAGGTCGCAGGAGCAGAATACGGCCGGTCGTCCGATCAACGATTTTGTAGGAGTTCTCTAATAGCGCAGGTTCGAGGCCTGGGGCAAGGACATCACAATATTCGAATGTCGGGAGAATAATTTCGTCGTATCCATAACGATGGAAGTATCTGAGCAGCTCGGACTCGAGCTGCCTGACGTGACGGGCAGCCTCCGGCAGGACGGTAGCCATTCCCACAGGAACCAATGAGTGCTCACGCGACGGAGCAAGCTCCCCCGAAGAAAGACGACGCGTCGGAGGAGCAGAGGCCATAGTAACCCGATGTTGAGCTGATTATGAGAGGTTTGCAATCTTGACGGACAGAATGTTCGAGCTCGAGCGGATTTGATCCAATGCTGACAATGGAAATTCCGTATCGGAGCCGATGATGAGCAAGGCATCCCCTCCTCGCTTCTCCAAAGCGCACTGCATCCGAAGGATGTTAATGCCCTGATCCCCCAAGACCTTTCCGACCATTCCAATCACACCCGGACGATCGACATTGTGTATGAACAGCATGTGTCCTTCCGGTATGACTTCCACCTTGAATTGGTCGATCTCTGTGATTCGGGCCTCTTTCTTGTGATAGAGCGTGCCTGCCACCTGGTGCGACAGTTTGCCGGCTTCGACCCGCACTCGTATGAGACTCGTGAAATCTCCTGCATCCGTACTCTTAATTTCCTTGACCTCGATCCCTCGCTCCTTTGCGACGAGCGGCGCGTTCACATAATTCACCGGGTGCTGCATGATTGGATTGAGCAAGCCTTTTAAGACCGCGATGGTCAAGGGCGCGGTCGACAGTGTGGCAACTTCCCCGCTGTATTCGACGATGACTCGCTCAGTTCCCGCTTGAACCAGTTGCGTCTGGAGCGAACCCAGTTTTTCGGCCAGTGTGAGAAAGGGTTGGAGCCGCGGCAACAATTCCGGGGCAACTGAAGGAATATTGACGGCACCTTTCGCAACACCTTTCGTAAAGTAGTCGACGATCTGCTCCGCGATGCCAATGGCGACATTTTCTTGGGCTTCAGTCGTTTGTGCCCCGATGTGGGGAGTGCAGATGAAGTTGTCCAACACCAGAAGCGGATTGTCCGGCTTGACAGGTTCTTCTTCAAAGACGTCAAAGGCGGCGGCGCCCACACGTTTGGTTTTCAAGGCTTCACACAGGTCGCTTTCATTGATGATGCCGCCTCGAGCGCAGTTTGCAATTAGTACCCCAGGTTTCATCTTGGCAATCGCCTGTGCATTGATGATCCCACGTGTTTCTGGGGTGAGGGGAGTATGAACTGAAATGACGTCTGCCCGGCGGAAGAGCTCGTTGAGGTCCACCATGGTCACGCCCATCCGCTCGGCTCGTTCAGGGGCAAGATACGGGTCGAACGCGACGACACTCATGCCGATGCCCTGGGCCATCTTGGTCAGGTGGCTCCCGATCTGCCCGGCGCCGATGATGCCCAGCACCTTATTGTAGAGCTCGACGCCCATGAATTTGTCTTTTTCCCATTTCCCTGCTTTGACGGAAGCGGTTGCCTGTGGAATGCGTCGGCTCATGGCACAGATCATCGACATCGTATGCTCTGCAGTGGTGACCGTATTGCCGCCCGGGGTATTCATCACGACGATGCCCCGGCGTGTAGCCGCCGGTGTATCAACGTTGTCCAAGCCTGATCCAGCACGCCCGACGACCTTGAGTTTGTCGGCGGCAGCAATAAGTTCCGCTGTGACCTTCGTGCCGGATCGCACGATCAAACCGTCGGCGTCCTTGATCTCTTTGAAGAGCTCCTCCTTCGGCATTTTGGATTTCACCACCACTGTGAATCCTGCCTTTTCGAGCGCCTCCACCCCTTGCTTCGACAGACTGTCGCTGATCAAAATCTTCATACTTGCTGCGGCCATGTCATCCTCGCCGTGGTTACTTTGCTAATAAAATTTCCTGAGCTTTTCCGACGCCACTTCCCAGTTTGACCGGATGCCCGAGCCCTTTCAAGACCATCTCGGTTGCGGCTAAGGCCGTGATGACATCAAAGGAGTCAGCATAACCCATGTGAGAGAGCCGGAAGATCTTTCCCTTCAGATGGTCCTGGCCGCCGGCTGCCGTCATGCCGTACTGCACACGGAGGTTCTTATAGATCGTCTGCCCGTCGACTCCATCCGGCGCGCACACGGCCGTCAGGGCATCGCTGGGAGATTCTTTTGGAAATAGAGTCATTCCGGCGGCCTTCACACCTTCGCGCATGGCGCGAGCCAACCGACCTTGCCGGGCAAACATGTTGTCCAGCCCCTCCGCCTTCATCATCCGAAACACTTCTTGGAGGCCGATGATGAGCGAGACGGTTGGGGTATATGCGGTTTGGTTCTTGATCTGACTTTCACGTTCTTTCTTGAAGTTGAAATAGAACGCCGCGTTCTTGGCTTTGTCGGCCAAGGCCCAGGCCTTCTCGCTGACACTGACAAACGCCATGCCGGGAGGGAGCATCAAGGCTTTTTGGGAGCCGGTGATCACGACATCCAGGCCCCATGCATCCGTCTTAATATCGAATACGCCTAACGCGGTAATGGCATCGACGACTAAAATCGTATTCTCATAACTCTTGAGAATCTCTCCCAGGGCCTTCACGTCATGGGACACTCCGGTCGACGTCTCGCTGGCCTGTACATACACGGCTTTGATGGACGGATCTTTCTTGAGGGCATCAGCAACCTGTTGTGGATTGACCGCATGTCCCCATTCGACCTTGATCTCGGTTGCCTGTACTCCAAAGGTCTTACAGAGCTTGCCCCAACGCTCCCCAAATTTTCCTCCGTTGACATAGAGCGCTTTATCTCCGGGCGATAAGAAGTTTGAAACGGAGCCTTCCATTCCACCTGTTCCTGAAGCCGCCAACATCAGCACATCGTTCCTTGTTTGAAACAGCCATTTGAGTCCTTCCCGGACCTCAGCAAAAATCGGGTCGAACTCGGGTGCGCGATGATGGATCATCGGGCGAGCCATTGCCAGTAAGACCTCGGGGGGGACAGGCGTGGGGCCGGGGGCCAAGAGATAGCGCTTCAGCATCGATCAATCCTCCTCACAAAGTAACTACGTCAATCTGGTGGGATAAGCCATTTGGAGAGGGGGCACGCTACCATTTGCGCTGGGAGGCTGTCAAGAAATCGAACGACTGAACTGCCGACGCTATCAGGGCTTTCGCTGTTTCCGTCGCGGGCTTCCATCTCCAAGCCATCGTCGGTTGACCCAATTCAGTTCTCTACAACCTCGGCTATGAAATGGCGGGTGGCAACATTTTGCCTATTCCAATTCCTTGACAAGTCAGCAGTGGATCGATAGGCTCCTCTCTGATGCTATCCATGATGCTGAACCGACGACACCTTCTCTGGAGTGTGAGCGCGAGGATCGTGGTGATCCTGGCGATGTGTGTTGCTGTCGTTATGGCTCAATCCAAAAGTTGGGGTGAGGAGACGGCTTCAGTTGCACAGAAAGGTCTTCCTCTCGAGCCTCCTTCAGAGTCGACTTCGGCAGAGGCGACTCCTCCTGAAGAAACAGAAGCGTCACAAGAGAGCGAAGATGTTGATCCTAACCTGGTCCCCTTGGAGCCTGAGCTGGAACCGGAGCTGACGGCCTCACCGACTGATGCGCCCAAAGAGGAGTCGGTTGAGCCAGTAGAGAGTGCTGAGAGTAAGGAGAGTCAAGGCACCGCGTATAACATTCCGGTCGTCATCGATCAGACCGTCCAAAGCCACATTCGTTTCTTTAACACGTCGATTCGGGACCGATTTGAACAGTGGCTTCTGCGTCTCAATCGCTATCGCCCGTTGGTTGAAGATATCTTCGCCGAGTTCGACCTTCCAAGCGACCTTGTGCATCTGTCCCTTGTCGAAAGTGGGTTCAATCCCTATGCCTACTCTCGAGCGAAAGCGACGGGGCCATGGCAGTTTATGAAAGGAACTGGAAAGATCTACGGGTTGCGCATTGATCATTACGTGGACGAACGGCGAGATCCCATTAAGTCCACGATTGCAGCAGCCCGCTATCTAAGGGACTTATATGACCTTTTTGGGACATGGCCCTTGGCGATGGCGGCGTATAACGCAGGGGAGGGCAAGGTACAGCGCGCGCTCACGAAGGCCCAGGCTGAATCGTTTTCAGAGATTTCGAGAACGAAACTGATTCGGCGGGAGACCAAGCAATATGTCCCGCGCATCATGGCTGCCACGATTATTGCGCGCAACCCCGACCAGTACGGATTCAACCAAGTTCCCGTCGCCCCTCATGTGTTTGAGGAAGTTGTCGTGACACGCCCGTTACACTTCCGGGCCATCTCCAACGTCACGGGTATACCGTACAGCGAACTTCGATTACTGAATCCCGAACTTCGTCGGGATGCGACGCCTCCCGATGATACCGCCTATCATTTGAAGGTTCCAGTCGGGGCGAGCGCCAAAGTGTTAAAGTTGCTCGATCGAGTTCCAACCTACAAGTTCCCTCCCCAGCAGATTCAGGTCCGGCAAACTCGGCAAGCTCGGCCTGCTCGACAGGGCAAGGCTGGCTCTCCTGGCTGGTATCGAGTTCAGGGAGGAGATACGCTTGAGAAAATCTCCCGCCGGTCCGGTATTCCCATTCGGACGCTGAAAGCCCGCAACAACCTTTCCAGTAGTGTCATTCGAACCGGTGACCTGCTTAATATCGCCCGATAGTAGGTGGCGATCCTAAAACGGGTATGAGGGCAGCTGTTGTCCGTCCTGCATCTGCCCAAAGCGCATACGCTATGGCTTGGAGGGCGCGGAAGGATTCGGAGCTGCAGTGGTTGGAGCGGGCTCAGAAGTTTTCTTGGCCTCGAGGACCTTCACGCGCACCGCAGCTTCACTCGTCAAGGGAGAATCTGGGTATGTCTTGATTAGATCTTGATAGCGTTTGAGTGCTTCGTCTGGCCTAGACCGATTTTCTTCCAGCCGCGCCAGTTCAAACATCGCATAGTCACGGTTCAGCGTCCCTGGGATCTCAAGTATTGTCGAGTAGGTCTTGGCCGCTTGGTCAACGTCCCCTTTTAAGAGGTATGTGTACCCGAGTTTTTGATGGACGAGGCCGAGGAGCGAAACATTTGATCCGTACATGGAAATAAACCGTTTATACGATTCAACCGCTGAGTCGAGATTGTTGGACTGAAGAAAGGCATTCCCAAGACTAAATTGTGCCAGCGGGGCCGTCGGCGTTCTGGGATATTCTTCCAACACCCTCTTGTAAAGCGCAATTGCTTCACTCAGGTTGGCTTCCGCTTTCTTTGGATCATTACCCGGTCGCGCAAAGAGATGCAGGGTGGCCTCTCGCTCGAGTTCTTGGGCCTTGCTGGCATTTTGCGCGTCATACCAAAAGACGCCCCATATTCCCCCGGCCGTTGACAACACGAGAATGAATCCTACGATGATGGACCATCGATAGCGCTTCAGCCCGAGCACCCAGTGCTCAAGCCCACTCACAAGATGGGCTTCATCAACCGGCAACGTTCGAGGGGGCACTTTAATTCGGTAAGACATGAGGATCTATCACATCACTTAAAATGGTTAATAACTGACTTTCTGCTGCTGAACCGTTGCTTTATACTAGGGATGAATTTCCATTGTCAATGAGACCGGATCCGAGACACGGATAGGCAGAACAGACTGGAATGTGACGTCATGGTTAGGATCAACGCATTTCGAGAAAAACTCCAACAGCTCTCCGCCCGGTCGTTACTTCGAACACTGGCGCCATTGGAATCGGCGACCAGAGCGAATGTCCAATATAGAGGACGTGAAGTCATCCTACTGTCTTCCAATGACTACCTAGGCCTCTCGAACCATCCTGAGGTTGTGCGCGCCGCGATGACGGCGACGGAACAGTATGGCGTGGGGTCCGGCGCTTCACGCTTGGTCAGCGGGACGTTACCTCCCCATACGCACCTGGAGACGACTCTTGCGAGGTTTAAAGGAACGGAATCCGCTCTGCTGTTTGGGGCCGGTTACATGGCGAACCTTGGAATTATTCCGACCCTCATTGGGAGCGGCGGTCTTATCCTGGCCGATCGACTGTGTCATGCCAGCGTGATCGATGCCTGTCGATTGAGCCAGGCAGATTTTCGAGTCTTTCGCCATGGCGACTGCAATCATGTTGAGTCGTTACTTCGACGCCGTACAACGGTTCGCCCCACGCTCATCATCACCGAAGGGGTATTCAGCATGGATGGCGATCTTGCCCCTTTGCCGGACCTGGTTTTGCTTGCTGAACGATATGGGGCGACGGTGTATGTCGATGACGCGCATGGAACCGGCATCATGGGGGCAACCGGCCGAGGGACTGTTGAGCATTTTGGTTTGGAGCGACGGATCCCTTTTCATATGGGCACACTGAGCAAGGCCCTCGGCAGCCATGGCGCGTTCCTTGTGGGACCCAATGATCTCATTCAATACATGATCAACGTCACTCGTCCGTTCATGTTTGCAACCGCGCTTCCGCCCGCAGTCGCCGCCGCTTCGTCGGCCGCATTAATGGTCATTGATCAGGAACCGGAACGTCGGGCTCGGTTGTGGGCGAATCGACAACGCTTCTTCGACGGGCTGAAGAACCTCGGGTGTCGTCTGACGCCGACCGACAGTCCCATCCTACCGATTCTGATCTGTGATTCCGCTGTCGCCTCAAGATTTGCAGAACGCCTGCTCGCGCTTGGCGTGTACGCCGCAGCCATTCGCCCACCGACGGTTCCTGAGGGAACAAGTCGGATCCGTTTCACCGTGACATCGGAGCACACGACTGAACAGATCGACGAGGCCCTCGATGCGCTCCGTATCGCGCTTCGCGAAACCGGTCTTGCCTAATTCTCACCGCGGTGGTTCGCATCTTCTGCCTATTTGCTTGCTTTCCGGATTCGCTATGGCATGATGCCCAGGAGACATTCGCCTCACAGACAACCCATAACACTAGAGGATCACGGGCGATGGATATATCCAAGCTGCTCACGTTTTCCGTGAAAGAAGGTGCCTCCGATTGTCATATCAGCGCCAGTGAACCCCCGATGATTCGCATTCACGGGGATCTGAAAAAGCTCGATCACCCTCCCCTGACTCCCGATGAAACGCATGCGCTTATCTATGACATGATGAACGATTCCCAACGAAAAAACTTCGAGGAAAAACGAGAATGCGACTTTTCCTTCGAGCTCGGGGATATCGCCCGTTTCCGGGTCAACGTGTTCGTGCAGCAGCGAGGGCTGGGAGCGGTGTTTCGGAATATCCCGACCACCATTCTTCCGCTGGAAAAGTTGGGGATGCCGCCGATTCTGCGACAACTTTGCGATAAGGAAAAGGGACTGATTTTGGTGACGGGGCCGACCGGTTCCGGAAAGTCCACCACCCTTGCCGCCATGGTGGACTACCTGAATAGCACGTTTGAAGGCCATATCATCACCATCGAAGATCCGATCGAGTTCGTCCATAAATCCAAAAAGTGCTTGGTCAATCAACGGGAGCTTGGTGTTCACACGTTATCGTTCGCCAACGCGCTGAAGTCGGCGCTTCGCGAAGATCCCGACATCGTGCTCGTGGGCGAAATGCGAGATCTTGAAACGATCCAACTGGCCTTGACTGCGGCGGAAACCGGGCACTTAGTCTTCGGGACACTCCATACGTCGAGCGCTCCCAAGACGATCGACCGCATCATCGATGCGTTTCCGCCGGCGCAGCAAGCCCAAATTCGGACCCAGCTATCAGAGGCATTGGAAGCGGTGCTCACACAAACACTGTTGAAGAAAAAGACCGGTGGACGTGTCGCGGCATTGGAAATCATGGTTGCGACCACAGCCGTACGAAACCTCATTCGCGAGGCGAAGCTTCATCAAATTCCAGGCATTATGCAGGCCAGCCAAAAAGACGGCATGCAAACGATGGATATGGCGTTGCTGGACCTTGCGACACGTGGAGTGGTGCATAAGGCTGAAGCGCAATCGCGTAGCATGAACCCCAACCTGTTCGGGACACCGGTGGTAGGGGCTGCGTAGCAGTAGGCACACAGGCGGAGTATGAGCATGGATGTCCGAAGTCTCCTCAAGGTCATGGTGGATCAAGAATCGTCGGACTTGTATTTAACCGTCGATGCCCCGCCGATTTACCGGATTCATGGAGTCACGCAGCAAACCGATGCCCCGCCGTTTACCAATGAACAACTTGAGGCGCTGGCACTGGCGCTCATGCGAGGCCAGCAGCGGAGTGAATTTGAAGAAAAGATGGAGATGAACCTTGCGCTCTACTACAAAGAGCTTGGGCGTTTCCGCGTGAACATCTTCAGGCAAAAAGGCAATGTCGGACTCGTCTTCCGCCATATCAAAGCCGAGATTCAGACCGTCGAGCAATTACAGCTTCCTCCGATCATCAAAGATATTGCGATGACCAAGCGCGGTCTTGTGCTTGTGGTGGGCGCGACCGGTTCCGGTAAATCGACCTCACTGGCGGCCATGATCGACCATCGCAACACCATCCATCAGGGGCATATCATTACCGTAGAGGACCCGATTGAGTTCGTCCATCAACACAAGAAATCGATCATTACGCAACGCGAAGTCGGGTTCGACACCTTGACGTTCCAGAATGCGCTCAAGAACACTCTCCGACAAGCACCGGATGTGATTCTGATCGGTGAGGTGCGCGATACGGAAACGATGGAAGCCGCGATTACCTTTGCCGAGACCGGTCACCTCTGCATCGGCACGCTCCACTCAAATAACGCGAACCAAGCCATCGAACGGATCATGAACTTTTTCCCGGTCGAGCGCCATGCCCAGATCTATTTGCAGCTGTCACTGAATTTGCGCGCCATCATTTCCCAGCGACTTATCCCATCGGTCGACGGCAGGCGGGTGCCCGCGTTGGAGATCATGTTGGATACACCCCGCGTCAAGGACCTCATCAAAAAGGCCGAGGTCGATGTTCTGAAAGAAGCCATGGAACAGGGTGTGGACGAAGGGTGTCAAACTTTTGATCATGTGCTGTTCCAACTGTATAAGGCGAATAAGATTACACTGGAGCAAGCGCTGATCAACGCAGATAGCGCGAATAATCTTCGCCTTAAGATCAAGCTTGAAGGGCTCAAAGGCGACGATGCGGTGAACGCGTTGCTCGACAAGCAGATGGGAGCGCAGGAGACAGACGCCTTTAAGATTCAGGGTGCTGGTTCTGGGAACGTCACTCCGCTCCGCAAGCGATAGTCCTCGCCCGCCGCATTGTCAAGGAGACAGATCCGCCTCGGTTTGACGTTCAAGATACATCGCGATCTTTTCAAGGGCCAACGCACTCAGCTTCGATCCATACCAACTCGGCATCGTGTGTTCCGGGTACCCGCGCACGACAAATTGCTGCGGCTCCAGCACTGACTCGACAATGTAATCGTGCACGGACTTGGCATTCCCGTGATACGTGGGATTGTTGAGTCGCTCTATCCCGGTCGTGCCGAGTACTAAGGGAGGACCCACTCGACCATTGGCACCAGGGATTCCAGGAATGATATGGCAGACAGCACAACCAGCTCGAGTAAAAATATCGACGATGGGTTCATCGCCCGTAACCAACGGAATCGTTTCCGCTGTGAGCGTGGGAGGCGCTGAGTGGCTGGGTGTTGGTTTGGAGGCTGGGGGCTCACGGAGTGCCCAAAAAGCCGATAACGCGACCAGCCCGATGGCCATCCAGACAACGAGCCGGTCCCGCGTGTGCATATTGGGGTTTAGGGCGAAGGGGCAAGCGTACGTCGTACGCTCTTCTTCAGGCGCCCATCTTCCCTTGAACGAGTTTCATCAGCCGATCAAGCCCACCGGCTTCGACTTTTCCGTTGGGTGTCAGCTTGTCGATAAGGTCCGGAAGGAGGCCGGCGAGCTGTGAGCTCGCTGCGCCAGAGGAGAGTCCTGCTTTGCCGGCAAGTTGCTTCAAGAGATCACTCCCAAGACCCTGTTCAATCTGGCTTGGCGTCGCCGGCAGGTTTTGCCCTGTGCCCACCCATGAGTTGACGAGTTCACCGAGGCCGTTCTTTTGGAATGCCTGAACGAGGCCGGCCAGCCCCCCAATCCCACTGTCCTTTCCGAGGAGACCGGTAATGGCCTGTAGAAGCGGATTCTGACCGCTTTGGCCTCCCATCATTCCACCCACGGCTTGTCCCAATTGATCCATCAATCCCATGATCAACTCCTCCTTGTGGACGTCAAGTTATGCCGACGCTTCGTTGTCGTACTGAATTCCCATAAGGCCTCTACCATATGTCCCATGGTCAGTCCAACTGTCAACCCCAATATCATCAAGGCAACCTTCGGTGAGCGAGTGCACAAACCCACGCTGGCCGTTGTGCTGAGTGGGGACTATGCATCACCAAAACTTTTGGTATGATGTCTCGAAGGAGTCACGAGCATGCCACAAAAAAACTGGTCGCTTGTCGGGACAGCCCTTGCGGCATTTGTTTTCATCGTGTTCAACGGTTCCCCTCCCGCATCTGCGGAAACCTATATTGCCGGAACGGCGGGAGTGAACTTTGCAGATCGCATCAACAGCATTGCTGGAACGGGTCCCTCTGCAGGAGTTCCAGACCTCGATCCTTCCCCAAATCCTGACTTTGACTTGCAGAACTCAATCACTTACGGGGCTAAGATCGGATATTTCCCCGGGCACAGTTGGTATGGCATCGAGGGAGAAGTTTTGCATACGACACCACACATCAAGCAGCTGGATACCGACCCGGGTATCCACATGAGGGTGACCACTGTCGGAGCCAATTTCATTGCTCGGTACCCCGGTCGAACGCTTCAGCCGTACGTTGGCGCCGGGATAGGAGCCGCCATCGCCCACATCGGCGATACACCGACGGTACGAAGCGACTCGGATGTAGCGGCGGCATGGAACGTACTGGCCGGACTGCGCACGTTCATCACACCAAAAATCGCGATCTTTGGGGAGTATAAGTACGCAGGCGCGACGATCAAATTCGACCAGGCCTTAGGTGATTTGGGCGGGTTCAGCGGCAATTACCGGGCCCAGCATATCCTTGGTGGGCTGTCCTATCACTTCTAGGAGAGGAGAATAACCATGTCTCGCATGACGGTGCTCGCTCCCCTGGTCGGCGCAGTACTCCTGTGTTCAGCCTGCGCAGAATCGATCCATCAAGTCCAGCGTGATACGGAGCTTCTTGGTGTTCCTCTTGGGCTAGAGAAAGAAATCGATACGACCGTCAGTTTTGCGGAGCTTAAGCGAGCGCCCAGTGAGTACATCGGGCGAACCGTGATGATCGGCGGCAACGTGATTCGGGCCAAAAGGACAGGCACAGGAACCGAGTTGGAAATCTTGCAACTGCCGACCGCAAAAGACGGCCCCTTGACAGAGGAGCGTCTTCGGTCAGAAGGACGATTCCTGGCGGTTCGAGAAGCATTCCTCGACCCAGCGAGCCTGCCGGAAGGAACGCCCATTACTGTGATCGGCACCGTGACAGGTGAGACGACGAGACAGCTGGACGAAAGCGACTATACCTACCCCCTTCTTGAGGTGAAACATATCATCGATTGGAACAGTATCGCAGCGAACAGACGAAGGGATCGAAGTCCGTACTACGGGGCCTACTATCCACCCTATAGCTATAGCGGGTTCTATCCCTATGGCGGGTACGGCAGTTTGTGGGGGCCATTTGGTGGCTACGGTGGCTTCTATGG
>CAZAKX010000047.1:0-3310 GCA_964485915.1 uncultured Nitrospira sp. | reverse complement strand
CTCTGCGTCGTCCGTCCTGAGCAAACCGAGGGCCCGTACTTCGTCGATGAACGATTACACCGATCCGACATTCGCGCAGATCCGACCAATGGGCGGAGCACCCCAGGGACGCCCTTGGCCCTCACCTTTCAGGTGTCTTACCTTCGCGCCGGCGAGTGCCATCCCCTACCCGATGCCCAGGTGGATGTCTGGCACTGCGACGCGAGAGGAGTGTATTCAGATGTCCAGGACCCTGGATTCAGCACGGTCGGTCAGAAGTTCTTACGAGGCCACCAGATGACTGACGCTCAAGGCGAAGCCCGGTTCATGACGATCTATCCGGGCTGGTATCCCATTCGAACCGTGCATATTCACTTTAAGATTCGCACGACACCGATAGCTCGCCGAAGTTTTGAGTTTACATCGCAAGTATACTTTCCCGATGAACTAACGGATCGTGTCCAGGGTAGTCTCCCCTACTCGTCGAACGGCTCACGGAGAGTGAGAAATCTCCAGGATTTCATTTTCCGGCAGGGTGGCGATGCGTTAATGCTGGAACCGACGGCCACGCACGACGGGTATGCCGCGACTTTTCCAATCGGCCTGGAGATTCCATGAGCACCATCCTCCAGAGTTCTGCTTATTGACTCTCCCTATCACATCTCGCTATTCTCTCGGCCCCACAACATCCCTTTTCAGGAGGACCTATCCATGAAATTCTTGCGCCATGTCACGATGTGGAGTTGCGTCATGCTCGCCCCTCTCACGGTAAGTGCGGCCTCTCTACCGGAAGTACAGGTTGATTACTCGGCCGATAGCACCATGGAAACAGAAGGCGGCATGACGATGAAGTCCCGCATTTATCATACGGCCAACAAGGATCGGATGGAGATGGGTGGAGCGGAGGGCATGACGTCCATCATTCGGAAGGACAAGAAGGTCGTGTGGCAGCTGATGGGCAATATGTATATGGAAACAGCGCTGGATACATCGAGCCAGTCCGGCATGGACACATTCGATCTGGTCGAGCAGGCGGAGGTGGGGCAGGAAACGATCAACGGCGTGAAGACCACCAAATCCAAGGTCGTCGCCATCAAGAAAGATGGCTCGGGAAAATTCGGCGGCTTCTTCTGGACCACGAAAGAAGGCATCACCGTCAAGATGGACATGCTGTCCAAAGAAGGTGACAAGAAGATGCGCATGACCAGTGAGTTGACCAATCTAAAGATCGAAAAGCAGAACCCCGCCCTCTTCGAGATTCCAGACGGCTACACCAAGAACGATATGGGTGCGATGATGGGAGGGGCCGGTATGCCCAATCTGGAGGAACTTCGGAAAAATGCGGAGCAGCGCCGGGCTGGTCGAAAACAGCCTGGTGAAAACCGTGATAGTGGGAAGGACACCGACCGCGATCTTCCCGTCGACGTGAATAAGATGATGAAAGGCCTATTCGGTAAGTAAGCGGAGGTGATCACGTATGCGTCTGATGAAATTGGCCGGATATGCCTTGATCGGAGTTGTCCTCACCGCTCCGGTTGTCCATGCGGATGATCCATGTTTGGGCGATGAGGAAAAGAAAGCGGCCTTGGCTCGATCAGCTGCACTGCAAAAAGCTGAACAAGCGGGACAGCCGGCCGCCCTCTTTGTCGCCTATCTCCAAATCGGCGGTGATGACTGTATGGACCGGTATGATAAGAACGCGGTCACGAGGGCCAAGGCCAATATGCCAAAACTCGGGCGGGATTTGGCCAAAGCCGCCGAGGCCAAAGGGCTGCTGTACTCCGGTGAACCGGTGCGGGCCGATGGGCAAACCTCGGCGTTTCGATACTTTGAAACGATCGGCGACCAGCACGAAGCCAATCGGGTCCTCCTGAAGGCGGTTCAGGCTAAGCCGGACGATCTCCGTCTTTTTGAGGCGGCCTGGAATATCGATAACAACCGGTATGGTCCGATCGATCCCAGTACCGGCTCGAGAGCTTCCTATGCTTCCCCGCCCGCGTTCCAGCAAGCGTTACGAAAGGTGGCGTCAGCCAACGCCGACCGATTGATGAAGGCAGAGGAAAAAGACGCTCAGGGTTTAACCGGCAATATCGGTGAACTAGGGATAGCCTCGGCGCAGTCGCTCGAGAAGCTCAGGAGCGCCGCTCTGTGGATGAAGTATGTGCCAGGTGGAGACAAGCCGGCAAAAGATCGCGCGGAATTGCGAGGCGACACCATCATGAAACGCTCCGATCCGACGTTCACGCAGGGGCAGGCCATGACGTATTACGAATTCTCCGGCTCACCGAAGGCCAAGGATATGGCTGCACAGATTAAAAAGAAAAGCGAGGCGTCGCAGCGGGCCATGGAAAAATCCGGCGAAAGTATGAAAGGCATGTTCAGCCAGAAGAGTGAGGCCGAGCAAAAGCAGTTCGATAAGAAGAAAGCAGACCTGGAAAAAGAACTCGGGTTTTGATCCGCTATGCTGCTCCCAACCTCATACCAGCTTCTCTGAGACTACCAAATTTAGCCAACAGCCCTGCTGATGTTTTGAACGATATCCGTTCCACTCTTTGGTTATCGATGCATGCGGTGAAGGAGGAGCATCGGTTTTCGCACGAGTTGAAGTGAGAAGTGGGAGCGTCACTTCTGGCTCGGGCCCGAGCGTTCCTGTCGGCTTCTCTTGCGATTGATTCGAATATTTTATGCATTGTCTGTCGCACGGCCAGATGATTATCAGCCATCAGAATAAAGTCGAGCGCGTGGTAGTTCGTGCCGGATTCGATATTGAGTACCACCACGTCGGCCTCAAAGCACCGCATCGAGCGTGAACATTCGTTCACGTGCAGACCAATGTCATAGGGAGAAAATCATTACATTCATGCGATCTCAAAAGAATCGGTCTATTATGATATTCTCTTTGCCGAATTAGCGCTGTGGAGGCGATTGCACACAAGGATGCGAAAAGCCAAGATTGTCTGCACGATCGGTCCGGCGAGTAGTGCGCCGGCCATCCTCAA
The DNA here is from genome assembly GCA_964485915.1 of uncultured Nitrospira sp. Lineage (GTDB taxonomy): Bacteria > Nitrospirota > Nitrospiria > Nitrospirales > Nitrospiraceae > Nitrospira_D. The sequence continues at coordinate 332 of CAZAKX010000047.1, read as the reverse complement.
TCGATTGATTGAGAGCGGTATGAATGCCGCTCGGCTGAATTTTTCTCACGGCACTCATGCATCTCATGCTGCGGCGATCGCCGCCATCCGAGAGGTAGCCGCTCGGCATGGGTCCGCGGTGGCGATTATCCAGGATCTGCAAGGTCCTCGCATTCGAGTGGGCCTGCTGCCGAAGGACGGGGTTGAAGTGAATGCCGGCCAAGTGGTGCGGCTGCGGACGTCGACGGAGTCTGGGGACCAATCTGATGCACAAGCTTCCGATTCCTCTCCTGAGCCAGAGATCCCAGTCACCTATCCTGCACTCACCCGTGATCTCCGCCCAGGAGCACGAG
>CAZAKX010000046.1:0-21620 GCA_964485915.1 uncultured Nitrospira sp. | reverse complement strand
TGCATGACGTGATTATTACCAAAGAGGCGCCGAACTACCGAATGGATTGGGAATAAGTACGTGAAAGGTGAAAAGGTAAACGTGAAAGGTCGTTTAGGAATTAGTTCTTCCGTGTTAGTCGTCTAACCTCTAACGTTTTACTTTTCACGCTGCGATGGAACTTTGGCACGATAGAATCCTTGTCCTTGATTTTGGCTCGCAGTACACGCAGTTGATCGCTCGCCGCATCCGAGAAGCACAGGTCTATTCCCAAATTTTCCCCTGTACGGTCTCCCTGGCCACGATCCTGGCCTATCGTCCTCAAGGCATTGTCCTGTCCGGTGGGCCCTCCAGCGTCTATGAGAAGAAAGCTCCGATGGTCGCCAAAGAACTGTTTGATCAGCACATTCCGATCCTCGGTATCTGCTACGGCATGCAGTTAGTGACGCATCTTTCCGGAGGAGAAGTCGGCAAGTCGACCCATCGGGAGTATGGCCGTGCCGATCTCACCATCGACGATGAGCGCGATCTCTTTAAGGGAGTCGGAACTGAGAAGAAGACAGCCGTGTGGATGTCGCACAGGGATCGCATCGAGCGGATGCCTCCAGGGTTCCGATCGATTGCACGTACGAGCAACTCGCCCGTTGCAGCGATGAAGCGAGACGATCACAAGCGCCGTATCTATTGCTTGCAATTCCATCCCGAAGTGGCCCATACGCCGGAAGGGACGAAGATCCTCCGCAATTTCGTCTATGAGATTTGCGGCTGCAAACCGACCTGGACCATGCAGTCCTACGTTGAGACGGCGGTCAGTCAGATTCGTGAACAGGTCGGCAAAGATCGGGTCATCTGCGCGTTGAGCGGCGGTGTGGACTCATCGGTTGCCGCGGCGCTGACGCACCGAGCGATCGGTGAACAGCTGACCTGCATTTTTGTCGATAACGGAGTCTTGCGAGCCGGTGAACGTGAGCAGGTTCGAGAGACATTCTCCTCGCAGCTCCATCTGAACCTAAGGATTCTTGACGGGAGCAAGCCATTTCTCGCCGGGCTGAAACATGTCACGGATCCTGAGCGAAAGCGAAAGATCATCGGTCGACAGTTCATCAAGCATTTTGAAGCCGAGTCGAAAAAGCTGAAAGGCGTGAAGTATCTCGTTCAGGGCACGCTCTATCCCGATGTCATCGAAAGTGTCAGTTTTAAGGGACCTTCGGCGACGATCAAGACGCATCACAACGTGGGTGGATTGCCGGCTCGCATGAAGCTCAAGCTCATCGAACCACTTCGTGAACTCTTCAAGGACGAAGTGCGGGTATTGGGAACCGAGTTGGGCTTACCGGATGAGATCACATGGCGGCAACCGTTCCCTGGGCCCGGCTTGGCGATTCGCGTGTTGGGCGCAGTGACGCCTGAACGGTTGACGATTCTGCGGGCAGCGGAAGCCATCGTCAATGAAGAAATTCGGAAGGCCGGCTTGTATCGCGACATCTGGCAGGCCTTCGCCGTGTTGTTGCCGATAAGGACCGTCGGAGTGATGGGCGATCAACGGACCTATGAGCACGTGATCGCCATTCGCGCCGTCACAAGCGTGGATGGCATGACTGCGGATTGGGCCAGGATTCCGAACGACGTGCTGGGTCGAATGTCGAATCGCATCATCAATGAAGTGAAAGGCGTGAATCGAGTGGTCTATGATATCAGCTCAAAACCGCCGTCGACGATTGAGTGGGAGTAGCGGTTGACGCGGCGGCCGGGTGACTCCTGTGCTCGCGCACCGCGCGCGCAAGTTCGATCAGAGGTGTAGATAATGGTTGGTGCCCGGTACATGCGCGCAGTAGGAGCCACACAGGCCACACGTCGATAAATGATATGGAAATTCGACTCCAAAAACTCATTGCGAGCACGGGGCTGTCGTCACGCCGGAAGGCGGAAACGTTGATTGCCGCAGGCCGTGTCAGAGTGAACGGCAAGGTTGTTACTGAACTCGGCACGAAGGTCGATCCTGAGCGCGATCACGTGAAGGTGGACGGGAAGCATCTGACCTCGCCGCAGCCATTTGTCTATCTGATCCTGAATAAACCCAAAAACGTCATGTCTACGCTGGATGATCCGGGTGGGCGAACGACCGTGAAGGATTTCTTGCGGGGCGTGTCCGTTCGGGTGTTCCCGGTTGGTCGGCTCGATTTCGATAGTGAAGGGTTGATGTTGTTGACGAACAACGGTGATCTCGCACAGGCTTTGTTACACCCGCGCTACCATGTCCCGAAGACCTACTTGATCAAGGTCAAGAAAATCTTGACGGATGAAGAGATTGAGCGGTTAGAGCGGGGCGTCCGGCTCGACGATGGGATGACCAGCCCGGCATTTGTGAAGAAAGTGAGGAAGGCTGAACAAAACTCGTGGCTGGAGCTGACCATACGCGAAGGCCGGAAACATCAAGTCAAACGTATGTTGGAGTCCGTTGGGCACCCAGTCATCAAGTTGATACGAATTCGCATGGGGCCGATCTCCCTGGGAGATCTCCCGGCTGGAGAGTTTCGATTCTTGACTGATCGCGAAGCCAATGCGTTGCGTGAGCTTGTGGAAACGCGGCAAGAGGCTGTCGAGCGGGGAGATGAGCAAGTGGTGCGGTCGAAACGACCAGTGCGGCAAGCTGGTTGGGCCAAACCGGAAAAAACGAAAAAGTTTTCTTCCAAGAAAGTACGGGTGGTATGAAGATTCGCACACACCGATGCGGTGAATTGCACAAGGGACATGTGGGGCAACCCGTTGTGTTGAACGGTTGGGTCCAGCGGCGGCGTGACCATGGGATGGTGATCTTCATCGATCTGCGCGATCGGACGGGTCTCACGCAAGTCGTGTTCAACGCTGAGCGCAATGTGAAGGTTCACCAGGCTGCACACTCCCTACGCCCTGAGTGTGTCGTGTCGGTATCGGGACACGTTATGGCGCGGCCGGATGAGTCAAAGAATCCCAATCTCTCCACCGGAGAAATCGAGGTGTTCGTGGATGAGGTCGAGATTCTGAATGAGGCCAAGACGCCGCCGTTCTTGATCGAAGACGATGCGGACGTGACGGAAGCGATTCGCTTGAAGTACCGATTCCTGGATCTCCGCCGCCCCAGGATGCAGCAGCTCTTAAGCCTACGACATCGCATTATGCAGGCGACGAGAGAATTCGTGAATGGCGAAGGATTTCTGGAAGTGGAGACGCCTATTCTGACGAAAAGTACACCGGAGGGAGCCCGGGACTACTTGGTGCCCAGCCGGGTCAACCCCGGACAGTTCTTTGCCTTGCCGCAGTCACCGCAACTGTTCAAACAAGTTCTGATGGTGAGTGGAGTCGATCGCTATTATCAAATCGCGCGATGTTTCCGTGACGAGGATCTCCGCAACGATCGCCAGCCGGAATTCACTCAGATCGATCTGGAGCTATCGTTCGTGGACCGTGAGCAGGTCATGAGCCTGATGGAGCGCATGATCGTGACGATCTTCAACAAGGCGGGTGGTGTCCACCTTCCGACACCGTTCCGGCAAATGAGTTATGCCGAAGCCGTGGGCCGCTATGGTTCGGATAAGCCCGATCTCCGCTTCGATATGCCTCTGTATGATGTGACCGCGTTCGGTGCAGCCAGCCAGTTTAAGGTCTTCAAAGATGCTGCGACCAAGGGTGGTATCGTCAAGGCGTTGATCGTGAAGGGTGGCGCGACGCTCTCTCGAACGCGGATTGATGCCTTGGGAGAGACGGCGAAAAGCTTCGGCGCGAAAGGACTTGCGTGGCTGAAGATTACCGCAGAAGGTCAGCTTGAATCGGTCATTGCAAAGTTTCTGGATGCCACGGCGTTTGCCACGGCCTTGCCTGAGGCAAAGCCGAATGATCTTGTCTTGTTCGGCGCGGATAAAGCCTCGGTCGTGCATGACGTCTTGGGGCGAATCAGACTGTTGCTTGGCGAAGAATTGAATCTGGTTGATAAGACTGCGTGGAGACCCCTGTGGGTCATCGATTTCCCGATGTTAGATTACGATCAGGAACAAAAGCGGTATGTGGCCATGCACCATCCCTTCACGGCACCCCTTGATGACGATCTGCCGCTGCTCGAATCTGATCCGCTGAAGGTACGAGCGAAGGCGTATGACATGGTATTGAACGGGAGCGAAATCGGGGGCGGGAGCATTCGTATCCATCGGCGAGACGTGCAAAGCAAAGTCTTTGATCTTCTCGGGATCGGGAAAGAAGAAGCGGCGGTCAAGTTTGGGTTTTTGCTCGAGGCCCTTGAGTACGGAGCGCCGCCGCACGGCGGCATCGCGTTTGGGTTGGACCGATTGGTCATGCTGCTCGGCAACGCCGATTCGATCCGCGACGTCATCGCCTTCCCCAAGACTCAGAAGGCGCAATGCCCGCTGACCGATGCGCCCTCCGCCGTTGGTGCCGATCAACTCAAGGAATTACGTATTAAGATGGATCTCGTTGAGTAAAACACACCATGAGACTAGATGATGGGCAGCTCGAAGTATTGGATCAGGCGATGGCGGAGGTCTTGCGCCGAAAGACCCCTGCCCAACGCCTCCAAATTGGTTTCGCCCTGTGGGATTCGACTAAACGCATGCTAACGGCGCATCTGTCAGCCGAACATCCTGATTGGACGCAAGAGCGTGTTGGTCAGGAAGTGACTCGGAGACTGTCGCATGGAGCTTCATGAGCTGCGGGCTCGACTAGTCTCGGCGCTGGAACGATTACAGATCCCGTATCTCATTACAGGCTCGGTGGCGGCTATGGCGTACGGTGAGCCGCGTCTCACAAACGATATTGATGTGGTCGTTGATATCAACGCTAGTCATGTGCGCGGCCTGCTCGCCCAGTTCCCCACCGACGAGTTCTACTTGAGTGACGAAGCAATTCACGATGCCTTGGCTCGAAAAGGACAGTTCAATATCATTCATCCTTCGTCAGGGTTAAAAATCGATGTGATGGTTCAACAGGGAACAGCCTTTGAGCGGAGTTGATTCAGTAGGGCAAGGCTTGTGTATTTTACAGACAAGCAAGGCGGACGATTCGCTGCTCCTGAGGATGTCATTTTGAAGAAAATGGAATATTATCGTGAGGGTGCTTCGGAAAAGCATCTTCGCGATATCGCCGGGATGATCGACGAATCATATATCGGGCAGTGGGCTGATCAGTTGGGGCTTAGGGAGAGTTGGAACGCCTTGTTGCGTCGTCTTCGGGCGGGAAGCTGAGTCTGTATGGCCGGCAATACGATTGGCAGAATCTTTACCGTCACCTCTTTCGGCGAAAGCCACGGACCCGCGATCGGGTGTGTCGTCGATGGTTGCCCACCGGGACTTGTATTATCAGCAGAAGATATTCAGAAAGATCTCGACCGGCGGAAGCCTGGTACCTCCCGCCATGTGACCCAGCGACAGGAGACGGATACCGTTGAAATTCTCTCCGGAGTGTTTGAGGGACAGACGACGGGAACTCCGATCGGGTTGCTGATTCGGAATGAAGATGCCCGAAGCCGCGATTACGGAAATTTGATCGATACCTTCCGTCCCGGCCATGCGGACTATACCTACTGGCAGAAGTATGGCATTCGCGACCATCGCGGCGGGGGGCGCGCATCGGCTCGGGAAACGGCTGTTCGAGTTGCTGCGGGGGCCATAGCCAGAAAGTGGCTCAGAGAAAAGTATGGTGTCGTCATTCGTGGATATTTGAGCCAACTTGGGCCGCATGAGGTGAAGTTTAAAAGTTGGAAAGTGGTAAGTGATAATCCATTTTTCTCCCCTGATCCGGACGTTGTCCCCAAGCTGGAATCCTTCATGGATGAGCTGCGGAAGGCCGGCGATTCAGTCGGTGCCAAAATCACGGCAATCGCCGAACATGTACCGGTCGGATGGGGTGCACCGGTCTATGGGAAATTGGATGCTGATCTTGCTGGGGCGATGATGAGTATCAACGCGGTGAAGGCGGTCGAAATTGGATCGGGCTTTGCGTCAGTAGCTCAGCGCGGGTCCGAACATGGCGACGAACTGACAGCTGAAGGATTTCTCTCCAACCATGCTGGTGGTATTCTGGGTGGCATCTCCACCGGGCAGGATGTTGTCGTGACGATCGGCATCAAGCCGACGTCGAGCATCCGTATCCCGCGCCGATCGATCGACAAACAGGGCAAGCCGGTCATGGTCGAAACCAACGGCCGTCATGATCCCTGCGTCGGTATCCGCGCCACACCGATCGCCGAAGCCATGATGGCGCTCGTGCTTATTGACCACGCGCTCCTGCATAGGGCCCAAAATGGCGATGTGAAGACGGGGACACCGAAGATTCCTAGCTCGGTCAAATGGACGAAGTTGCAAGACAAGATGAAACCAGCCATAAAGCGCAATCCTGATCCTGCCGAAGCATAACGCCAGAGCGAATCGATCAGCTAATCTCTGCTGTTTCCTCTTGATCCAAATAGACCATTGAACAAGAAAGTCCGGCCGAGCCGATCGGTCAGTGAGGTGCCGTCGGGAGCTTGGCAAATGCTTCGCGTGCTTCGTTCACGATCGCCGATGGTACTTTGTCCGGGCTGTCGGCATTGAACGGCGGCCGCGGATGGTCGCCATGAGAGACCATCTCATTCGACCTTGTGGGGGCTGCTCGTGGTGGATTATTTGGCCACGACCTCAACGAGATCGATGTCGAATACTAATGTTGCGCCCGGCTTGATCAGAGGAGCCAGGCCTTTGTCGCGATAGGCCAAATTGGACGGGCAGATCAATCTGCTCTTGCCACCGGCTTTCATCTGCAGTATCCCCTCTGTCCAGCACTTGCTCATTTCAATCACGATGAGAGTGGTCGGCTCGCTCTTCTTGAGGGTGCTATCGAATACTGTCCCATCGATCAGGGTACCCGTATAGTGCACTTTCACGGCATCCGTGCGTTTCGGGGACGCGCCTTTTCCTTCCTTGATCGTCGTGATGAGGGCTCCGGACTCGGTTTTCTTGGCGCCGGGCTCTGACGAGGCTTTTGCGAGGAAGGCGGCCCCCAGCTTCTTCTCCCCTTCGGCGATGATCGAGGCGCGGGCCTGTTGCAGTTGTTGAATCTTCGGACCGAACGTCTGGAGGTCCACTTTGGGGGTCTTATTGAGGACTCCATCGGTGATACCGGACTTCACGAGTTCGAGATCGGAATCGCTCAGGCTAAAGGACTCGATGGATTGGCTGATGACTAATCCCATGGCATAGAAGATTTTTTGCTCATCGGTTGTCGGCTCAGGCGCTCCAGCGAATGCCACAGTCGTTCCAAGGCACAGCATGGTCGCCAAACAGAAAACAATGAGTCGCATGAGCGGTCCTTTCTTTAGGTCTGACGGAACCCTTCTTGATAGCACAAGTTCTGGAATGGTGTCGAGTGGAAGGTCTTGTGTGGGGGATCAGGCGAAGTCGAGCGGAGCATGCCTTGCTACATCGCGCGAAAAACGGGGACGTTTTCACCAAGACGCCGAAGATTCTTGGGTCGGTAAAACGGACGAAATCGCAAGACAAGAAGAAACCTGCCTCGAAGCGCAGTCCCGATCCTGCCGAAGCGTAACGAGTCAGTCGCCCACTTCTCTATTTTGTCATGCCGGGTGGTCGTACGGTGTTCAGTCTCTACTGTTCGGGACCACCCTGAAGATGGCGAATCTCAACCTCTTGGAGGGCGATGACCAATCCTGAGCGGACCTGCTGCTCGATGAAGGTGAGAAACGCGTCGACCTTGTTGCGTGAGTCAACGATTTCGATGGTGATAGGGAGATCCTCAGCCAGGCGTTCGATTTTAAACGTGTGGATCACGCGGGTGTGGGGCCCGAATCCCATGAGCCCTCGGTAGACTGTGGCGCCAGATAACTGCCGCGCGTGGGCTTGAGCGATGATCCATTCATAGAGCGGTCGTCCGTCGTGTTTATCCCCTTCACCGATATACATTCTGAGCAGACAACCCTGTTCAGCGCGCATCGGTCATTTCCATAGAAGATAAGCGGAGGAGTAGCCGAGCCAGACGGCGATAAGCCCAAGGATGATGTGGCCTATGATATTTCCAAAGGCCAGCCACGGTTCTCCGTCTCGTAGAAGGTTCATCGTCTCGTTGCCGAAGGCAGAATATGTGGTGAAGCCGCCCAATAGACCGACGATAAGAAATGCCCTGGTTTCCCCTGCGAGAACGCCTCGATGGTCGGCGAGTTCCGCTAAGAATCCCACCAACGCACATCCCACCAGATTGACGACCAGCGTGCCGAAGGGAAATTGGATGCTCTTGCTCACCTGTTGGGCATAACCGCTCACGAGGTAGCGCAAGATTGACCCGATGAAGCCGCCAGTGCCGATGAGGAAGAGGGTACGCAGAATATCGCTCCAGAATGATCCGTTCGATGGATGCCTCATTGTACTGAAGTCGCTCAACCGAGTCACGGGGTCGGACTGCGTCTTGTCACGGTAGAGATGGTCGAAGCGGAAGGTGTCGTAGTACAATCCTGACGCCAGTTACGGGACGAATAACGAATGATCGATATCTATACAGATGGGGCGTGTAGCGGGAATCCCGGTCCTGGGGGCTGGGGTGTTTTGGTGAGAGCAGGAGAGGTTGAAACGGAACTCAGTGGTGGCGAGCCCGCGACGACGAACAACCGGATGGAGTTGCTTGCGGTCATCGAAGCGTTGCAATCGCTCACAGCGCCGACGACGGCACGAGTCTATACGGATTCGCAGTATGTCCAGAAAGGCATCAGCGAATGGATTCATAGCTGGAAACAGCGCGGCTGGAAAACCGCCGGGAAAGAGCCGGTCAAAAATGAGGATTTGTGGAGACGGCTCGATAGCCTGGCTTCTGGTCATAAGCTGGAATGGCATTGGGTCAGAGGGCATAACGGTCATCCGGAGAACGAGCGAGTCGATGCCCTGGCTCGTGCCGGCCTCGAACAGGCTCGCCGTGCCAAGCGACCAGTCGCCGGCCCGAGTGATCCTCCGGCCCACGATCCAAACCGATCAGCCGGTTCTCCTCTCATCCTCGATATTCAGCATGCCACGGTCTATCGTGGGGACACCTGCGTCTTCTCCGACTTCTCCTTCAAGCTTCGAGAGGGTGAGCATGTTGCAATCCTTGGCCCTAACGGATCAGGCAAATCGACATTACTCAGATTGCTCTCAGGCGAAGTTCATGCGATGCCGAAGGATGAAACGCGAATAGTGCTCTTCGGCGATGAGCGGTGGAATGTGTGGGATGTACGGAAGCAGATCGGCATTGTATCGCACGATCTTCAGCGGGAATATCTGATTTGTGCAGTGGGGTTAAACGTCGTACTGTCCGGCTATTACGCCAGCAACGATACCTATGAGTACCAGCAGTTCAGCAAGACCCAGATGACGCGGGCCTATGAGCTGATGAATGAGTTCGGCATTGCAGCTTTGGCTGGTCGGCGCTTCGGCCATCTCTCCACCGGCGAGCAGCGGCGGTTTTTACTGGCGAGAGCGTTGGTCCATGACCCATCCGTGCTGGTGCTCGATGAGCCCACGAGCGGCCTCGATCCCAAAGCCTGTTTCCAATATCTGGATCTGTTGCGTGCCCAAATTGCTAAAGGAAAGACGGTTCTGCTTGTGACTCACCATTTGCATGAGATCCCGCCTGAGATCGGTCGCGTGGTCTTCCTCCGAGAGGGAAAGATTGTAGCTGATGGGGTAAAATCGCAGCTGCTCTCCAGCGATCACGTCAGCCAACTCTTCGACAGTAAGATGACCCTTGTCCAGGCCAATGGCTGGTATCAAGCCTTGCCTGGGTGATGCTCAGCGAGCGAGCCTGCCGATTCTCCACAAATACCGTTCTTTTGACGAAATCTGGTTTGAGCGATAGGCTTCAGATGCCGCTCATTCGCATAAGCCAGCATGTACCCTGAGATCCCGATATTCACACGCTGTCTACCCTTGCGTTCTCTCCTATTCTTTTTGGCCTATGTCGGATCGGCCCATATTTCCCTCAATACAGGTTGGGCTGAAACCTGGATCTGTCCTCGACCCGGACAGTCGGATCTCTATACGGACCGTGAATACCCAGGCTGCCGACAGCTCGGGGAGGCGAAGACCTATTCGCCGCTTCAGATTTCTCCTTCGGTACGCCCTCCACAACCGATGGTCGTTCGGCCGCCTGTGTCCGGCGCCATCACCCCTCATGCTCCATCACCACTTCGCGGCAGAAAGCCGATGCCCTTTGCTGAAGTCTCCATGCCATTGCCGGTGTTGGGTGTGACGCAAGCCAAGGCAGGGTTCATCACCGGCGCATGGGCCGGGTTGGTCGCGCACCTCATCGTCGCCTACAAGGCGGATGGAAAGGGACCGGAAGTGATCCCTGATTCGAATATGATGCCTGTGTCCGTGCATTCATTGTGGACGGCTGTCGTCGCCGCCGCTAAAGCCGTCGGATACGATCCAAGATACCTTTCGGTGCGCTTGTTGGTTCCGATGCCGATGGATGGGCCCAGTGCCGGAGGGATATTCGCCGTGGGGATTGCGGCGGCGCTGCTCGGCGACCCCATTCGCCCAGACATCTGCATGTCGGGGACGATCGAACCGGATCTAGAAATCAGGCCTGTCGGCGGACTGATTGATAAGATGGGCGCCTGCCGTGATCTCCGAAAAACTACCATGATCGTGCCCGATGGCTTGGATAACAGCCACCTCAGTTTTACTGGTGCTGAACGATCGATCCAGGTAATTCAAGTGTACTCACTCGCGGAAGCGTACAGTGCGGCGACTGGTCAAGCACTTCGCCCCGCACCATAAGAACCAATAGAAGAGGAGGAGTCATTATGCAGCTTTATGCACACAACTCAGAGCGGTCTATGAAACCCGTGTCAACAACCTCCGTTGGACTTATGGTCGTTGCACTCAGTCTCCTGGTGTCCACAGCCTGGGCTGCAGAGCCGGTCAAGATTAGTTCCTTGGAGACCTATCCCGAGTCCTACAAGATGAAAGTCGTTCAGGTGGAGGGGACGGTTAGTAATTACCAACTGCACCATTTCATCGGAAGCAACACCAAGCTGGAGAAGTGTATCCAAGACTTTATCGTGGACGATGGAACCGGAACGATCCGGGCGAGCTATGCGGCGCTGTGCCAGATGGGACCGGTCATGCTCCGAGACGGCGATGAGGTTACCATCGAGGGTCACTATTTGGGGACGTTAGATGTGAGAGTGGTGAGGAAACGCTAGCTGGTCTACATCAGATACGATATGGGGCGTGTTCCAAAGGTGTATAGGAAGTCCAGTGCTATTTTGTCACACAGGTTCCAAGGTCTTGGATGGCTAATGCTCTCCCAAAGGCTGAAGTCACATGTGCTGAGCTTACGGCAATATATTTGGTTGTCCCTGAGTAATAGTCATCAAGGACGGTAGTGATGATTGGGTCTAATTGCCCAGATTTCTGTGACTCAAAGAATGTGATGCTATGAGTAAACACCCGAATTTTAACTGGTCTATACTCATCTTGCCATACATATCGTTTGTCGATGCGTATTTTGGCTTCTCCTGCCTGATGGTCAATCGAATCAAAAGTTACCTCGTAATTGATGGTACCTTCCTCCTTAATTGGACCATTTGAACCCCACCTTGTCTGTTGCTCCACAGTAAATGTACAGGTGAGCGAAGTTGCGCTCATTAAAGCTGGGGGCACTGAGCTCATGGAATGACTCTCGGGAGCAGCGAGGATAGCGAAAACCGACAAAATGACTGTCATGACAAGCGGGAATCCTAAATAAGCATATGCCTTCATGTTGCGCACCATCATGAAAATAACAGCTTGTTCGAAGGATAGCCGGTGAGAATGTATTCGTCAAAAAGAAGAGACTATTGGCGCAGAAGGAAGACGAAGAAACCTTCCGACGGGTAATGTCGAGCAGCTACCAGGTAGGGTTGTGTACTACTTCCTCAAAAATCCAAACAAAGTTCCGGCGGCGCCGGCGCCGATCGAAGAGAGATAGCCAGTGGCAACTTCCTTGAGGCCTTGAGCCTTGCCGCGTGCCCAATCGAGGGTGTGTGTCACATCCGCTTGGATCAAGTTCCACTCCAGATGAATCCACCCGGTCGCTTTCAGGGCGAACACGAGCGCAGCTAATGCGGCGGTGATCAGCAAGGCGAGCATCAAGGTCTTTCGAAGCGCCCATCCGATGAGGAAGCCGCCAAGGAAGCTGGCTCCTCCACGAGCGAGCGCCGGGGACATCATATCGTTGAGCCAGGCGCCGAACCCGGCAACGGTGGTTGCGCCGGCGGCGAGAAATGATTTCGCTGCCCAGGGAGGATTGGAGAGAATTGTGCCGAAGGTTTTCCCAAAGAACCCGCTGTGAGCTGAGCTTTGTACGGCGCTCATATTCGACTCTCCTCAAATGTGTTGCAGACCGACGGATCGCCGGACTCGAGTCCACGCTTGAGCCACGTCATGCGCTGTTCCGATGAGCCATGGGTCCAACTTTCCGGCTGCACGTGGCCCCGTGACATTTTCTGCAGCCGATCATCTCCGATAGCCGCTGCTGCCCGTAGCCCTTCCTCAAAATCTCCCGGTTCGATCAAATTGCGTTCTTGCTTGGCGTGGTATCCCCACACGCCGGCATAACAGTCGGCCTGAAGTTCCATCCGGACCGAAAGGGCATTCCCTTCTGATTCGGAGACCTGCCGTTGGAGGCGATGCACTTTTTCCGCGACACCGAGGAGATTTTGCACGTGATGGCCGACCTCATGCGCGATCACATAGGCCTGGGCGAAGTCGCCGGCTGCTCCTAAACGATGCGCCATCTCGTCGAAAAATGCAAGATCGAGATATACCCGGTGATCGTTAGGACAATAGAAGGGACCGACGGCCGAGGAGGTCGTGCCGCAAGCGGATTGGACGGCGCCGGTGAACAGCACCATGCGCGGGTCTTCGTAACGGGGACCGAGGAGCGTGCGCCAGGTGGTTTCGGTATCGGCTAGGACGACCGAAGCGAATTTGCCGAGGTGGTCGCTTGGCGTGCCGACAGGTCCGGACTCCGATGGGGCCGACGGCGACATGGTCTCAGTCACGCTCTGGACCCCGTTGATCATGTTGAAGACGGTCAGGGGATTGGCCCCGGTGAAATAACTGACGGCCAGCACGAGCACAATCGTTCCGATGCCAAGGCCGCCTCTGCCTCCGATGCGGGCGGGCCCCATACCGCGACGATCCTCAACGTTGTCGCTTCCCCGCTGGTCTTCGATACGCATAGCCGTCCTCTCTCACGTCTGGGAATTAGTCCGATTCTTTTTCCATCGACTGAATGAACTTATCGGCTTCGGCAATGGATCGGTTCATATCCTTAACCAGCTGATCGACCTGCGCATCGACTTTGACCAGTTCGCCCTTGATGGCCGCTAGCGCTCGGGCATTCAGGTTATGTTTGAGGTAGAGCACCTGGTCGCGCAGCGGTTTGAGAACCGGTTCGATTCGTTGTTCAGCCCGTTTCATCGCCGCGAGCATGTCTTTGTAGCGGCTTTTGGTTTGAGTGAGTTTGGCTTGGCTCTTCCGTCGCAGGTCGGCGCTGGAGTACTGACCGAGTTCTTGTTCCCATTCCGAGAAGAGTGCACCGGCGACGCTTTCGACATCTTGGATCCGCTTTTTGACCGCCTCCGCACTGTCTTCGCTCGTCTCCAGTTCGCCGCTCAGCTTCTTGTATGTCGCTTCCAGATCGCCTCCTTCGTAGGAAACGACTTTGCCAAATTGCTCCAAGGTGGTTTGGATCTCTTGCTTGGCATCTTCCTGCGCATCGCGCGCGGATTTGACACGGCTGCTCAGAATGTCGCGTTTGGCGTAGCCCATTTTTTCCATCGTGGCAATGTAGGCTTTGTCGCAGGAGGACAGGCTCAGTGGGATCCACAGCAGCATGACGGCCAGAACGACTCTCGACATAATCACCTCTTCCCATCTCACCGGGCAAATGACCGAAGAAACTCGTGCAGAGATCTAGCGATTCCATCATAACTGATGTGGGACGAAGGGGAAAGACCCTAGTTGCCATTCTCAACGATCATGGCTGTCTAGCAACGGCGCCGCGATAGCGCTATAGTGTGGACATGCGTCTACTCTCTCGTAATGCGTCCTGGTTGCTGGTCGTAGTGCTGATCGCGGGCTGTGCTTCTCAGCGAGTGGTGCCTGACGAGCTGGAGCCATTGGTCGACCGAGCGGTGACGTTTGCCGAGGTCGTCGCGGCACCTGAATCGTACCAAGGGCGAGTGCTCGTACTTGGTGGGGAGGTGCTGAAGGCCAAGCGACTGAAAGATGGAACGCAGATTGAGCTGCTGCAGTTGCCGCTTGATAAGGACGAAAGGCCGATCTTGGACCGCCAACGATCACAAGGACGCTTCTTCGCGATCCAGCCGGAGTTTCTCGACCCAGCGACGATTGCTGTGGGTACCAAGATGACGATCGTCGGGGAAGTCTCTGGAGCCAAGACCGATCACCTCGACGAGGTTGAATATCGGTATCCGGTCCTGATCGTCAAGCATCTGCATACCTGGCAAGAACAATCTCAGGATTATGTTCGCCCCAGGCCGGGCTTTTCGATCGGAGTCTTTGGAGGCACAGGATTTGGCGGTGGTCGCGGTGGGTTGGGTATCGGATTCTGATGTGTTCGGAGGCACCGAGTCATCAAGTGATCCTTTGTGTCTTTCGTAATTATGATCCGGTAGCACGAACTGTTTCATTCTTGGACAATCCCGCCTGCGGCGCTGTCGTTTCTTTTCTACACCGTTGATTTCTATCAACAAACTACGGAAGACTCATTGCAGTAATTACATCCGTTTCGCGTATTTACTCCGTGCAGATATCGAAACGCCCTCTTGCGCGCGCGGAATAGAGCATGATATGCAAGCATATGCTTGCATGGTTGAGGCTGGTCACGCTGTGAAGGAGACTCTCGTATGAAAGACACACGCCAAGTTATCAAACGTAAGGAGAGGGTCACGCTCTCTCTCTCGGCAGATATGGTTGAGCGGCTGCGAACGGTTGTGTACTGGAGTCCCAAGCTGACGCTCACCGGTGTCGTCGAGTCCGCGATCCAATCGGCACTCGTGAAGTTGGAGAAAGGTAAGCGCTTCAAGAAGCGAAAAGGAAAGCTGCCAGTGGGCCGTCCGCGCAAGGCCCAGTCGTCTCGATGAGGTCTCGAGCCCTGATGAAGTCAGACTCTTGAACGTCGGACGGATAGAGCGCGGCAACGCTTCTTCATCAAATTGCAGCGGTGCTGTTGTCGCTGGTCCTGAGTGTGGGTCGCGATCAAGTCACAAGACATGCCGCCCAGTTATACCTTTCGTGTGAGCCTCCTGAGTTGTGGTTCCGTCGCACCGTTCGTCTGCAAGTGGACGTCCTCCTCCTGTTCATCTACCCCCTTCGATCACCCCAGCCTTCTGTGGCTGACACCCGGTGATAAGACCTTCGAAGTAGACGCCGTTGTGTCGTTGGTGTGGCGGATGCATTTCATCGTTTTCTCGCCCACCTTTCTACTTTGACTTACAATACAGGCTATTGTGATTCGTGGCGGGCCGATACCGCATGCGTCTGGCCGTCCCTACACCATCCTCTTGACGGTCTTACTGGCGCTGTTCTGCATTCGGGTGCTCGCGCAATTGATTCAGGCGTGGTGCCCCGTGACGTTTCTTCCACCGTTTGAGGCGTGGGCGAGTGGGGCGTTGCCGTACTGGCTGCTGGTGATCTTTCAGGCGCTGATTATTGTGGTGTGTAGTCGGGTGATTTGGAGGATGCACCAGGGGCTGACGATCCCTTCTTCGACCAGGGGAACGGTCTTGCTCATTCTGGGCTCCGTCTATTTTGGGCTGATGGGTGTGAGGCTGATCATCGGATTGACCGTCGCGACGGATCACTTCTGGTTCAGTGCCTGGCTGCCTACTGCGTTTCACTTCGTGCTTGCCGGTTTTGTTCTCGTATACGGGTGGTTTCACCACAGAGCTTCCAGTGCCGTTCACCCACGAGTCCAGGGAAAGACGGTATGAAACCGATCGCTCAATATGGAGCCTATCCGGTCATCTTGATCGGCAGCGTGTGGGGCAATGTGAGTCTGATGGGCACGGGGGCTGGATTTCTCCTCTCGACCTATCTGCCGGTCACCATAGGCACCCTGCTGATCATCTGGCTCGAGCGACAGATGCCTTATCGGAATTCGTGGAAGCCCTCTGGGAAGGAAGTGGCTGAAGACTCAGCGTTTCTCGTTCTGGTACACGTCCTTTGGCCGAAACTACTCGCAATGGGTGTTGCCTACCTGTTGTTCGACATCTGGAATGGAACGGACTGGCCTACCCATGCGTGGTGGCCCCGCGAGTGGCCTGTCCCAATACAAGCCCTCATGATGGCACTCATGGTTGATAGTACGCGGTATTGGTTGCATCGTCTCAGCCATGAATGGGGGCCGTTGTGGCGATTCCACGCCGTGCATCACTCGCCGCATCGGCTCTATACGTTGAATGTCGGCCGGTTTCATCCCGTCGACAAAGGGCTGCAATTCTTGCTGGATTCACTTCCGTTCATCATCATGGGGGTTCCGCCGGCTGTGCTCAGCCTCTACTTCGTGTTCTACGCGGTGAACGGGTTCTTTCAGCATTCCAATGTCGCCGTGAAATTGGGCTGGCTTAATTATCTGATGAGTGGTCCTGAACTGCATCGATGGCACCATTCGATGTGGGCGCAGGAATCCAACAACAATTACGGTAATCATCTCATCATCTGGGATTGGTTCTTTGGTACCCGCTATCTACCTTCGGATCGTGAAGTCGAGACCTTGGGATTGGTCAATCGTCAGTACCCAACCGGTTTCCTGGAACAGATGGCCGCGCCGTTTCACCCGGGATTGGACAAGGCGGCTGCGTGAGCTTGTATGCCTGAGCCTATCAATCATTGCACTCTCGAGGCGACCATGCGCCTCATTCGCGATCGGGAATGGCTGCCATTACTGACGCACACAGAGCGGCCCGACGCCATTCAACGCCAACTCCTGTCGGCCATTCTTTTCTCACAACGGGACACACAATTTGGGAGACGGCACGGGTTTGCGTCGATCCGGTCCTACGAAGAATTTGCCCGCGCGGTCCCGGTGCTCGGGTTCGAGGATCTTCGACAGGACATTGAAGGCCAAGAGCAGAGCGGGGAGTTTCTCCTCAACGCCGAACAGCCGGTCCACTATGTCCAGACCAGTGGGACCACAGGGAAGCCCAAGCATGTGCCCTTAATTAGGTCAGCGATTGACTGGATCAGTCAGTATCAGCGGCTGTTTTCCTATGCGCAATGGTCGGGCGTACCCAAGATCTACGATGGACAGGTCTTGGTAATTGCAGGCCAACCGGTAGAAGGGCAGTTACCAGGAGGTGCGCCGTACGGATCCATGTCGGGGTTGATGAATCAGGGATTGCCGCAAGTGGTTCGACAGAAGAGTGTCTTGCCCGACGGAATCCTCCGTGTCGCTGATGTTCGGCTTAAATACCTGAGAATGGCTGCCTGTGCTGTGGCTGCCGGGACACTGTCTGTCCTCGCGACGCCCAATCCATCGACCATTTTCAAACTGTTGGAGGTCATCCGTTCCGAATTTCTGCATCTGGTCGAAGCGCTGGCGGTCGGACCACGGCATCCGATCTTTTCACAAGGGACTGCTTGGACAGAACCGGTCCCCATCCATGTTGATCGTCTCTCATACTTGCGCACGTTTATGAGACAAGCATCGACGTTAGATCTTGCCACGCTTTGGCCAGAACTTCGAGCCGTCGTTACCTGGACCGGTGGCAATTGCGCGGTGTTGATTCCCAAGCTGCGTTCGCTCTTATCCAGCGAGATGGCCGTGATCGAGATGGGCTACCTGTCCAGCGAATGTTTGGGGAGTCTGAATGTGGATGTCTGTGAGAATCGGTGCATTCCCACGTTTCAGGAGCATGTTTTTGAATTCATCGAGGTGAAGGACGGCGATGACCATGTACCCGAGCCCTTCCTGCTCGGGGATCTCCACGAAGGACAGAAATATCAGGTCTTGGTGACGACGCGGAGCGGTCTGTATCGTTACGCCATGAACGACATCGTGGAAGTGACGGGTTGGTTCAACCGTGTTCCGACCATTCGGTTTGTCCAAAAAGGCAAAGGCGTCACGAATATTACGGGAGAAAAGTTGTATGAACATCAGGTGGTAGAGGCGGTTGAAACAGTTCTTAAAGCCGCAGGCCTAGCTTGTGAGTTCTACGTGATGCTCGCCGACGTTCACACAGCGGGATACACGCTCTATCTTGAACAGGCCGCAGTACCCAGTTCGTTCAGTAACGAGGTCGATGAACAGCTGGCACGGATGAATGTGGAATACCGCGCCAAGCGGGAGAGTGGTCGGCTGCAGCCGCTTCGTGTTGTGCCGCTTCGATCTGGTACGGCGGAGGCCTATCGGAGCCATTGTGTGGCTCGGGGGCAGCGCGACGCACAGTTCAAGCTGATTCGGCTCCAATATACGCACGACTGTTCGTTCGATTTCTCGCAGCACATCCGGTAAGGCCGACCATGCCTATCAAGAGACTGTCCATAGAACCACTGAAGATTCCGTTTAAGCAGGCCTTCGTTCATGCGTCGGCAGTTCGTGCAGAGACCGAGAGTGTATTGGTCACCGTCGCCAACGCGAACGGTGTGGAAGGAATAGGGGAGGGCTGTCCTCGCCGCTATGTGACGGGTGAAACGGTTGACTCGATCCTCTGTTTTCTCGAAGCGCACCGCGAACAATGGATGACGTTGACATCAATCCAACAGGTGAAGGATTGGGCGACCGAACACACTTCCGTCATCGATCAGAATCCGGCCGCCTGGTGTGCGGTCGAAACAGCCTGCCTCGACCTGTTCGGCAAAGAGGCAGGCTTGCCGATCGAGGCCTTGCTCGGTCTTCCGCCTCTCGGTGGTTTGTTCCAGTACTCCGCTGTGTTGGGAACGGATACCCTCCAATCGTTCGAGAAGCAGCTCCAGCGATATTGCTCGGCGGGTTTTGCCGATTTCAAAGTGAAAGTCACAGGGCGACTGCAGGAGGACTGCAGCAAGTTAACACGATTTATCTCAATGGAAGACTCGAAGTTACGAGTCAGGCTCGATGCGAATAATCTATGGAGCGATTCTGAAAGTGCCTTCTCCTACCTCAAGCAACTTCCTGGCCGTATTACTGCTATTGAAGAGCCGTTCAAGGTTGGGGATTACGATGGGTGTCGGCTCTTGGCGCGCGAGATGAGCATTCCCATCATTCTGGACGAGAGCTTCCTGAGGTTGGATCAGTTCGCATCGATTGAGAACGATCCCGCGTCAACCTGGATCATCAATATTCGTGTGTCGAAGATGGGCGGAATCCTCCGCTCGTTGGCTGTCGCCAAACAGGCCCAAGGTGTTGGTATCCCCATCATCATCGGTGCACAGGTAGGGGAGACGAGCATCCTGACGCGGGCGGCGTTGACGATCGCGAACAGTTACCGCGATATTGTCGTCGCGCAAGAAGGCGCGTTTGGTACGTTGCTTCTGGAACGAGATATCTGTAATCCACCGCTGATGTTCGGGGCCGCTGGTCGGCTGGATGCCAAGGCGGTGAATGGTCCTGGCCTAGGGCTCTCTTTGTTACGATAAATTCTGATCGGCACCATCTTTTGAGATACGACAATCCTTCCAGTTGGTTGCTCTAAGAGGACTTTGGGTTTCTCTTGTCGCTTCGTTGACTAACAATCTTCTCCCTATCGGATGCATTCTTGCGAACTTAGTCCTTGACCATGGCCTCGTGTGTTGCCTAGAACAGACCAGGCGTATGTGGCGAATCATTGCTCTACGCGCGTGAGCCTTATGTAGGGGAGGCAGAGATGAGGAATTTATCTATAGTAGTGGCAGGTCTGCTGTTGGTGACGGGTTTAACCGGTTGCTCGCCAGTGGGGAGCGGCCTGCTCGGTGGAGTTCTTGGTGCCGGGGCTGCTGGCGGCGGCTATGAATACAATCTGAAGCGCCAGAAGGATCGGGTAGAGGCGGACTTCAAAGCGGGGAAAATCGATCAGAAAGAATATGAGATTCGCAAGGATCAGATTGCGCGCGATTCGCTCTTGCAATGAAGATAGAATTGCATAGATTCATGCCAAGTTTGGATGTGACAGTTTGGACAAGGAAGCGGATCCTTCTTGCCGAGAGAACCCCCTCCAGGTGTAGGAGGTAGAAGATGGATAAAGAAACCAGACGACTTATTGATGACATATTAATTGAGGGCCAGACGAAAGCGCCAAATAGGGTAAGGGGAAAAAAGGGTGACGTTGAGGCGAAAGGTTTGTTTGCGGAGAGGCTTCGGGCAGGTGGACTGTATGAATCAGTCTCAATAACCCGCAGCCCTGCTGATATTACTGCCATCCAAGCGGGACTCCCGCATTATTTTGAAATTAAAGTAACCGACAAACAAGAACAGTATTTTGGCGCTGCTACTCTAACTGAATGGGAGGCCGCATTATCAAATCCCGAACGCTTTAAGTTTGTTGTGGCATGTAAAAACGCTGAAAGCTGGACGTTTCATGAGTACGCTCCGCTAGAGTTCATGCGGTATAGCTACATTCCCCCATTCAAGATTTATTTTAACGTCCCCATTGGCGATAGGAAGGAGGCCAGTATGAAAGAAGAAACAAAACGTGTGTGTCTAACCAAGGAAAAGGTGTGTGAAATGGTAGAATTTTACCGGAAACTTAAAAGTACTTCCTAGAAGACTTCCTTCCCGTAAAGCCAATTGAAGAACTACATGGTCCGTTTATGTCTCTTCGCTTATGCACTTGTTTGGTTTCGATACTTTTCTGTCCTGGAGCGTCTGGATAGGAGTGTTCTGATCAGACGGTCTTGGGGGGGAGAATTGTTAGCCGGGTCGTGAATTGATGCTTTCCACTTCCGAAATGATCGTGTGATATCCACTCGCGCCGGCTGGTTGGGGGCGCACGATTTCCGCAATCTGGAGTTGCCCCTTCGTATCTGTTGCGCGCACGACCGTTTGAAATTTCCCCGGCTTTGACGGTCGCCACGTATAAGTCCAAATCACCCAGGAATAGGGCGACATCGGTGGCTCGATGCGGCAGTCGTTCCACGTGCGGCCTGCATCAAAGCTCAGTTCCACTTTACTGATGCTGTTCGGTCCGCCGAAGGCGATGCCGCGGAATGTCTGCTCCGGTCCACGCAAGGTCTGGTAATGTCCAGGTGAATCGATGCGGGAAAAAACCTTGATCGTGCCGTCGTCGGTCCAACCTTTGCGTTGCCAGTAGCCCTTGTAGTCGCCGGGATAGACTTCAATCTCGACGATCCACTTCACGTTCTTGATGCCGTAGAGTCCCGGCACAAGAAGACGCAGCGGGAATCCGTGTTCTCGCGGTAACTTTTCGCCGTTCATCAGAAAGGCCAGCATCACGTCATCCTGCATGGCGCGGGTGAAGGGAATGCTGTCGTCATAGCCGTCGATGGCACGAAACACCACATCGCGCGCCGTTTCGGTGTCAGCGCCGCAGTCGAGAAGCAGTTGCTTGAGCGAGATGCCGCGCCAGGTCGCAGTCCCCAAACTATCACCACCGGGCAGGGTATCGATGCACATGAGGGTCGAGATTTGATCGTAGGAGTCAC
>CAZAKX010000045.1:0-21779 GCA_964485915.1 uncultured Nitrospira sp. | reverse complement strand
AGATCGGCGTATTCGGTTTGATCGTGGCTAACTCTCCCTCAAGATAGGTCTTTCGTTCGTCCAGACCACGAATCTGCTGATCGATATCCATCAACTCACGTTCAGCTTGATTCATCAGTTGTTGATTCAGCGGTGTCAACTCCGGAAGCGCTCCATTGGCCCGTCTTTTGAACTTCGCGACCTTCTCGTCAATGTCGTTGATATGCCGCTCTAGGTTCTCCGCCTCTTGCTGAAGAAATGTTGTGGCCTCCTGTGCTTGTCGCTCGCGGCTCTTGAGATTCTCCCCTAGAAACAGGCTCGTCAGCTCATTCGCTACCTTTTGCGCCAATTCTGGAGACCGGTTTTGATAGGCAACCGTAAAGGCGATGGTCGCTTTGGTGGCATGCTGCGTGCGTTTGTCCACAACATCCGCACTGATGACTTCGACTTCAATATCCTTGATGAATTGCTTGACAATCTCTTCGGCGGGACTGTTCTTCCGTTGATCGTGATAGAGACCAAATTGGTCGACCACTTTCCAAAGCGTAGTGCGACTCATGACTTGTTGTTTAATAGTCTCAATCCTCTGATCGGCATAGCTCGTGATGGTCGACCGAACGAGATCAGATGGGATCTCCTGTTCCTCGATCAAGATCGTGGCCGTGGACTTAAAAGTCGGTGGCCAGAGGAATGCGAGAGTTAAGGCGACGCTGAGAAGCCCGACGCTCGTGAAGACGATGAGGTTGCGACGTCGTCGAAACGCAACGACGTACTCAGCAAAACTCTTGCTCTGTTCGGATGCCCGCATCGAAGTCTGTGCCTGTGCCATAGTATTATTGGAAGAACGTCCGTTTAGGTGGATAATAGGTCACCATGAAGGTCGTGGCATGGGAGCTCGCCGAGTCAGCTTGCGTATCAATATTGCGCCATCGGTACATGTACGACACCTCGGCTTGCCACCACTCGAGAAACTTCCAGGACAGTTTCGGCGCGACGCTGACATAGCTGCTATCGGGAAAGGCTCCGCCGATCGCCACTCGCGTCTTTCCTGACGTCAGCACTCCCACCACATTGACGGATAAGGCAAGGGTTTCTGAAAGATCGTATGATCCTGAGGCTTCCGCTCGATTGGTCTGGATGAGCAATCCGAACCCACTGGGAACTAAATCTCGGGCGAAGGCTACCTGGAACGCGGCGCGCTCAAAACTCTTTCTCAGACTCGCCCCTGCCAACCATACGGTATCGTGCGTTGTAAAATTCCCGCCTAAGATCTGCGAGGTGGAATTCAGGAATCGGGGACCGCCGTGGATGGTCCCTGTTAATGATTCGCTAAAAGCGTGCGTCAGGCTGAGATCGATCCCGGGAAAGCTGGCTCGAAATGGCGATGGGGAGTCAGTCGTATGAAAATCGGTATAGCTTCCGGTTATGCGCACTTGGTCCCGCTCAGTCACGTGATACAGAAAGCCACCCGAACCACCCAGCAGTCGGTAATCAACCAACCGCCCGCTTTCATATGTCGTATCTGAAAACTGCATACCTGATTGAAACGATACCTTTTCAGTTAAGCTTCTGGTCCATGTCGGGTTAAATGTCCACTGATTGCGCTGTGCAAACTGCAGGACGACTCCGGTCGTTTGCAACTCACTGATCAGTGTATTGTCTCGACTAAGACCGCCGGTGAAACCTATAAGATCCTTCTCAGTCCTATAGCGGATCGATACAGGTGCAAATACGTTTGTAAAGTGTCGGTCTTCACCACCGAAGTATCCGACAAAATCCGCCGCGAACCGGCTGCTCACATCGAGACGTTCGGTGTTGCCGGATAACTCCATTGCCGGTGTCACCCAATATCCATAGGTGTCATTATGAGGTAACGGAGTCAGCAGCAAGTTACTGTTATAGACACCCTTGGTCCCCAACGATGGCGCTAACGACCACTCAGCTGCCTTGATACCAGGCGCCCCTTCTGACGCGATGATCACCAAGACAGCTACAACCTTGGCGATACGCGTGCTGCGCCAGACTCGACTCCACCACGTAGAACTCGGTTGCATTCGGGCGGCAACCGTCACGGCACCATCACAACATCACCGCGCTGGAGGACAATATTCTGCTCCAGCTCCCTGCCTTTTCGGATATCCCCGTAACGAAAGGGAATAGCATGCTGCTCTCTGCCTACTCGGCGCATCACTTTAATATCGTTCTCTGCCGCAAATGGAGTCAGCCCTCCGGCAAGACTCAGTGCTTGGAGCACATCGGTGTAATGCCCGATCAAATATTCTCCGGGTTTGTTGACTCGCCCAACAACATACACTTTGTAGCTGACCACCTTCGTCACTGCCACGGATACGTTTGCATTCGGGATATACTTCGTCAGTCGCTGAACGAGATCGGTATGGATTTGATCGACTGTTCTATCTTCAGCCTGAACGTCGCCGATGAGGGGAAAGGAAAACATCCCGTCGGGGCGAACGACGACCTCTCGTGTCAACTGTTCGTCTTTCCATACAGAGATCAGCATGACATCCTCGGCCCCCAATCGATACTCTGGATCTACCTGCGAAGCCATGGCAGCTGTCGTGATCTCACCGCCATGGACAGACAATCCACCGACCATTGCTAGCAGAAGCACTGCTCGATTGATCAGGACTCGAACGGAATACAACATGGTCTCTCCTTATCCTCTGAGCTGTGCCAGGGCCTGTTCAGCCTCTTGTCGTCCATCAAACGCCTCTGTGCCCTTGAGCGCCTTCGAAAGAAACGTCCGCGCCTCGGTGCGTTTTCCTGACTGAAAAAATGCTATCCCAAGATGGTAATTCAGGACAGCGACTTCCGGGGATTTGGCAACTGCAGACTTCATCAAACGAATCGCCTCTTCCTGCTGTCCCATTTTAAATCGCACCCAGCCGAGCGTATCGATGAAGAGGGGATGCGGAGCGTCTTTTTCAAAATCTCGGCTGAGGGCGAAGGCTTTTTGCAGGCTTGATGGATCACCCTTTCGATCCACGAGCAACACGGCGAGGTTATTCGCAGCCAGCACATTGCGTGGATTGAGACGCAACACTGCGTCATAGGCAGCCAGGGCCAAATCGATTTGCCCCTGTTCGGAGCGAGCCGAGGCCAGCAGCATGTACAATTCTTCACTTTCCGGATTGGCTTTGAGCCCGTCTTCTACAACCTGTACGGCCATTTCCGGTTTCTTCTCGGACAGGAACAAGGTCGTCCAATTCAACCACGGTGTCATCCACTTGGGGTTCAACCTCACCGCTTCACGATATTCATGAACAGCTGCTTCACGCTTGCCCGTCAATGACAACACCTCGCCGAGCAATCCATGTGCGAATGGATGGTCGGAACGAGCGGCAAGGAGAGCGTCCAACCGCGTTTTTGCACGAGCCGTCTGACCGTCGGCAACTTCCAGTCTTAGAAGAGACAGTAAGGGTTCCGGCTCGTTTGGAGCCAGCGTGGTCGCACGCTCATATGCATGCCTTGCATCAGCCAACCGACGCTGGGATTCATAAAAGCGCCCTTCCGCTAGGACCGCAACATAGTTCTCAGCCGACAGTCGACGAAGCCGTGCCAACGTGTGCTCGGCCCCTTGCCAGTTTTTCGTTGCCAAATCGAGTGTCATCAACATGTCCAGCGCGGCGACATCATCGGGACGTTGTTTCAGAAGATCGTCCAGTCGTGCGCGCGCCTGCTGATGGCGACCACTCCTACTCTCTAACACCGCCAGGGATCGTTTTGCCTCCACTTGGTCGGGATACAGCGCAACCGCTCGTTCAAAGCTTTCCTTCGCAAGATTGGTTTCTCCGGTGAGCTGATAGGCTTGACCGAGTAAGTACTGTACCGTTGCCAATTCCGGTCGATCGTGCAGGACCGTTCGAAATGCCTGAACGGCATCCTTTCCATTCCGCCTGGCCAGCGCCATACGGCCTACAAGGATCAGTCCCTCAGAAGATCGAGGGTTCTCACTCAACACCTCTTGTACTTGTCGCTCCGCGTCGCTTTGCCGTCCGGCGAGAAGATCCATCTCTGCCAGCTTCACTTTGGCTTCCAACTCAACCGGTTTGTGCTTGAACTCCTGTACCAATGCGACGTACCGCGCTCTGGCCTTATCGTCCTGCCCACTCTTCCGGTACAGCGCGGCAAGTCCGAATTGGATTTGGCTTGAGTACGGCAATGTAGTGGCGGCATTAAGAAGCACCCGTTCCGCTGCAGGTGCATCCTTCCGATTCACAAAAAAGTCTGCCAACGCGAGATGGCGCTGTTCGCTGTCAGGCTCCGATACAATCGCCTCGCGCAAGACCGCTTCGGCCTTATCGTAAGCATTTCGACCCATATGAAATCTGGCCAACCGTATTCGATGGTCCATGGATTGAGGTTCAGCCTCGACCATTCGACGAATGACGGCTTCCGCGCCGACCCAATCCTTCACTCTCGTCAGAACGGTATGCAAATTATTGAGAAGGTCCGGGTCCCTCGGATGATCGGCTAAGGAGCGCGTCAGTGTACGTTCCGCTTCACGGTGCCGTTCTTGCTGGCCATACAATGTCGCAAGGAGGATGGCGACATCCGGCTCTGTCGGAAACTCGCGTGCCAGTGCTTCTGCCTTGGGAATGACCGTCGGAACGGCCTCTTTGGTCACGGCCTCTGCAGCAATCTTCAGGGCGCTCGCCTGAGGATGGCGGGGCTCCTTCTTCAGCACCGTATCCGCCGCCTCGATCACCTGTTCCGTCAACCGGGCCTCGAGGTAGTACTTACCGAGCGTAATCAAGGCAGCCGTGTGATCAGGGACCAACCGGACAGCTTCTTGGTAGAGTTGAACCGCATTGCGCCAGTTTTTTTCCTTTTCTTCAACCTGAGCAAACAGATAATAGGCCTCTCCCTCTTTGGGATCGATTTTCAGGACGTTCCGGAGTGCCACCCTCGCTTTTGGATAATTGGCCGCTTCCATATACTCGTGCGCTCGCGCAAAGTATTTGGCCTTCTTTTCCTCAGGACCGCCACAAGCCGCCAATGTCATCACGGCCAGAAGCAGAATGCCGATTCGACTACTCATGCTGAAGGTCCACCCCTATATGTTGTGCGTGAATACTGCGTCATGGACTTAGGTTATTACGTAACTTGTTTCGCTACAACAAAATCCGAATTCCGAGTCCGAAGAGGATCCAGAGCGAAACGAGTCCCAACTGTCTGACACGGCTGGAAAACGCGTGGAGGAGCAATTCGAAGGAAAAGAACAGGACCATCAATTTGGCCATAAAGATGCCCAAGTGCGCAATATCTGCACTGACCTCCGGTAGGAGCGGGAAGGTGACGGCCAAGAATACCATCAAATAGTCGAGTGGGGTCGTCTGAAAGCGATTCTCTTCATTGAAGCGAAGACTTAATATCACCATGACGGCAACGATCACGAAAAACGCATTATGCGCCACTGTGACGGCGGACACCGAGGACGCTCTCGATCCTTCACAGACATACAACAAGAATGTCGTGCCAACATAGAGTCCGCCTCGCACGAAGTACGGCGCGACGTTGGATGACAAGGAGAGGCCGAGCAGCACAATCCCAAACAACGCGATTGAGAGATACCCCACGTCATTTGGTACGGTCGATGGAAGAAACACCAAGGCAATGAGAAACAACGGCACAGCCACGGCTAAAAATTGGATCGGCATATCCGTGAGCCATGGGCCGCTCACGAACCGCGTTACGGTACGATTCGACAGAAAGACTCCCTCGCGCGATGCGGGACCAGGAAGAAGCCCTCGCCCAGCGGCAATAAAGAGCACCAACACCGTGATCGCGAGCGCAAGATAGAGCGGCAGGATTAACATATCCGTTTCCCATCGCAGCACATACGCGATGCCTAACATGCTTGCCTGAATGAGATAGATCACGCTCACGGCTTCGTAATGAGTCAATCCGACACGCAGGAGTTTATGATGGACATGAGCACGGTCACCGACAAATGGAGACCGCCCCTCAGCCAACCGTTGACCCGTCACGCCGAGCGTGTCCAGAAACGGCAACCCCAATAAGAAGAGAGCAAGACTGGGACTGAACGGACCGCGCGATGAATCCGTCAACAGAATGGCCAACACACCCATCATGAATCCTAGGAGCTGACTCCCGCCGTCTCCCATAAAAATTCTGGCTGGGTACGTGTTGTATCGCAAAAAACCCAAGAGCGCCGCAAGGAAAGGAACCGTGAGCATCAGGACGGTTGAGTCGCTGGAAAGATAGGCCAAATAGGCAATCCCGCTGAGCGTCAGAAATGACAATCCACCGGCCAGACCGTCTAGCCCATCCGTGAGGTTCACGGCGTTTGACACCCCAATGAGAAACACGATGCTGAGGAGCATCCCAGCCCAAGCAGGCACTTCCGAGTCAGGTAGAAATGGAAGAGTGGTAAATGAAATACCCCCACCGAAGACAACGGCGAGAGCGCCGAGCAACTGTCCAAGTAATTTTGTCCGATAGCCCAGATCGACACGATCATCCCATACGCCGAATCCCACGATAATCACGCACCCAAGCAGCACGGAGAGCGTGGTTTCATCCTTCGGCCCCCACCAGGCAATGGACGCGCACGCTCCGATGGCAAAGGCGAGACCTCCGATACGTGGGACAGGATGCTCATGCACTTTTCGCCCCCCTGGCAAATCCATCACCTGGAATCGTTCCGCCGCCAGCCGTAAGGGGGGAATCAATCCCATGCACAGGAGCAGCGCAGTCATGGAGCTGAAAAATAGTTCGTTGATCATCGATCAGGCTCTCACTTGTTTGCCGATTCTTTATCAGTCCGGCACAAACCGACTCAGCTCCGGCCCGATCTCAGTGGCAAACTCCTGAAGACGTTGGTCGACCATCTCCTCTGTTTCACCTGGCCCCACAAGCGAGGCCATTCGCACCAGCGCGCCGTCGGTGCGCTGTCGTGATACGGCGTCCCACAGCAAGTACACCTTCACCAAATACTCATCCGCGAGATATCGGTCTCGCTGCTTGAACCAGTACAGAACAATCTGCTTCTGATCACCCTTGCGAATGACTGCACGATTGACCATGAGTGGTTGCATTATTTTTGCCGACGACGGCAATTCCTTATGGGTAATGGAGGTGATTTCCCAACCGCCACCAGGCAGACAACTCTTCGGAGAGTGGGCGGACTGTCCTTTCCGTTGTGATTGATAATAGGCCGCATAGAAGTTGACCCGATGTCCATAGCTGGAACGATAATCGGCCAACACATAGTCGTCGAATCGGAGTCTGTCGATATACTGTTTTTCCAACGGAAAGCGCTCGCCTCGCCACTCGGCGATCTCCATCGGGAAGTCAATGAATGCAGCGCGTGATGGAGGTGTTTCTGCACGATCCAGCAGAGAGGTCGAGAGCAGCGTGAAAGGTGTGAGAAGCGCGACGCTGCAGAGATAGGCCGGACCAGGAGATGGCAAGATCCGTCTTGGCAAAGACCGCACAACCTCGTACCCACCCTCCCCATGCTGATTACACCAGGATAGTTGCGCCAGAAAGGGTCGGTATGGCGCCACCATCCCAATCCGCCCCAACAGTCCCATTTCAATGATCAGGAACGCCAAACTCACCATGAAAATGACCCACCCCTCGAAGAGATGGTAGAACCCTTCTGCGGCGCCCTTGCCATAGAGCTCAACCAGCACGCCGATCATGCCGATCCTGAAACCGTTGATGAGAATGGAGATGGGAATTGCTGAGAGTACGAGAACCACTCGCTTCCACATCTTGTCCTTAAAAAGATAGGCACAGAGCAACGCAAGCGATGTCAATGGCAGGAGATAGCGAATCCCGCTGCAGGCTTCGACAACCTGGAGCTGCACCTGCCCGAGATCGATCACATTCCCTTCACGAAACGCCATCACCCCAACGAGCTGCAAACACCCGACCCCAAGAGATGAAGACCACAACTGCAGTTGGCTCGACAGGTTGGCGTAGAAAAAGACGGGTAACGGAATAGCCGTGAGGAGATAGCACAGTGGAAACGCAATAGCCTTCGCCCCATGAATTCCCACCAAGGCAATCACCAACCCGACAATCACGATCCAGAGCGAGAGATGGAGAACCACATACAACGTAGCCAGTTCGCCGACTACATAGAGCATGAGCCCGATAAAGATGACGCCTAGGCCCCACCATGCTCGCTCTCTCGGAATTTGAATTAATCGATGCCTCGCTTGCCAGACTAGAAATCCACTAATCAGAGGCACAAACATTCCGTGGCTATAATCGTCACTCCCAATCCAATGATTAAACAGAAACAGCAGACTGTCCGAATACATATAGGACAATAACGCGATGACCAGGACTGAACTGAGGATCAGGTAGCGTGTGCTGGTCATCATGAATTACTCATTCGAACGTTGATAAGGAATGAGCCGAACAAGCTGTCGGTCTAGAAGAGCAGGTCGACACCTGATTTTCTATCGGAACCTGCTACCTGTCGATTGATTTCGAAGAAAGAACAGGGCTGATACCCCTCAGGGGGTATCAGCCCCTAGCCGTCAGAAGCGAGGTACTCGACTAAGCCCTGGATCCGCGGAGATTTCTCAAACCACCTGCGCCCAACCCGACCAACGAAATGAGCCCCGCACCGAACAGAATCACAGCCGCCGGCAAAGGTACGGCTGTCAGACTGGTGATCGATCCGCGCAGCGCGACTGGATCCCCATTGCTGTCTTCAAACATGAGACGCCATCTCGCTGCAGTCACCGTGCCCAAACTAGGCGGATCTTGAAGGTTGGTGCTCGTAAGCATACCACCATCACCGTCAAATCGAAGATCAAACCTAAATGGGCTGAAATCACCGACCTGAGGTCCTCCTGCAGCAGTCACTAAGGCCCAACGATCTCCCAACACCCCCCCACCGAGGTTGATGTTCTGCGAGATCGTGACCGCATTCGCGCCGGGAGCTAAGACAGACGTATAGCTTCCGACACCACTACCGATCGTCACGCTCATACCGGTCACTGCGCTGTTGTATACCCCCCCGCTGCCGCTCGTTCCATTGTCGAATTGAAAGGATCCCGTAATTGGGGTCATGCCAAGAGGATCGCCATCAAAGTTTCCAGCGAACGAATACGTCACCAGAGCAGCGTGCGCCGCAGTCAAAGGAACCAACAGGGAACAAACCGCAACAGCCGCCAGTATGCCCCCTCTCTTAAACCATGGATTAATCATCCGCATATCACCGCTCCTTCTAGAGGTTGATCGTTAGGAACACATATGAGCAGGACTCACCCAGCAAATCTCAGGCCATCGGCCAATCTTACTTATGTTCCTGTAAAACCAAGAATCACGATGGGAACTCATTGCAGCAACTGTGTCCACATTCCTTCAACAGTGTTCAAATTTGTATGAACCTTTGGCTCGACGGCAAACACCTCTCAGCGCTGCGGATCTCTTCTATGGTTCATCGTACTGAGATCGGCACCTTGCCTGCTTGGAGGGACGACTTGGGACCAAGTATCTCGATTACTGAAGTCAGCTTTCTAGCAAGTACGGTACGATCAAAATGTTCGATGACATATTTTCGCCCATTCTTGCCTAGCTGCTGGCACAACTCAGAATTTTCAGACAACTCCAGTACGCGAGCTGCTAACTCATCAGCTTGTTCAGGCTGAATACAAATACCTGCCTGAGCTGCTTGGATGAGCTCTGCGCTTTCCCCTTCTACTCCTAGAATTATTGGCTTCGCCATGGCCAAGCTCTCGAAGATCTTTGACGGAATAACCGTCTTGAAAAGATCTGACTTCTTGAGTAGAACGAGACTGACGCTTGACAGTGCCCAGAGCTCACGCATACGGCTTTTGGGTTGCTGATCCAGCATCATCACGTTGTCGAGGGCCATCTTGTCTCGCATCTGAACCAACGCTTGGCGTTCAGCCCCGTCGCCCACCATCAAAAAGACAATCTGCTTTGAATGACTCAATCGGCGAGCAGCATGAAGGATAGTCTCAAGATGGTGTGCCATCCCATGGGTACCGAAATAAGAGACGACAAATTTCCCCCTGACACCGAGATCTTCAGCAAGAGAATTGGCACCATCAAGCGGCGTATATTGAGCTAGATCCACACCATTTTTGACAACCACGATCTTGCTGGCCTCAATGCCCTTGTTCAGCATGTACGTCTTGAACGAATCGGTCACCGGCACAATCCGACTCGCTTTCTGATAAGCAAACCGCTCGACCCATTCCAGCAGCTTGACGACCGAGGGATTTCTTATCGCCCCGACGGCGACAATTGATTCCGGCCATAGGTCACGAATCTCCAATACCCAAGGAATTCTCATCAGCCTGCTGACAAAGTAGCCTGCGAGACCATTGAAGAATTGTGGGGACGTTGAAAGGACGATGTCTGGCTTTGGCAATAGGAGGGAACCGATGACCGCAGAACACATGTACGAGACGTAGTTCAACGTTCGTTTGAAAAACCCCTCGTTAGCCGTAACGAAGGTCCACACCCTGATTACATTGATCCCGTCTCGTGTTTCTTGTTGGTACAACCGATTACGGTAGCCTTCATAGACTCTTCCTTGAGGATGATTGGGCGCGCACGTAATGACTGTGATCTGGTGCCCATCTTTCACCCACTGCCGACAATGTTCATAGGTTCTAGTCGCAGGTGCGTTCACCTCGGGAGGGAAATAGTGTGATAGGAAGAGGATTCGCATGCCTGTGCGCCTGGGTTTGTCGGTCCCTCGTTTTCTGGATGCGATAACTCAGCTGGAGTGGGACTTCTCCATGACAAGAAAAGGCTAGCACAGGGTTCTCCCGTCTCAAACCAAACTCAGGAAAATAGCAGCCCAGCTCAATCGTGGCCTGGCAGGCACTCAACGCTTGAATTGTTGCAATAGCCTCCCCACAGCACTCAATTCTGAAACTATTCGATCCGGATTCTACAAGCGCACAATCAGGATGAATATGAACGAAACTCTCCATTCGATGACTTCCCGTTCCTTCCAGCACATCCGTAATGATCCAACTTGTCTCTCCATCATCGTAGGAGATTCGCCTCCTATGGATCGGCCTTCCGCTCAATCTCATGTACCCGTCATGGGCCCCTTCAAACAGAACCACTTCGTGTGCATTCGCTTGAATATGAGCATATAGAGGTCTTGCTCGGCGTGCGACCCGAAACACTCCCCATATCTCCGACTGTTCTTCTCCATCAACCATGACGGTATTATGAGCCCTCGTGCTCCTTGCATACGCCCGTTCTTGGCTCGGCTCATAATCGAACACCCCGCTATCGACAACAACTCTCTGGCCGTCAATCGCGAGTTCATAACTGAGCGTATCGCAATGAGCGTGGCCAGGTTGATAGTCAGGACCAATTGGCCCGCAATCAATGATGATCTTGTCTTCTGCCTTGCGGCAGACATAGTAGCCGCTTGATGCGTAGCTATGAATACTTAGGCCTGATGGTCTCACGGACGGCTCATATCCGATGATCTTTTTTGCATAGTCGAAGTTGTGCTGGGGAGATAGGGCGATTCCGAAAGCGGAATCGTTGAAAAGTGCAATCTTCTGGTCGGGCAGACACATGTCGCTCAGGAAATCGAGGCTTCTTGTCATTCTCTGTGCAAATGTGCCCTGATCTTCCGAGGACAGCACTCCCTGTGAGTGCCGGGCGAGATTCAACACATCGAGATAATCCGTCACGCAGATCGAGTGGTACATGGGGCTTCGCTCGAAGTGTCCACCATCTGCAAGAAACTGCTCATCCAATTCCTCTCGCAGGATCTGCACCCCTTTTTTGAGCCACCTGTCCGCATCCCCCCCCTGAAAATACGCCCCGGCAAAGAACAGCGCTATGCCATTCTTCAGATAGTGATTCGCCAGAATGTGATATTCGATGTTTTGCTCAAGCCACAGCGCTTGTTGATAGAGGCTGTCGATCCACTCGCGCCTGGGCAGTCTTTTACTTCCTTCTTCAAAGCCCGTCAGATTCATCAACAGAAACCACTTTACCCAATTCACGATTCTGAGTGAGACCGTATAGGGCTCCCACGCATCTTCAGTGTCTGGTGGATTGTGGTGCATCCAGTCCGTAATCAGGAGACTCTTATTCTCCAGAGAACGCGCTGGATCATGGAGATAATCGAAATAGTGGAGGTTATACCGCCAAAGCTTCGGCATGTCCTTGCAGGCCCAATCAGCATTTTGAGACGGAATGTCCTTTGACTGCCTCAGGAAACAGAAATGCGAATCGTCTCCGGTAGACTTGGATACTGAGATGCCAGAAAGCATGGAGACCCCCGAACGCTTTCTGGCGTCAGCCGTTTTGGCTACAGACCGAAACTGTGGAAGGATTCGTCGTTGAAGAAAGTACGCGACCTGCGAAGGACGAAGGCAGGCGAGCGTCCTGGCATAGAGGCCCAACTGCTTCATGAAAGGAAGGCGCCTATGTGAGTGCATCCATGATGTCGAAGGTGACGTGGGTCACCTCTACAAGCTCATTCCAGGGAATTGGGGAGGATGTGCCCCGACGAATTGCGTCTACGAATGCAGCAACGCATGCCGTCTGTCCTTTGTCCTGGTTCCACAGATCCATTTTTCGAAATCCGGACCACCCATAACCGCGAAGCTTTCTGAAGTTGTCGAGCCGTAACACCTTGCCGGCACAAAATACTTCCAGCTGCTCTTTCGGAAAAGATTTATGTCCATTGGAGAAATAATGAACCGTACCAATCGATCCGTCCGCGAATCGGAGCGTGGCGGTCACTTTGTCCTCGCCCGTCGACATTGCCTGAACGGCCGTAATCGGGAAAGCAGCAAGAAACCGAAGCAGATCGACGAAATGGCAGCCTTCACCGATGACCCGCCCTCCTCCAATCAATCGGTCCTGAGTCCAATGCTCAAGGGGAATATGGCCCGCATTGACGGTCATGACAAAGGTCTTGGGTTCCGTCACTCCATCCAGCAACTGTTTCATGCGCTGGACTTGTGGGGCAAACCGACGATTGAACCCTACCATCAGGAGAGGTGGCGATACCTGCCGTCTGATACATTCCTCGTAATTTTCACACAACCTCGCCAATTCTTCTCTCGTGATAGCTAAAGGCTTCTCGACGAAGACATGTTTCCCCGCTTTCAAGGCTTCGCCGGAGAGAGCCGCATGGCTGTCATGCCTCGTCGCGATGATGATGGTGTTGATGTCGGGAGACTCAATGACACTTTTCCCGTCGCTCGTGATTTCGGAAAACCCAAACTTACTCCCTGCGTGAGCAGCGCTGACACCGGTACTGCTTGCAACCGATCTAAAAGCAACTCCCGTCTTCTGAAAGGCCGGCAACAGAACTTGGGTGGCATAGTTTCCCGCGCCAATGCACCCGACGACCGGGGTAGCGGCGGAACGTTCCCCTTCGAGCAGTTCCTCTGATCGGGAGATCGTTCGCCTCAACAATCGACTGTGAGAAAAGGCATCTGATTCAGGGTACTGCAAAATAATTCCGAGTGACGGGGCGCGACTTGAAATGATGTCATATGCGGTGGTGGCCTGGTCGAAGGGAATATGATGGGAGATGAGCAAGTCCGTCTGAAGGCGATTATCCGCCAGCATGTCGAGGACCGCCTCGAAGTTACGCTGCTCCGTCCAACGCACGTAGCCAATAGGATAATCGTGCCCATTGTCCTCATAAGAACTATCGTACCGCCCAGGTCCGTAGGAACAGGACACTTGAAAACTTAGTTCCTTTTCATAGAAGTCCGCGCGGGACAGTTCCAGACCTGTGACTCCGACCAACACAATTCGACCTCGTTTACGACACATCTGTGCCGCATGATGAACGGGGTCGTTGCTCTTCGTAGAAGCCGTGATGATCACCGCATCGACGCCGCGTCCTCGTGAAAAAGCCATCGCCGCCCCTAGCGGATCGGCGTTCTGATTGAGATCGACCGTTTCGGCACCCAGCTTCTGAGCAAGTGCCAACTTGCTTGCGTCGTAGTCTAACCCCAGAACTCGACACCCATGGGCCTTCAACAACTGGACGGTCATCAATCCGATCAACCCCAACCCAGTGACCACCACCGCTTCGCCCAGGGTCGGTTGAATAAGCCGGATGCCCTGCAACCCGATCGCACCAATCACGGTGAATGCCGCAGCTTCATCACTTACACAATCCGGGATCTTCGCACAGAGGTTCTTGGGGACACAGACAATCTCAGCGTGCTTTCCGTTCGAGGCCACTCGATCCCCGACTGAAAAACCAACGACTCCCTGGCCGACCTCAAGCACCGTCCCGACGTTGCAATAGCCCATCGGCAAAGGCTGATCCAGCTTGTTGCGGACAGCTTCCAGCGTCGGCAACACCCCATCGGTTTTGACCTTATCCAGCACCATCCGAACTTTCTCCGGCTGCTGACGAGCCTTGTCGAGCAGGTTGGCTTTGCCGAATTCGACCAACATGCGCTCGGTCCCTACCGAAACAAGGGACCGCGTCGTTCGAATGAGCAGGTGATTCGCCCTAGTTTTTGGGCTAGGGATCTCAGCGAGACTGGTCGCACCTGAGGCAAGATTTTGCAAAATCTGTTTCATGACAGCTATGACTCCCTGGCGTTATTTGTGTCCACCGGGTGATGGTGCATTCTCTGACATTGCTACAATATGTATTATCAATCCCGCTCTCGCACAAGTTTTGCTGGATTACCTGCAACAATCGTATAAGGAGCTACGTCTTTAGTCACGACACTTCCCGCTCCAACAACAGCCCCATCCCCGATTGTCCTACCTGGTAAGACGATGACATTCGCTCCTAACCATACATCCTTTCCAATCGAAACAGCGTTGAACCGATGTCCACTGCCAAATATCTGTCCGGGTTTTTGAGGTATGAGGTGATTCCTGGAAAAGATCTTAGTTCCATAACCGACCAACGTCCGATCTCCGATGGTCACACCGCCTGATGTTTCAATCTGAACGTTGAGAGCGAGATCCACGTCATCTCCAATTTCTAGGTTTCTCCCAGGAGCTATCCATACACCAGGATAGAAGACAACTCGTTTTCCAATCCTAGCCCCATTTAGAACTAGGAAAAGGCTCTTGATCCTATTTAGCGTCCGATACCGAGGCAGCAGGAAGAGGAAAGACATTATGGTTTCGTATGAAACAACTACAAAACCTTTTATTGCTCCCTGTTTCATTTTGACAATCTTATTTTCTCAATGCGGACCATACTGCTCAATTATTGCAAGGTACTGTTTAAAACGGTCGACTGGCGCAGGGTATGTACGCAACATACGCTCACCTTCACTGACGAGATTTCTATAGCATTCATTATTCTTTCTAAGACGGAGAATCTGCTCGGCAGCGCTCTGCGGGTTTCTATATTGAAAGTAGGCAGCTCCTGTCCCGCACAATGAGCGAGCCCAATCAATATCACTGATCAAGAGTGGTCTCTGCATC
Source organism: uncultured Nitrospira sp. (assembly GCA_964485915.1). Lineage (GTDB taxonomy): Bacteria > Nitrospirota > Nitrospiria > Nitrospirales > Nitrospiraceae > Nitrospira_D. The sequence goes on along the minus strand of CAZAKX010000045.1, from coordinate 6,356 downwards.
ATCCAGGCTTCAGCGATTGTATTGCTAAAACTCTCTAGCTGGGAGGGAAGGATCACAAGATCACATGCTCTGTAGGCTTCGGAACACCCTTCATGCTGGATGGGACCAACATTCACGATTCGCTTTTCTACTCCCAGCTCTCGAGCTGCGCGCATTATTCGCTCAAGGTTGTCAGACCTTGGTGGCAGCGTAATCACAAAAAACACATCATTGTACGGATCGCGCTCATTAAGAGCATTGGCAATATGTGGTAGAAGCTCTATGTTCTTATTGGGATTGTAAGTAGACAGCAGAAGCACTTTGAATCCGGGAGCTAGCTCTTCGAAAAGCTCCCTCGTGGGGGCATGCACTTTGTCTAAAGCAACCAGGGAACTGATGCTTGGCTTGACCCAGCTTACTCGTTCAGACTTCAATCCTGTTAAAGAAACTGCTCGACGAGCAAGGTCTTCTGTTTCAAAAATAACGTGCCCCGCTTGCCGAATACGAAGCATGCGGATGAAATCTATCCCTTTGCGAATCATCCGCTTAATAAGTGGCAACCGCTCCCAGAAGTTAATCTCAGGATAAAATAGGTTTGAGTACGCACACCCAACGATGTTGATTAGTTTGGACCCCGGCCACTGTGGGCCAAATTGTGTATAGATCAGATCTGCCCCAATTTTCTTTACTAGCTTTCGGCACCCTAGATACTCAAACCAAAGGCGGTGAGGCATTGAGGCCTGTACGGTTTTTACTAGTTTAATATTTCCGGTTCCACTGATATTAGCGAAAGGCGTTCCCTTCGTTGCAACCAGATACCATTCATGCTGTTTCCCGTGCAGTATTGCTTGTGCAATAAAATCCAATCCAACTTGCACGCCACCTCCGCTCTTTAGGGGTATGAAATTCAAAATAATCTTCATCTCATACCCTGCAATCAAAGGAACCTAACGTAAGCCACTTTGATATCGTGCCTTTTTGAGCAACAGCCATACCCGGAATCAAGATGATCCCGTCACTGGCTTACGGAACAATTGCTGCGTATCGGCGCATGAGGGTAAATCCGCCTAACGCTTTCTTCACGGACAATACCTCAGGGTGAAATTACTAACATCTTAGACATGAGCTTCATACAAGATCGCACCACTTAACGCGTAGCCCAAACTCATGACCACTGAATTCCCGAATACGTCGGCCGTGTTCGACCAAAATAGCAGACAAATAACCCAGATACTAAAAAACAACGAGGCAGAAGCAATGGGAGAACCCTTTAAAGTCTCAAACACTCTTAAGCCTCTAGTTACTAATGATAAGTACGCTATAACTATCACAATGGTAGCCACTACACCCACTTCGCCACAAAGTCGGATGAGAGAGCTTTCCCCCAATCCTTGCATTTTGATTGTTTCAAATACTGGGGTGCCACCGAAGAGGCGAGAGCCAAATGTAAAAGAGCCAAGGCCTTCACCACTAAACAGATAGTCTTCCAACATCGTCCTTATTGGCAGCCAAAAATTACCTTCCAGCCTGACCGGAATTGCTGAGATGACACTTTCAAAACGATCATATATCGCCCCTGCCATCACTGGACTTACAACCCAAGCTCCAGCCAAACCAATTAGGATTATCACCGGAGGAACTAGAAGTTTCTTCAAGCTTACCCCATTTTGTCGAATATACATTACGGCAAACATGAGCATTCCTATGACTAAAAACATGAGCGCTGCCCTCTGACCTGATACAAAGATGACCGCCAAATCGAATGGCAAGAGTACGTATGGAAGATATGAGCGCTTACCTTGGGAAAGTAAAATATGGCTCCACTTAAATAACACAAGCGTATAGATAACTTGTCCGAACTTCCCTGTGTGTGTAAATACAGACGTGGGACGAAACAGGCCAGGAAGGAGTAACCCTTTTTCTCGTGTTGCAAAGTCACCAACTCCGAGTGCCGTTGAGCCCCAAACTTCATTTATTGGATGATTCTTTCCAAGAACCACCTGTGCCAATGCCATAATCCCAATGACGAGTATCCATACATTCACACAAAAGAATATCCTGTCATAGGCACCTTCGACTGAGGAGACATACCGAGCTGCTATCAGCATATAAACCAATGGTAAAAAAGTCGCTCGGATCCCAATCCCATAAATGCCGATGTGATTCCCACTAATTGCATGATTAATTGAAGTCAGAACAATAAACATTACGCCTAGGACTAAAAATGTGGGTGGCAGATTCTTCAAATTAAGCTTCCCCCGCACTCCAAGAGCAACAGCGGTAGCAAGCACCAGGATATCCGCTCCTAGAAATACAAGATCAGAATAAATCAAATACTTTCTGATCACTTCTTCCAAGAGTGGCATATTAAGAAGAAAGAGAAGCCACCAACTTTTCATCGTATAAACTCGCGAGTCAGGAATTCCTGATTCCGGGAGAATTTAATCTCAACGACCACCCAGACCAGGCATCGGCCCCCAACACATAGCGGGAGGACGCGAAAAGAAAACCTCCCAGCAAGGTAACCTCTGTAATAATTCTATTGATCATAGCTCCCTCGATTCCATATTTGGATATAAGGAGATATGCACACGGCACGCTAATGAGTGTTGATAAAGCCTGGCAATACACCCTCTGTTTTCTGTGGTCTCCCGACATGAGTGCACTTTCAACGCTGGTCGACACAAACCTAAATAGAATGCAGACGGACAAGAGCGACAATACGCGTGCAGACTCTTGATATTTTTCTCCAAAGAATACATGGACTAGCGACTCTCCTAGCCAATATGTAAGCAGAGTTCCGATCAAGCCAATGAGCGCCATCGTCGCGCATCCAAATCGATAAACCCTTAAAAATTTTGCCCTATCGCTGTGGAACCATCGGTGGATCTTGGGAAGCAAGAACTTCTGATAGATCGCTTGTGGAATTAGGAATGCGACTAACAGAAATGCTACGGCTATCGAATATATTCCTGCGGCTCTAGGACTGGTAATGCTTCCAAGGAAGACAATCTCTATACGGCCATACACCATAACGAGAAGCGCTGTGGCAGCGTAGGGCCAGGCTAGCCTCACAAGCCCGAGATAGCTCGTGACTGCTGGTAAAATTTCTGACGGCGCTGCAATCGGTTGTTTATGACCTGCTAATCGCATGCGCAGAGGAGATAATGACAGCAGGGCATACCCGGAAACCGCAATGAGAATTAACGATACGGCACAAAACCCTTTTCCGACCATATCGATACTTGCTACTGATGAGGCATAGACCACTACAGCAACACACAGTCGTCCCAGATGAGGTAAAATTTGCCACAAGGACAAAGCCATATATCTTGCTTCAAGCTGAAGCCTGGCTCCTTGCAACTCCACCACTACCTGCAGAATTATCATGGCCTGCAGCCACCAGAGCAAAGACAAGAGGCGTGAATCCTCTTCTACCCAAATAAGCACTGTCCACATAACTACAAGAACAAACGGTCCCCAGAACATCAAGAACTTTAGAGATTGCTTCACCCAAGGAAATGCTTTCCAACTATCTTGACCAAACACAAGCAACCACACGTTTGAGAGGCCGAACCCGACGGCGGCAGCCACAATTACAACGATTGATAGCGCAGTACTTAAAATTCCGAAATCTTCTACGGTGAGGCTGTGTCCCAAGAGCACCTGAGTCAAGAATGCTAGAAAGCCGGCCCCAGCTAAGCTAACCAAGATCGGCACAATACTCCTCAGCCCAGATTTAACATCTATTTGAGCAGTCAAGTTAAAATACCTTTCACTAGGAGAATGCCCTTACAGTAAGATGTACGGGTATCACGAGGTTCAAAGAGAACATGACCGTAAATGCGCCACGAGAGCAAAGGATAACTGGCGAGATACCTACAACTCTTTCTTACCAATTCGGGCAGAAGAAGCCTATTGCACCTCTAGACTGTTGGGCTTAGACGGCACAGCAGTCTGGCTGTCAGAAGACAAACGAAGTAAGTGTTGAATGATTGTTGCTCGGACTTTTCCGAGGTCAGAAGGCAAACTGGTCCGTAAAGAATCTACAAATCGTTTTGCCTCTTGTGCACCGGGATCCAAGGGCCTGGGAAGTCGTTCCAGCATACTTTCCAGAGTAGTGATATAGCGCACATCATCGACTCCCTCTCGGAATCCTTCCCAAGCTAACGTGTCAATCACACCATCGGCAGTGGGATATGTAAAGTTGTGATCCCGATAAAGAACATGATCAAAATCGTTCCAAATGAACCCCATGGAGTCTTGGTACGCATACGGCATTGCCCCATCATAGTCATTCTTCCACAACTCAAGCCCATAGTTCCGTCGGAACGTTTTCGGATTCTCTGGGCCCGACTGCGGGTTTGCGTAGGAAAAAAGCTTGTTGCCAGCTCTGTGGAAGTCCTGTGCTTGCCCAGTATTTAGTTTCCCTGCCATCACCAACACATCTAGCAAATCGCCGATTAAAGGGAATGCATCCAAGTACCCTGCGGTAAATACTTTTACTCCTTCTTGATGCACCGACTCCCAAGCCCTTCTTTGCGTTGCTAGCCGCTCTCCCTTTGCTTCATCAATCCCATAGAGATACACGCTTTCAATTCCATGCTCTTTCGCTATATCCTTAACCACCTTCGCACGGCGCCTCAACTCCGCCAGTGCTTCGCTCGTCTGAGGATTTCCAGTGCCTGTCCCGAGGTAAAACAGGGCTGACGTATCCAAACCAACTCCTTTACGAATATCCAACACTTTCGAAAGCGCTTGCTTATCAAGCCGTTGATAGACTGCTGGATTCGTGACCCCGTGAGCTTGCATGTTCTTCAGCTCCGCGACGAATTGATCGTACCCTTTCTGCTCGGAAGAGATTGTTGGATGTTCAGAAAGAGTCCCCCGATAGTAGATACTGTATTGAATACCCGGAGCTTGGAGATAGATAGGAAGTACCTGAAGATCAATTTGAAGATCCCCGAGCGAACCCGTGTCATCTACAACGGAAATACTTCCCGTATACTTCCCGGGCGTAGCACTCTTCGGAATGTGCATAGTTATCCAAAACTGTTTTGCTTCATTCCGTCGCAATGTGATCGGCTGCAGATCAACGGCATCATAGATCGGGAAATCCTCAATTGAAGCCTGAAGGCGCCCGCGTAGGGAACCCGGCTCACTCACAGAAGCCAATTTGCTACCTGATGGACTCTTTAGTCTCAGATAATTGTTTTGCGTTTGCTCGTCCACCTGAACCAAACCATCATCTTTCAGCAGCAATTCAGGAATTAGGACTTTTGTCTTTCCCAGGTGAGAGATCCTGAGTGTATTCCATCCTCCCCCGCCTTGATACCATACCTTGACAACGCGTATGTCGATATTCGCTTTGGAGATGCTCGCGCCACCCCCGATAAGATCACTCGCTATAAGCTTAAGATTACGTACGTCCCGGGATTCTGATCGGAGCACTATGCTCGCGGGTTCATATTCACCACGACAGGCCACTAAATTCACAGTTGTAGAAGCGGCTCCGGGCAGCGGAAAGGTATTAGGAAGAATCGGCTCTCCACTGATGGGATCGACGACATGTACAAGAACTGGGCCAAGGTTTGCCGTCTCAGCACTCCCCGGTAAACCAATGTAGAGCACTATGCTCGCAACTAGAACGGCAGCTACCGTTGCTTGAAAAAGGAGTCTCATTTGCCTATCTCATCTTTCTCATATTTCATCTTGTATTTCCGCCGACTCAGAATGCTTAGGCAGGTCCAATTACCTGCCACACCCTCAATACTGGCCCTTGCTACTTTCTGCACAATTCTTGAGACCACTTTGCGCTCGTAATTGAGAGATAGATCTCTCTCTTCTATAAGTCGTCATGACTTGAGCCTATACGTAGTGGGCACGATTTGCTCATTAGGAAAGTTATGTTATTGGCTCAATCAATATGTGGCAACGTAAATTCAATTTTATGACAGCAAGGCTTGATCAAAAGAGAAGGTTTTGAGCGGCACGTCGAATCACAAAGTCATGAATTTGCCGAGAAACATTATGGAGGTGGGTATCAATGAGAACGAAGGGACACTAGGAAACAATTAGCGCGAAACTGCACGAACTTAATGATGGATTGGCAGAACTCGACTGATGTTAGCTCCGTGCATAGCCGCTCGCTATCTATATCTTACTGAGGACTCCCTCCAAACACTCCACGATTCGCTCTGCGGCCTTACCGTCCCATAATGGCGGGATAGCTCCTTTCTTCCACTGCCCCGCCATCAGTCGCGCGAACACGACAGGTTGCTCAGTTTGGTTTCCCTGGTCTGTCTGGTCGGATCTGGTCTGTCTGGTTCGTTTGGCTGAGCAAGACTCACGCGTGGACCGCGCGGGCTCTTCCCTCC